>JAFYRK010000125.1 GCA_017559545.1 Bacteroidales bacterium
AGGCCTGGGATAGTCTCAGAGCAGAGACCGATGTTGAGGATTGTATCCATCATACCAGGCATAGAGCTGCGGGCACCTGAACGGCAAGATACGAGGAGTGGATTCTCCTTGTCACCGAACTTCATACCCATTGTAGCCTCAGTCTTCTTGAGTGCCTCAGCAACCTCTACCTTGAGAGCCTCGCTGTAACCGCCAGCAAGCTCATAGTACTCAGTACAGCACTCAGTTGTAATAGTGAAACCTGCAGGAACAGGAATCTCGAGTGTACACATCTCAGCGAGGTTAGCACCCTTACCACCGAGAAGCTCACGCATAGTACCATTACCCTCGGCAGTTTTGCCACCGAAGCAATAGACTCTTTTCTTGTTAGTTTCCATAAATTTTGTAACTATTTGGTAATTAATGAATAATATTCAAGTTTGCTTTTGGGGACGGCCCGTGATGGGCCAAAACCGAAAAAATCCGGCGCGAATTTAATGAATTTTCCTGAAAATACGTTAAATAATCGCTATTAATCTTCTCCCTCGGAAGCCTGTCCCAGTAAGGATGCGAGAATATCGGCTACGCCGGTTTTTCCGGACTGCGTAAACGACACACCGGAATCCGTGCCTGTAGGGTGGCCGATAGGGTAGTATGCTATGTCCTGCAGCAGGAACTGAGAGTCAACATAGTCGTAGTTCTCGTCGCTGATCTGTATGAGAACGCCGGGAACTTCTCCGAACAGAATCTTGACTGTGTCGTCTTCCTGATATGATGAAAGTATGCCGCTAAGATCGGCCTTGAGGCCTCCTCTGTCGCATAATTTTGTTGCAGCAACCGCAAGTCCTCCGTCTGAAACTCCGCGTCCGGCCATGAGGATTCCGTCTTCGTTGAGTTCGCGCACAACCTCGTAACAGTCAATGAAATAGTCCGGGTCCATGATGCCAGGAGCTGCGCCTCCGTTGTCGTCGTGGACCTGTGTCAGAAGGGAACCTCCGAGTTTATGTCTGCAGGTGTCGAAAGGTATGTATATGATCCAACTGTCAGGATCGTTCTGCATTACGGCAGGGCACTTCCTGTTCTCTGTTATCCAGGGGTGTGTGCTTTCGTATGGGGATGACTTGAAAAGGATAGCTTCGCGCTCCTCATCCGGGTCAATGTCATCTTCTGTCATAGGGGTTTCCGGAAGCCACGCGAAGAACTTGACGTTACTTTCGTGGTCGCTTTCCATGAAGACATAATCCTCGATGTATGTTCCAAGCCCGTAAATGTATTCTCCGGCGTTTTGGATGCTTTCATAGAACGCCGCCATGTTTCCGATAGGGCGGGTGTTCCATTCCCACTGAGCCCATATTCTCAGGTCTCCGAGCCTGAAATGGCCTTCGCTCCATAGCCTGCTTAGCAGCGATTTGGCTATTTGCTGACGTGTGAAATGACCAGGATAAAGCATCCTGAACGGTCTGTCTGCATTTGCAAGAGGGAGCATGCGGCTTATGTATTCGTCGCAGTTGTCCATTTTATATGTACGGTCCGACAGGGGTGGCTCTGTCGCTTCGTCGATGATATCGTCAAAGGAGGCTGCCGGCATGTCCTGCGGTCCGTCATAGTCCATGCATTCTTCAAGCAGCTCTGCCGGGGTGGCAGGGCAGCGGATGCCGTCGATGATGTACTGTGAATATAAAGCTGACTCGTTTTCCTTCATACTTCCACTCAAATTTCGCAAGTGATAAGTTATTGAGTAATATTTTAGTGATAAAGTTTGTAAAAATAAGTATTTTTGTGCTTACAACAAGCGTTTTTTGGCGATTTATGAAAGCAAGATATACAGAGGAACAGTATCAGGGTATGCTCCAGGACCTATTTCGGCGATTCCCGTCGTTTCAGCAGGCGGGAACTGCAGCATATAAGCCAGGCATAGAAAATATGTTGGTTTTTGACCAGTTGACAGGCCATCCGCATAGAAGATTCAAGATTATTCATGTGGCCGGAACAAATGGAAAGGGTTCTGTGTCGAGTATGCTGACTTCGGTGTTGTCGGCAAGCGGTCTGCGCACAGGTCTGTTCACTTCGCCGCATATCCTTGATTTCAGGGAGAGGGCGAGGATAGTGCAGGGTGATGCGCTGGAATATATATCCAAGGATTTTATCTGGGATTTCTGTGAGCGTTGGCGTGATACGTTTGACCATCTTGATCTGTCGCTCTTTGAAATCTCGACAATGATGGCATTTGAGTGGTTCGCTTCTGAGGGAGTTGAGGTTGCAGTCATTGAAACTGGTCTAGGAGGCCGTTTCGATAGCACTAATATCGTGACACCTGTGCTCTCGGTAATCACGAATATAGCTCTTGATCACTGTAATATCCTCGGTGATACGTTACCTGAAATAGCCTTCGAAAAGGCTGGAATCATCAAGCCTTGCGTACCTGTCGTGGTAGGTGAAAGCGATCCGGAAATCAATCCTGTCTTTGAACGTAAAGTTCTGTATACCAATCTTCCCGAGTCAAAATTCATGGGCAGCAGGACTGAGATCATGTCGCTTCTGACTTTTGCTGATAAGGTGGCTCCGACTATGTGGAATCAGCATGAGGAGATACTCGCAGGAATGGATCTCCAGGGCGCGTGCCAGAGGCATAATCTGCGCACTGTCCTTGCCGCTCTTGATGTGCTTGATATTCCTTTCGACCGCTCGTGTGTGGCGGGGGCGATAGAGCGTACGGCAGCCCGCACTGATTTTCATGGCCGCTGGGAAAGAATCATGACCGAGCCGACGGTGATCTGTGATATCGGCCATAATGAGCATGGACTGAGACTTAATATGAAGAAACTTTCCGATATGCTTGCCGGTGGCGAGTGCGGAGGGCTTGTAATAGTATATGGTGTCATGTCTGACAAGGATTTCGGCAGCATAGCCCATCTGCTTCCTGCTGAAGCGCATTATGTGTTCACAAGCGCACCGGGACCACGTGCCTTGCCTGCCGAAGAACTGGCTCGTAAATATGTGGCATACTGCTCGGAATCAGGTGTGCCATGTGCTTCATATCAGGTAGAACAGAACCCTGTCCAGGCCATGAAGATGGCTCTTGGGGCAGCCTCAGGCATGAATGCCCCGTTGGTCTATGTCGGCGGAAGTACTTATATTGTAGCAGAGATAATACGTTCATTAGCATAAGATTATGATAACAGCAGAATATTATACGCAGCTGAAAACAAGGCTTAAAGACACGGTTTCACCGGATAACATATTTATTGTTGAGGGTACTGTACCAGTGCTTATTTCCGTGCCGCACGCTGTGCCTCATATCAGAGACGGCAGGCAAAAATCGGATGAGGTAAATACGGATGTGATAGGTATGATTCTTCAAGAGCATGCCGGCTGCCATCTTTTCGTCAATGCCGGAGTTGAAGGCGACCCGAATCATGATGAATCTAATATCTATAAGGATAAACTTGCCGAATATGTCAAGACCCATGATGTGGCTTTTGTGATTGATATTCATGGGGCCTCTGCGGAAAGAGATTTTGACTTTGAATTTGGTACTGCCTATGGCAGGAACATTGAGGGCTTGGCCGAGTGCGAGGCTCCGCTCGTGTCATTGGTGTCTTTGTACGGATGGAAAGCCACTGTGAATGAATATTTCCCTGCAGACGGAGCGAACAGGGTGTCATCTTTTGTGAAGTCCCACACTGGAATCCCCTCGATTCAGATAGAGATCAACAGGAACCGTCGAGGTAGCTATGATTCTGTATGCGCGACAGCTGCAATGCTTCACAGATGTGTAAAGGGAATGCTTGACCTTTTGAAACTTCCGTCAAAGGAAGGACATAAGTTGCTGTGGGTATGTAGGTCTGATAGATTTATGCCGAGGAATCTGGTGTGTCTGCCGCAGGAATTCAAAGGCGACTTTGGAATGAATGATAATGTGGATCTTTTGTTTCAGTCTGGTTCGGAAGAGTTTGTGGTCAAAGGCTTCTCAGTGCCGGATGGGTGCGTCGGACTTACGGGACAGATGATCAGCAGATACGCTTGTGAGGACGGTCATCTCATTCTTGCCGTTCGTCCATATACTGTCCATAATGTGCATAAACCCCAGGCTGAGGATATAGATAATGTATACGCACTTCTGTCTGAGGACTTGTACGAAAAATATAAGGATTTTGATCTGCTGGAGGTGTTGAATCCGTTTGATAACCTTCGCTCGTATTTCAAGGTGAAGAAATATGAAGGTAACGTTAACGCAAGGACGGACAGTGTGTGGCTTAGCTATTACCAGAGAAAGCTGTTAGGTATCGAAGTTCCTCACACTTTGTCCCATAATTATATGTTAAGATTTCTTGCTCGACTGAATGAGGATGATGCGGCTTTCTTCAAGGCGCAGTATCAGTATGATGAGGAGCAGGATACTCATGTCCGTGTGAGTGGGAATGCGGATTCTGCCTCAAGGCTCAGGAGCATATGGGGGTCGGTCTTCGGCAAAGTCAGGTTCAGAGGAGTCTCTGCGGTGGCGGCTCAAAGACAGGGTGTCGTGCTGGAGCGTCTTGTGGGCAAGAAACCTTTGCAGCTTCGTGCGGCCAGATGTCTGGATACGAATGAGGTCATGGATGCTGTGTTTGTGACCAAGAACAGCAGTATTGTGCTTGGAGTATCTGAACTGGACTATGTTTGGCTGACGCATGAGAATAAGAGAATTCGCGCAAAGGTTGTGCTGATAGAACAGGATGATTATAGACGTATAGTGCAGGCGAATGGTCTCAAGTCAGACGAGGAACTTGATCTGTTGGTGTGCATTCCTGCCAAGATCCGTCTTGGTCTGGGTGTTTATGAGCCCGGAACCTCTGTGCAGCTGGAACGAAGCGTCAAGGATCTTTTTGTGAAGAATGCCTTTGCGCAGATGATGACCCTTCTTGGACTTTTTATCGCTATAATGTCATTGCCTGATATCATGATGTTGCATAAGGCGCTGATCTTTCTGCTGCTCAGTCCGGTGATAGTTTATTCTGTTCTTGCTGAAGAACGAAACAAGATTTAGTGTATGAAGAAGGGTGTATTCGTATATCCACGCTATACGGCCATGAGGAAGGATAATGCTTTCGGATGGCTGAAGGAGGAAGCTGCGCTTTGCGGGTTGTCTCTGGAGATATGCTTTGAGGAGGACTGTAGGGTAGAGTATCGACCGGAAGGCTCATCGATATCGTTCGCAGGTGTGCCTATGGACGATGTGTCATTTGTGGTCATGAGGACCTACAACGACAGGATATCTATGTTCTATGAGCAGAAACCTGGTGTCTTTGTGATAAATGAATCGCATCCCATGCGAGTGTGCAGGGATAAACTTCTGACTCATCAGGTGCTGACTGCTGCGGGGCTTCCGACTCCTTATACAATGTATGCGCCTTATGCCGGATATGAGGAGGTTTCTACGGCTCTCGGCGAGCGTTTCCTGGTAAAGCAGATTAACGGGTCCAAGGGTGAAAACATCTTCATGGTCAATGACTTGCAATCGTTTGAGGAGGCGGCAGGTAAATTGCGTCCAGATTGCATATTCCAGAAATTCATCGAGGAGAGTTCAGGACGTGATATCCGTGTCTGGGTACTCGGAGACGAGTGCGTAGGTTCGGTGCTCAGATATTCTGAAACATCATTCCTGTCCAACTATTCACAGGGTGGAAGCTTCAAGGCTGTCGAGCTGGATGATAAGGCACGTGAGCTTGCGGTCAAGGCTGTGCAGGCTGTAGGTTTGAGATTTGCCGGCGTTGACCTTCTGTTCAGCGGAGACTCCTATTCTGTATGCGAGGTAAACGGGAATGCTGGATTCCGTACCATCAGCAAGGCTTCGGATATCAGTATCCCGCATCAGTTGTTTGCATATATTTCAAAAATGATATAGGACCCCGGATTAAAAGGGGGGAGGGCCTTGACTAAAGGGAAAAACATGGTCATTTTTGCCTTTCAGGTAGGCAAGTGGGCCATAATGCTTGGAAATCAGGCTCTCATAGGTAAAAACTATCAGATTTTTGCCTATGAGAGCATTGTGAATACGAAAAAGAGGTTTTAGATTTCTCTAAAACCTCTTTTGGTGGGAGCAGAGGGAGTCGAACCCCCGACCCTCTGCTTGTAAGGCAGATGCTCTAAACCAACTGAGCTATGCTCCCTTCTTGCTTCTTTTGCCCGATGACTGCGTTGGACTTCGCTCGGCGGTCGGTCATTACCGAAAGGTAACTCCCTCCCTTCTCGCTCGTCCGCCTTGCCCTCTTGCAAAATAAGCAGCGAAATTATTCCGAAGAACTTTTCTTGCGGTGCGGACGGGACTCGAACCCGCGACCCCCGGCGTGACAGGCCGGTATTCTAACCAGCTGAACTACCGCACCAATTGTTCAGTCTTATGCGTTTTTCTCGAACGCGGATGCAAAGGTACGCAAAAAATCGGAACCTCCAAATTTTTTGCG
>JAFYRK010000126.1 GCA_017559545.1 Bacteroidales bacterium
AATATGAAAACAATCAAGAAACTTCTATCAGTCCTGCTTGTGCTCATGGTAGCACTTCCTATGGCAGCACAGGGAGAAAGGACTATCAAGAGAAAGGTGGCGATCGGCCGCTTCTCAAACGAGACACAGTACGCAAAGGGACTGTTCTATGATAAGGAAAATGACCCGATGAGGAAGCAGGCACTTGATATTCTTTCATCCAAACTCGCCGCAAGCGGAAAGTTCATCCTTCTTGAGAGAGAGGATCTCGACATCCTCATCAGCGAAGCAGGCGAAGGCATGAACAAGATCGGAGCAGACTACATCATTCTCGGATCGATCACTGAATTCGGACGCAAGACCGAGGGCGAACAGAGAGTATTCTCATCGACAAAGACACAGACAGTGGAAGCAGCTGTCAGCATCCGTCTGGTGGAAGCATCTACAGGTCTGATCATCTACTCGGACGAAGCAAAGGGATATGCTGAGACTTCAAGCAAGCAGACGATGGGAATCGGCGGCACGGCAGGATATGACGCGACCCTCAGCGACAAGGCGATTTCTGCAGCACTGTCACAGCTAGTCGAGAACATCATCAACAAGTGCATGGACAAGCCTTGGAAGTCATACATCCTTTCAGTAGAAGATGGCACATACATCATCTCCGGAGGCGCATCACAGGGACTCATGGCCGGTGACAAGTTCACTGTATACAAGAAAGGCAAGGTCGTGAAGAACCCTCAGACCGGCATGGATGTGGAGCTCCCGGGAACAAAGATCGGAGAGATTACAATCCTATCATCATTCGGAGACACTCCTGAGACAGAGCTTTCTTTCTGCAGCTACGAGGGAGAAATACTTGATGTGGAAAATCTTATGAACTATTACATAATGGATAAATAGCCATGAAGAAGTTAATGCTCATAGCAGCCTTCTGCATATTGCTGACAGGCTGCGGTGTAGGAAACTACTCGGTACAGTCCGGCGTGGAGGACGCCGCCTTCATATCATTCACGGACGATGTAAAGCAGGATATCACAGTCACAGTAGACGACAAGACTTACCTTCTCAAGACCGTCAGGCAGAAGGCATACAAGAGCGGAAGAAACATCAAGCAGACAGCTCTGAACACCATCAAGATCGGTCCTGGACAGCATGAAGTCAAGGTAATGCTTGAGGGCACTGATGTATTTGACAAGAAGATATTCGTCTCAACCGGCGAACATAAGATCATTGAATTATGAAACATATTCTGACCCTCGCGTTGGTTTCATTAGTCCTGACATCGTGCGGAATGACCACTTCGCTCTATTATTGGGGCGGCGTGCAGAATGGAGCCACAACCTATGAAAATCTGGCATATCAGAACTATGACAAGCAGACTCCAGAGAATATCTGCAAGCTTATATGCATGTACGAGGACATGGTGACCTACCCCGGCGGCACACGCAGAGTGCCGCCTCCGGGCATCTGCGCCGAATATGGCTACATGCTCCTCATTCCGGAGAATGCAGCAATCTTCGCCGAGCATGCCACAGCAATGCAGAGACGGTCATTCGCATCGACCGACTACGCTGCTTTCTTCGCTGAAAAGGGCAAGGAAATGCTCCAGAAGGAAATCGAACTGTATCCGGAATCGGCCAAGTTCATCGCTCCACTGATTGAAAGACTCTGTAAATAAGCTGCCATATGAAAAGAATTCTATATTTAATGATTTTAAGCTGCATGGTCACTTCATGCGGCATGATGAGCACTGTTACCCGAGAGTCTCAATATGCGAAGATGTATGAAGAGAAGCCTATCACCCTCCTGGTGATGCCTCCTATCAACAATTCCACTAACGTCGAAGCCAAGGATCTTCTGTACACATCGATCAGCCGACCTTTGGTCGAGGCCGGATACTATGTCATCTCTCCCCTCCTCGCGATGGACGTGCTGAAGGCAGAGAGCGCATACGATTCGGAGATGTTCTTCGACGCTCCCCTCACGGCTTTCCAGAACTATTTCGGAGCTGATGCCGTTGTGTTCTCCGTGATAGACACATGGGCAAAGAAAGGATTGGGTATAGAGACCAAGATCCGCTATGTGATCAAATCCGCATACACCAACGAGATACTCTTCGACAGAAGCTGCGACCTGTATCTCGACCTTTCAATA
>JAFYRK010000127.1 GCA_017559545.1 Bacteroidales bacterium
TCTTCATATCCTTGTGCATCTTGTCAAGACCGTATGCAAGCGCTGCTGCAGTAGGCTCGTTGATGATACGCTTAACCTCAAGACCTGCAATCTGGCCAGCCTCCTTTGTAGCCTGACGCTGTGAGTCAGAGAAGTATGCAGGAACTGTGATGACAGCCTCTGTAACCTCCTGTCCGAGGTACTCCTCAGCAGTCTTCTTCATCTTCTGGAGAATCATTGCCGAAATCTCCTGTGGTGAGTAAAGACGACCGTCGATGTCAACACGTGGAGTGTCGTTCTCTCCCTTTACTACCTTATATGGTACGCGTGCGATGTCGCCTGTTACCTGGCTGTACTTCTCACCCATGAATCTCTTGATAGAGAATACTGTCTTGTGTGGGTTGGTGATAGCCTGACGCTTTGCAGGGTTGCCGATCTTTCTTTCGCCTCCGTCAGTGAATGCTACCACTGAAGGGGTTGTTCTCTGTCCTTCGTTATTAATGATGACGGTAGGCTCGTTACCTTCCATCACTGCCACGCATGAGTTGGTGGTTCCAAGGTCAATTCCAATAATCTTTCCCATAATGTTTATCTTTTATTAATTTATATTCATTTTACAGATCCCTCGACTGCGCTCGGGATGACAGTCTTACGTCATTGCGAGGTTCGCAGAACCGTGGCAATCTCTGACGTAGACCATTATAACGAAAGGTGTGCCAAGAGCCCTGCAATAAAAATATATGCCAAAATGTCAGTTTTTGGGTGACAAAGAGCTTCAGATAATGACATAATTGCTATTTTTGTGACATGATTTACCGAGAACTTACAGCAGGCGAGTACAATGATCTCGCGTCAAGAATACTATACGAAGACAACCATCTTCTGGTTGTAAATAAAAAGGTAGGCGAAATTGTACAGGGGGACAAGACCTCTGACGAGCCCCTTACTGAAACATATAAGGCTTTCATCGCTCAGCGTGATGCCAAGCCAGGGCAGGTCTTCATGGGGCTTCCGCATCGTCTGGACCGTCCGGTCAGCGGCATAGTCGTGCTCGCAAAGACTTCCAAGGCGCTTGAAAGGCTCAATGCCATGTTCCGTGACTCAGATGTCCATAAATATTATTGGGCCCTGGTGTGTGCCGAGCCTAAGCCTGCTGAAGGCCATCTCGAGGATATGATGTGGCGCAACGAGAAGCAGAACAAGTCATACATCTGCCGCCCAGGATCTGCCCGCAAGGATGCCAGGCTTGCCAAACTGAACTATAAGCAGATCGGCAAGACAGATCGTTATTGGCTTGTTGAAGTAGAACTTCTCACAGGACGTCACCACCAGATCCGCTGCCAGCTCTCCAATCTCGGCTGCCCGATCAAGGGCGACCTCAAATACGGATCACCACGCTCGAATCCGGACGGTGGCATATCTCTGCATGCCCGTCGCATAACCTTCATCCATCCTGTCAAGAAGGAAGAAATGACCATCGAGGCCCCTGTTCCATCAACATGGAAGGGTGTGATAGGGTAGGATTTTTTTTATCCGAAGATCATATTCAGCACATATGCAAGTCGGTAGCCGCCGACAAGTAGTCTGTCCTCAAGAAGAGGGGAGAAGTCGTATACGTACTGGTATGAGAGATTAGGGTTTTCGACTCCCATGTTCTCGATATGTTCATAAAGGGCAGCCGCACCGGTGACTGTGTCCATGAACCACTCCTCGTATGTTCCTCGCATGATGCTCTTCTTGTATTTTCTGCTGGTTCTGTCAAGGTGTTCAACCCACTCTGTGTAGCTCCATTTGCGTGCTGAATCGATCATCTTGCTGTCCCACAGAGAGTGCAGGTTGGTATTCTGACCGAACCATCTTACTTTCATGCCGTTGCCACCCCTGTCGGAGAGTCTTCCTGCGTGCATAGGGCAGTGGAGGTCGCCGACCATGTGTACGACCATCTTGAGATAGTCAACCTTCATGCTGTCAGTGAGGTTGTCATAATTTTCTGTAAGCTCTCTGGTCAGGAATTCAAGTCCTGTCAATACGTCTCCGGATGGGTTCTTTGGCATTGTCTGGTATGTCATGCCCTTGTCGACGTTGGCATAGTGCCATGTCTTTGTCTTGTTGTATCCGTTTTCCCAGTAAGGCGAGTTCTGGATGTTGTCCATCCATGATGAATAGTAAACGATTGACTTGCCGTCAAGGAGTTTGTCAATGTTCTTCTTTGCCTTGCGGGTAAGGTGCTGCTCGGCTATTGCTGCTACGATGTCGTGTCCCTTAGGTCCCCACGCAAATGCAGTAGTGGCGTTCAGCAGCATAGTTATGCTTAAGAAAGTGATGAGAAATTTCTTCATGTTTTATAGTGGTTTTATAAATCATACAAAGGTAATATTTTTATTATAAAGGAGCTATTGTAATCTTAATTAAAATTTTTTGATTATCTTTGCCGCTGTAAAACAGAAAGTTAGTTATAGTGTGGGCGTTAATATTCGCCCAAGTGGTTACAATTTAAAAGATTAATTATTATGGAAATCAACAACATTGGAAACAACGCTGGTCTCGTTTGGAATGCGCTTAACGCAAACGGCAAGATGACTGAGGCTAAGCTTAAGAAGGAGACAGGTCTCGCTTCTGCAGAGTTCTTCGCAGCTCTCGGTTGGCTCGCTCGCGAGGGCAAGCTCAACGTGGTTGTAGAGACTCGTTGCGGCAAGGAGTGTGAGTACTACACTCTCAACGCCTAATCTGAAATTCCTCCTGAAAAGGGGGTGTCACTTGGTGACGGAAGATTAAATCAATATAAAGGATGGTCTGCGGACCATCCTTTTGTGTTCTGTAGTGCTCTTACTCTTGCGCAAAAGCACAAAAATGATTAAATTCGCGAGATTTTATTGAATTTTCATAAACTACAGATATCATGAACGACACAAAAGTAATGAACCTTGCGGCGGATAATATCCGTATTCTTGCTGCGTCAATGGTGGAAAAGGCAAAGTCAGGACACCCAGGTGGTGCCATGGGCGGTGCAGATTTCATCAATGTCCTCTATTCAGAGTATCTTCAGTATGATCCTGAGAATCCAAAGTGGGAAGGACGTGACCGTTTCTTCCTTGATCCGGGACATATGTCTCCGATGCTTTATGCTCAGCTTGCTATGATCGGTAAGTTCAGCATTGATGAACTCATGCAGTTCCGTCAGTGGGGATCGCCGACTCCAGGCCACCCGGAGCTTGACGTGATGAGAGGAATCGAGAATACATCCGGTCCGCTTGGTCAGGGACATGTATATGCGGTAGGAGCAGCGATGGCGGCGAAGTTCCTTGCAGCCCGCACAGGAAATCCTACATTCTCAAAGGAGACTATCTATGCATATATCTCTGACGGAGGTATCCAGGAGGAAATCTCTCAGGGAGCAGGACGAGTTGCCGGTACTTTGGGTCTTGGTAATCTCGTGATGTTCTATGATGCTAATGATATCCAGCTTTCAACAACGTGTGAGGAGGTCTGCACAGAGGACACTGCAATGAAATATCGTTCATGGGGATGGCATGTTATTACAATAGATGGAAACGACTGCGAGCAGATCCGCAAGGCTCTCGACGAGTCAAAGACCATATGTGACCGTCCTACCCTTATCATCGGAAAGTGCGTGATGGGCAAGGGCGCAAGAACTGCAGATAACCAGAGCTATGAGCGCAGCTGTAAGACTCACGGCGCTCCTCTTGGTGGTGATGCATACAGAAATACAATCATCAACCTTGGTGGAAATCCTGACGCACCGTTCGTGATCTATGACGAGGTGAAGGAAATATATGCAAAGCGTGCGGAGGAACTCAAGACTATAGCGGCTGAACGTCATGCAGAAGAGGCTGCATGGGCTGCTGCCAATCCAGAAATGGCTGCCAAGCAAGCAGACTGGTTCAGCGGGAAGGCACCACAGCTTGACTGGGCGTCTGTGCAGCAGAAGGCAGGTGACCCTACCAGAAACGGTTCTGCAAAGGTTCTCGGAATGCTTGCTGAGAATGTTCCTAACATGGTGGTTGCATCAGCTGACCTTTCAAACTCAGATAAGACTGACGGTTTCCTTAATAAGACTCATGCGTTTACTAAAGGTGACTTCAGTGGAGCATTCTTCCAGGCAGGAGTTGCAGAACTTACAATGGCATGCGTATGTATCGGTATGACACTCCATGGTGGAGTTATCGCAGCTTGCGGAACATTCTTCGTATTCTCTGATTATATGAAGCCTGCTATCCGTATGGCTGCTCTTATGGAACTTCCTGTTAAGTTCGTATGGTCGCACGATGCATTCCGTGTGGGCGAGGATGGTCCAACTCACGAGCCGGTAGAGCAGGAGGCTCAGGTTCGTCTCATGGAGAAGCTTAAGAACCACAGCGGAAAGAACTCAATGCTGGTTCTTCGTCCTGCAGATGTAGAGGAAACAACAGTATGCTGGAGAATGGCAATGGAGAACATTGATTCTCCTACAGGCCTTATCTTCTCTCGTCAGAACGTTGATATGCTTCCTGCGGGTACTGATTATGCACAGGCAGAGAAAGGTGCTTATATAGTAGCAGGTTCTGATGAGAACCCGGATGTGATCCTCGTTGCTTCTGGTTCAGAGGTGTCTACACTTGTTGCAGGTGCGGAACTTCTCCGCAAGGATGGTATGAAGGTCCGTATCGTAAGCTGCCCTTCAGAGGGCCTCTTCCGTAATCAGCCTAAGGAGTATCAGGAGAGCGTGCTTCCTACAGGAGCAAAGATCTTCGGTCTTACAGCAGGCCTTCCTGTGAACCTTCAGGGTCTGGTCGGATGCAATGGCAAGGTATTCGGACTTGAGAGCTTCGGATTCTCAGCTCCATACAAGGTGCTTGACGAGAAGCTCGGCTTTACAGCTGAGAATGTCTATAATCAGGTAAAGGCGATGTAATTTAGCATAATACTTGAAATTGTGTACGGCGACTGGAAGAAGACCAGTCGCCGTATTTAATTTTTAGTGTTATGAGACGTCATTTTGAGAATTTAACAAGCAAAGTAGCCCGTGCGGTCAAGCACTGGTGGCTCATGCTGATTGCCGGCCTTCTGTGCCTGGTGATGGGTGTTGTTGTATTTGTATTCCCTCTAGAGAGTTATGTGACTCTGGCTATCCTCTTTGGAGTTCTGATGCTCGCTGTAGGAGCTATCCAGCTTATAGTTGCTTCTACCAGCGGTAATTATCTGACCATGAGAGGATATTTTGTTGTTGGAGGTGTGATGGACCTTATTCTGGGTATATTCCTCTGTATATATCCGAGCGTGAGCCTTGTGGCTCTTCCGATTATGTTGGGCATCTGGATGATGTACAACAGTTTCGTCATAATCGCGTTCGGCGGAGACATGGAAACATTCAGGCTTGGAGGCAGCGGACTGGTCATCGTCGGTGGTGTACTTCTTCTTTTGCTCTCTGCAATTATCCTTCTGAATCCGTTCAGCGCAGGAGTGACTACAGTAATTATATTTACAGGCATCGGACTGCTGGTTCTGGGCTGTCTGTTATGCGTACTGTCGTTCAAGTTGAAATATGTTGACAAGGAAATCGAAATGGAATTTCCTCGTTAACCGCAGCAGAAGATTATATATAGAAGGAAGGTGATTCATCAGTCACCTTCCTTAGTTTGGTTTCAGCGGATTATTGCGTCTGGTTTCAGTGTCTCGATCATTGTGGCAGTCTTGTCATCTGTAATTCCCCATGCGGAAACAAGCATGCCCTTATCGTGATATTTCTTTATGATATCCTCGTTGATTTCTGTGTAATGGAAACTGATCCATTTCGGAGTGAACCTCAGGCGCTTCATGGCCTTATCTACGTCCTCGGTTCCTTGAGCAACCTTGAATGCGAGGTCAACCTCAGGGTATTTCTCGTTGAGGTGGTTCAGGGATCTGTAGTCATAACCGGTGATCATGAGGCGGTCTCCCATGTATCTTGCCCAAAGGTCCTTCATTACAAAGTCTGCGTGAGCGTGGTAATATGGAACCGTCTTTCCTTCCTGTGTGCCTGCGGCGGTGTTGATCTCAAAGTTGAAGCCTACTGATGAACGACCTTCCTTTTGAGTGTATTCATCAATGAGGTCAATTACTTCAACCATCAGAGGGCCATCTTTGGTGCCGACTGAAACATTTCCATTGATGTCTGTGACAAGGTCGAGTTTCAGGAAAGCAGCCCCGTTGTCAACCAATGCCTTGATGTTGTCAAGGGTAGCTTTGCTGCATCCCAGATGCTTTTCGATATTTCCGGTGAGGTCAAATGTCTGCATCCATTTCTGACCGAAACGGTTTTCTATTACAACGGTAACGTTTTTCGCATATCGTGATGGGTTCGCTGCAAAGAAGTTATTGCCCGTCTTCGGAACCCTTCGTGGTGATATTTCCTTGCCTTCGTATGCTTTTGCGATTTCTTCTGCGTATGCAGGAGGTATCTCTGTCACTCTATCCATTTTGCCTTTGAGCATGCCATCCTCAAACCATTCCACCTTCCACTCCGGATCCCAGTCCCATATGCATACGACTACCGAGTTCGGGTGGAGACTTGTCTGACCAAGCGTAAAGCCTTCGGCCATATGTTTACTGCTCAGACCTACAGGCTTGTAATACCATGACAGTTTGCCGGCATGCTTGGTGAACACCTTGTAGCCCATCGGTGTGCCATCCATGCAGTGTCTGGTCTCCCACCATGCGCCGCAGATAGATGCCACGTTGTGGTCGGTCATGTTCTTCTCTATATTATATATGGTATTCTTGTGGCTATGGCCTGTTATGAAGGTTACCTTGCGTCCACGAAGCATCTCGACCAACTGTGTGGCGTTCTTCATTTTCTTTATTTTATCTTTGAACGGCACGTGCTGCGCTACATATATATCTGCCTCTTCAGGGACATTCTTCAGGAGTTCTCTGACCCATGCAATGCACTTGTCGGTGTATCCGTGAGTCATTTTGAGATTTGCGTCATAGATGATGTTGTCCAGTACTATCACGATGTCTTTGCCAAGGTAGAATGCGTAGTTTTCCGGCCCCAACCTTAGTCTGTAGCCAGCTGATGACTCATGGTCTCCCTTAAGATTGTCTTCGTGGTCGTGGTTTCCGATAACCGGATAAAAAGGTATGCCTGTGCGTACAATCTCCTTCTTGTACATGTCAAGAATCTCGATCCTGTCCCAACAGATGTCTCCGAGTGACAGTCCTACTGACACGCCGTCGAGCCCTTTGGCGGTCTTGGCAAGGTCTATGATCGGTTCGCCTGCAAACATCGCGAAATGCTCGTCAGAATATACCTGTGGGTCTGCCATCGCTACGATATTGTAATCCATCCCGCCTCCGGTGCGCTGAAGGTTGAATTCAAATTTGCTGACACCTTCTGCTCTTCTATAGAACGCAGGTACACCGGAAGTCCAGTCTGCCACGTATCCTGCCGGGGTGATGATATATACGAATTCGGCATTGTCGTCAATGTCGAATGAGAATTTTCCGTTTCTGTTTGTCTGGGTGAATGACTTTCCGTCAGTTACGGTTACGCTCGAAAGGGTGGTCTCGCCGCATTTTACGCTTCCAGTCACTTTCCTCGCGTCTGACGCAAAACATGCTGCAGCAAACAGCAACATCGATAAAAATACCTTCTTCATCATAAAATCCTTTTGTCATACAAAAGTAGTAAATACTTTCTTCAGACCAAAAAGCTCGAAGAATTTTTGGTCCGGCCCGGGTAGGGCCGAAGTGTTTTATGAAGTCCAAAAAGCTCGAAGAATTTTTGGTCCGGCCCGGGTAGGGCCGAAGTGCCACCTGAAAGGGGGCTGTCACGAAGTGACTGGGGGTTAAGGCAATATCTGCCATAATGTCAGTATTTCCTGGATGGCAGATTATTTGTTATCTTTGCGGCGGTTTAAATTTATAAGGAGAAAGATATATGTCAGATAAAACAAAGGAGACACCCGTTCAGGAAACTCCAATCGTTGATGAAGCAGTAACGCAAGAGGAGGTAAAGCAGGAAGAGAAGAAAGGTTTCCTGAAGAAGGACAAGAAGGATAAGAGTAAGGAGCAGATAGAGGCTTTGGAGAAGAAGGTTCAGGAACTTGAAGCAAAGGCTGCCAAGGATAAGGATGACTATATCCGTCTTATGGCAGAGTTTGACAATTACCGCAGACGTACTGCCCAAGAGAAACTTGAGATTGTCAGCATGGCATCAATGGAGACCATCAAGGGTCTGCTGCCGGTTCTTGATGACTGCGAGAGAGCTCTCCAGGTACTTAAGGACTCTGACGACAGCAATGCAGCCAAGGAGGGAACAGAACTTATCTATAATAAGCTGATGAACTATCTCAAGAGCAAGGGACTTGCAGTTATCGAGGCACTTGGTCAGCCTTTCGATACCGATCTTCATGAAGCAGTGGCGCAGTTTCCTGTGCAGGAGGAAGAGAAGAAGGGAAAGGTGTTTGACGTAGTTCAGACCGGATATACTCTCAACGGTAAGGTTATCCGCTTTGCTAAGGTGGTTGTAGGAATATAATATTAAAGGTACGATGGCAGCTAAAAGAGATTATTACGAGGTGCTGGGCGTCAGCAAAGGCGCTTCCGCAGAAGAAATAAAGAAGGCGTACAGGAAACTGGCCGTCAAATACCATCCAGACAAGAATCCCGGTGATAAGGAAGCTGAGGAAAAGTTCAAGGAGGCTGCTGAGGCGTATTCTGTACTCAGTGATCCTGACAAGAAGACACGCTATGACCAGTTCGGACATGCCGGAGTGGAAGGCGCAGGCCCAGACTTCAGCGGAGGATTCGGAAACCTGGACGACCTTCTGAAGGACCTTTTCGGCGGAGCATTCGGTGGCGGCTTTGGCGGATTTGGAGGCTTCGGTGGCTTTGGTGGTGGACAGCGTCAGCAGAGAGTGTATCGTGGCCGTGATATCCGTGTGCGCGTGAAGCTGACTCTTGAGGAGATTGCAAAGGGAGTCGAGAAAGAGATCAGCATAGAGAAGAGTGTTCCATGCCATGATTGCGGAGGCCGTGGTGCAAGGAACTCTTCAGATGTCAAGACATGTCCTGCTTGTAACGGAACAGGTCAGGTTCAGAGGGTAGTCAATTCATTCCTCGGCCAGACAGTGACATATTCAACGTGTCAGCAGTGTGGGGGAGAGGGAAAGATCATCACCAATCCGTGCCGTACATGCGGCGGAACAGGCCTTGTTCGCAAGCGTGAGACTATAAAGGTGAAGATTCCAGCAGGAGTGGAGGCGGGAATGCAGCTTACGCTTCAGGGAGAAGGACATGCCGCTAAGAATAACGGCATAAATGGAGACCTCCTTGTCGTGATTGAGGAGCAGGATCACCCAAATCTCAGGAGAGAAGGAAACAATCTCTTCTATACTAAGGTGATTTCAATTCCTGATGCAATCCTCGGAGCAGATGTCGAGATACCTGGCATCGATGGTACATATAAGATAAAGATAGAGCCCGGTACGCAGTCTGGAACGGTGGTTAAACTTAAAGGACGTGGATTGCCTACTGTCAACGGATATGGCGGAACAGGAGACCTTTATGTCAAGATCGCGGTCTGGATTCCTAAGAAACTTGAAAAGGATGATAAGGCAGCAGTTGAGGCTCTGCGCGAAAAAGCATCATTCACGCCTAATCCGAGCAAGGAAGACAAGAGTTTTTTCGATAAGATCAAGGGACTTTTTGACTAGGGAACAGGTTTTTAGCAAATTTTTGTAATTTTTTACGAAAAAAGTTTGGAGGTTTAATTTTTATTCCTACCTTTGCAATCCCAAAATCAAAGCAACCTCTCACGCAGGGTGAAAAGAAACGTGATGTTGCCACCAAAATTTAATAGAATACAGAGATGAATCTTATTAAAGTAGTAGAGCAGGCATTCGCAAACGAGAA
>JAFYRK010000128.1 GCA_017559545.1 Bacteroidales bacterium
CAATAACTTTAATTAATCAAACACACAAAAACAATTATGAAAAAAATTTTCATGTTTTTGGCAGTAATGGGCGTTATGGCCTTTTCTGCACAGAACGCAGCAGCTCAGGACGAGCAGCCTGCTGACACAACAGCAACTGAGATGGTAGCTGAGACTACTGAGGCTACTGACGAGCTTCCTGAGGAGGTTCCTATGCATCAGGCCCTCAAGACCAAGTTCATCGAAGGTGGTGCTGGCTTCATGGCCCTTGTAATTGCCTGCCTTATCCTCGGTCTCGCTCTCTGTATCGAGCGTATCCTTTATCTTGCACTCTCTAAGACAAACACCAAGAACCTTCTCAATAACATTGAGGCTGCCATGAAGGAAGGTGGCGCTGAGGCTGCCAAGGAGGTTTGTGTCAACACTCGCGGTCCTGTAGCTTCTATCTTCGCTCAGGCTATGATTCGTCTCGCTGACGGCCAGACTCTTGAGGAGGTTGAGAAGTCAGTTGTTTCTTACGGTGGCGTAGAGGCCAGCAAGATGGAGCAGAACCTTTCATGGATCTCTCTCTTCATCGCTATCGCTCCATCACTCGGATTCTTGGGTACAGTTATCGGTATGATCCAGGCTTTCGACGCGATCATGGTTGCAGGTGATATGTCTCCAGCTGTCGTTGCAGGTGGTATGAAGGTGGCCCTCATCACTACTGTAGGTGGTTTGATCGTTGCCGTTATCCTTCAGATTTTCTACAACTACATCCTTTCACAGGTTGAGGCCCTCACAGTTGAGATGGAGGACGCTTCTATCAGCCTCATGGATATCTTGGTTAAGTATCAGAAATAATTTGACCTTAGTTTAAAATGAAATACGCAAAAATCATCAAATGGATACTGGCGGTATTGTTCGTCGTAGGTATCGTTTTCAGCTTCTACGGTTTCATCGTAGGATTTGAGTCAAACGGTAACGCACCTGTCGACAACATGCTGTACTGTGCGTATGCATTTGCACTGATCACTATCGCTGCTGTAGTATTCGGCGTCGTTGTGATCGGCGGCATCAACAATCCAAAGAGCCTGCTTAAGCTTCTTGCCGGCCTCCTTGCTATTGTTGCCGTTGTTGCAGTTGCATATGTGCTTGCCCCAGGAACACCAGCTGTAGGATACCTCGGTGATCCGGTATCAGACAGCACACTCAAACTTACTGACACCATGCTCAACCTGACATACTTCCTCTTCGGAGGTGCACTCCTTGCACTTGTTGCAGGCTGGGTCATCGGTGCAATCCGTAAATAATTCAAGACGCTATGGGTAAGAAAACACCAGAAATCAATTCAAGTTCAACGGCGGATATGGCGTTCCTCCTGCTCTGTTTCTTCATGATGACTACCACCATGGATCAGGACAAGGGTCTTCAGCGCCGTCTGCCTCCTATGCCGGATCCAAATCAGAAGGCAGAGGACCAGAAGGTTAATCGTCGTAACATCATCGTTGTGAAGATTAACTCTGCGGACAGACTTTTCGCTGGTACAGAGCCTATGGACGTCAGCCAACTCAAGGACAAGATCAAGGAATTCCTTTCTAACCCTGCAAACGACCCTTCACTTCCAGAAAGAGAGGAGAAGGAGATCGAAGGATTCGGACCATGTATGGTCTCTAAGGGCGTTATCTCACTCCAGAATGACCGTGGTACCAGCTACCAGGCATACATCGCAGTGCAGAATGAGCTCGTAAAGGCTGTGAACGAACTTCGTGACGAGTTTGCGATCGCTAACTTCGGCCAGATCTACATGAAGTGTGATGAGGATCAGCAGAAGATTATCAGAGAGGCGGTTCCACAGAATATTTCTGAGGCAGAGCCTAAGGATGTTTCTAAAAAGTAATAGGAGATAAACGATATGTCAAAATTCAAGAATAAAGAGAAAAGGACAGTGCCACAGCCACCTTCTGGCTCACTCTCCGATATCGTGTTCATGCTCCTGTTCTTCTTCATGGTGACAACCACCATGCGTGAAACAGAAAGCAAGGTTATGGTCAGACTCCCTGAGGCATCAGAGATTGCTAAGCTTGAAAGAAAGGACTTGACTTCATACATCAACATCGGTACCCCTATCAGAAGCCTCCAGGGCCAGTTCGGTAACGATTCACGTATCCAGCTCAACGACTCTTTCAAGACAGTTGATGAGATCCGCGACTTCATCGCTGCAGAGCGTGACGCCATGTCAGAGGCCGACAGATCATTCATGACTGTAGCAATCAAGGCTGACGAGAACACCCGTATGGGTATTGTAACAGATGTTAAGCAGGAGCTTCGTAAGTGCTCTGCGCTTAAGATCATGTACACAGCTAGAAAAGGCGAATAATCTATTCTCTATACAAAGAAAAAAAGCAGTTCCGGAGAACTGCTTTTTTTCTTTGTATAGATACTGAATATCAATATTTTCGGTAAATTTGTAGGATTAAAACAAATGTCTTAGATATGAAAAAGGTTTTCGCCATCATTTCGGCTGTCGCTATCAGCCTCATTGCCCTCAGCAGCTGCTGCAACCAGCAGAAGGAAACTAAGGCAAAATATGTATTCCTCTTCATTGGAGATGGAATGGGAGCAACTCATGTGGCCGCAGCTGAATCATACCTTTCATATAAGGCAGGTAAGCTCGGAGGAGAGCAGCTCACTATGACCACATTCCCGTACTATGGAACAGCGACATCACATTCAGCAAACTACAACGTGACATGCTCATCTGCTGCCGGCACAGCTATCGCATGCGGCGAGAAGGCAAATAACGGAACAGTCGGTATCAACAAGGACAGCTTAAACATCACAAGTGTGGCATATTGCCTGCAGGAAGACGGATACAACATCGGTATCATCTCATCAGTTCCTGTCAACCATGCAACTCCTGCTTCATTCTATGCACACGAGACATCAAGAAGTAATTACTATAGCATCGCATCCCAGATTCCTGCTACGAACTTCGAGTTCTTCGCAAGCGCTGGCTTCCTTGATTATAAGGACAAGAAAGGTGATAAGGAGCCGATCGACCAGGTAATCGAGTCTCAGGGATATACAGTATGCTATGGACTCGAGGAATTCAAGAACGAAGCTGCCGGTAAGGAAAAGGTGGTCTTCTGCCAGGAAAGCAACAGACAGGAGGATGCGGAAAACTATGTAAGCGATGCGAAGACTGTAGAAGACATCACTCTTGCACAGATGGTTGAGCTCGGTATCGAGTCACTCGGAGATAAAGAGCCCTTCTTCATCATGTGCGAGGGCGGTACAATTGACTGGGCAGCCCACGACAACAGGACTATGTCTATGATCACTGATGTAATTGATTTCGATGCAGCCATCAAAGTGGCTTACGACTTCTACCTTGAGCACCCTGAAGAGACCCTGATCATAGTGACAGCAGACCACGAGACGGGTGGTATAACTCTCGGATGCGGCCATAGCGGAATCAATTGGGAGAAAATTGAGAACCAATGGATTGAGAGCGGCAAGAAGAACACACTTGACGAAGAGGAAAACAGAGCGCTTAACACCGAATGCAATATCGGATGGACTTCTTACAGCCATACAGGAGGAGCGGTTCCAGTATTTGCAATCGGTAAGGGAGCTGAAAAGTTCAACGGACGAATGGACAACACTGACATTAAGGGCAAAATTTTAGGTGAATAGAAGCAAAACCATTATCTTTGCAAAGTTTGTAAAATCACTAAATATCAATGGAAACAGTTATCAGAACCAAAGTGAAGGACCTGCTCAAGAGTGAGGCAGGCAAGGATGTTCTTGCGAAAGGTTGGGTAAGAACAAAGAGAGGCAACAAGAATGTGGCGTTCATCGCACTTAATGACGGTTCTACTATCAATAATATCCAGATCGTAGTTGACAAGACTCCAGAGAACGAGGCTGTGCTTGCCAAGGTGACAACCGGAGCATGCATCGCTGTATGGGGTAAGCTTGTTGAATCTGTAGGAGGCGGCCAGGCAACTGAGATCCAGGCTACCGCTATCGAGGTTTACGGAGAGTGCGACCCTGTACGCTACCCTCTTCAGAAGAAGGACACTTCTTTCGAGTTCCTCAGAACAGTGGCTCACCTGCGTCCTAGAACCAACACATTCGGAGCAATCTACCGTGTACGTAACCAGATGGCATATGCTATACATAAGTTCTTCCATGAGAAAGGTTTCGTATACATGCACACTCCACTCATCACAGCATCAGACTGTGAGGGTGCAGGACAGATGTTCCGCGTGACAACTCTTGACATGGAGAACCTTCCACGCAACAAGAAGGGTGGCATTGATTATACAAAGGACTTCTTCGGAAAGGAGACAAGCCTTACAGTGAGCGGTCAGCTTGAGGGTGAGCTCGGAGCTATGGCTCTCGGTGAGATCTACACATTCGGTCCTACTTTCCGTGCCGAGAATTCAAACACTCCACGTCACCTTGCAGAATTCTGGATGATCGAGCCAGAGATGGCGTTCTACGACATCAACGATAATATGGCTCTCGCTGAGGAGTTCATCAAATATCTCGTGAAGTATGCTCTCGACAACTGCCGCGAGGATATCCAGTTCCTCAACGACAGATATGACAACGAGCTCATAGCACGTCTCGAGGGCGTTGCTGACACCGAGTTCGTACGCCTCACCTACACCGAGGGTATCAAGATTCTTGAGGCTGCAGGTGTCGAGTGGGAGTATCCTGTAAGCTGGGGTACAGACCTCCAGAGCGAGCACGAGAGATATCTCGTTGAAAAGCACTTCAAGAAGCCGGTAATCCTTACAGACTATCCAAAGGACATCAAGGCATTCTATATGAAGCAGAACGAGGATGGCAAGACTGTACGCGCAATGGACGTGCTCTTCCCTAAGATCGGTGAGATCATCGGAGGTTCTGAGCGTGAGTCGTCACTCCAGAAGCTTGAGGCACGTATAGAGGAAACCGGAATGAGCCGTAAGGGTCTTGAGTGGTATCTTGACACCCGTCGCTACGGATCAGCACCTCACAGTGGATTCGGTCTCGGATTCGAGCGTCTTCTCCTCTTTGTTACAGGTATGAGCAACATCCGCGACGTTATCCCATTCCCTCGTACACCTAAGAACGCAGAATATTAATATGTTAATCATCGGCATTGCCGGAGGTTCCGGATCAGGCAAGACCACAGTGGTCAAGGCCATTACAGAACAGCTTAAGGAAAATGTGGTTGTAATCCCTCAGGATTCATACTACAAAGACCTTGGTCACTATACAGAAGAGCAGAAAAGGGTGCATAACTTCGACCACCCTGACTCAATTGATTTCGAACTTCTCAGATCCCAGCTAGCTGAACTCAGAGAGGGAAAGGAAGTGGATCAGCCTGTATATTCATATATAACATGCGGACGTTCCAAGAATGAGGTTGTAAGAGTCAAGCCAGCTGATGTGATAATAGTGGAAGGCATCCTGATCTTTACTGACCCTGAACTTCGCAATCTCATGGATATCAAGATCTTCGTAGATGCTGACGATGATGACAGACTGATGCGCGTGATGGCACGCGACATCGTTGAGAGAGGCAAGACTGTCGAGTGGGTTATAGAAAGATACTCAAAGACCGTGAAGCCTATGTATCTCCAGTTCATTGAGCCGAGCAAGCGTTACGCGGACATCATCATCCCTCAGGGTGGCCACAACAGGGTGGCTATAGATGTGATTTCAGCAACGATTGAAAAGTCACTTTCACAGAACGGTAAATAATTTGCGTTGAGCAGAAAAGGAGAAAATAATGCAGGACTACTAATCACCGTGATATTTCATCTCACGGTGATTATTGTCTTGCTGTTATACCAGATCGACGCGACTGTCCGCAGAGAGGAGAGCTTTGTCATTGATTTCTCCAAGCAGGAGGAGATCGAGAGACAGATCAAGGAGATGGAGGAGATGGAAAAGGAAATCGCAAAGCTCGATGCCATCAGACAGCGTCTGGAACAGAAAATAAACCAGTCATCTCCGCAGCAGGTAAGAAACATAGCCGTAGATAACAGCGGTCCATTGAAGGACGACCGAGGAACTGATGCAGAGCAGCTTTACAAGGATGCAGAAAGACTGGCTCATGAACTAAAGAACGGCCAGAAGAGCAATGCCTTCGAGGATAAGTTCAATGATGATGCTGTAGACCTTGGAGGGGGCAGGAAGGATGGAGGAAAGTCCGAGTCTGTTTATAGCGGTCCATCAGTACTTTCATATACATTGGACGGCAGAAAGGCCAGCAAACTACCGATTCCTGCATATCGTTGCTACGCAGGAGGAGAAGTGACCGTGATCATTGTGGTGAACCCTCAGGGTATGGTCATTGGGGCTGAGGTCAAGGATGACATCTCGTCTCCAGACCAGTGCTTGCGCAATTTTGCTGTCAGAGCGGCGCGCCTGTCACGATTCTCCCAATCATCTACAGCTCCGGCGCGTCAGACCGGAGAGATTGTCTATCGCTTCATAGCACAGTAAAGAAATATCATATCCATAAAACACTAATAGATTCAGACGCAGCTGATTACGAAAACTCCTTGCCGCCAAAAGGGAGCAAGGAGAATTTATAACATACTGTAAACCAAACTGTTAGCAAAACGAAAATTTGCAATTAAAGCAGTTCAAAGAGGGTCTGGAGGTGGGATTGGGCTTGGATCATATCTATCTGATGCTGATATGATTGCCAGGTTTGGGTAAATGCCTCTATGTTCTCCTGTTTCAATGGTTCCGCTGGCGGAGAATCCATTTTGAGAGGGTTGATCGCTGAGCCATTCTTCCATACTCGGAAGTCAAGATGCGGACCTGTCGAACGGCCTGTTGATCCCACATATCCGATTACCTGTCCCTGACGGACACGCTGTCCAACCTTCAGTCCTTTTGCATATCCTGACAGATGCAGATAAGCTGTAGAATACACTGAATTGTGACGGATTCTTATAGTATTACCACCTGCACCTTCATACTTCATGCTCGTGATGACACCGTCACCGATTGTCATTACAGGTGTTCCTTTCGGAGCAGCATAGTCAACTCCGGTGTGCGGCTGCACCTTTCTTGTTACCGGGTGCCTGCGCGCGTATGAGAAGCCTGAACTGATTCTTGAGAACTTGAGAGGAGCCTTCAGGAATGCCTTTCTCATGCTCTCTCCTTTCTCGTTCCACCAGAGATTTCCTCCGTCATGCTGATCATACATGATTGCCGGAAAATCCTGTCCCGCATGACTGAAAACTGCATATCTTACAGTATCTACCGAGATTACTTCACCATCACAGAGAGTCTCCTGATAAAGCACTCTGAACCGGTCTCCCTTCTGGAGTCCAAAGAAGTCAACTGTCCACGCATAAATATCTGACAGACCGAGAATCAGTAGCGGGGAAACATCTGCTGCGAGCATGTCGTTCCAGAGTGAAGAATTGATTGTCACATCCGCATATCTTTCAGTTCGGAGCACTGGTTTTTCATAGACCCAGACACCATATGGCTCGGTGCAGTCAAAGACAACCTGATGTATTCTGTCACGATCGTAGACAAGGTATTCCAATCTGTCTTCCTCTGAAAAATACGCCTTGTAAGTATTGCCGACCCTCAAGGTCCTGACATCAAAGACAGTGTCGCAGGCCTGGGTCAGATTGTAGGCATCCTGCGCAGTCATGCCGAGAGACCCGAGCAGAGTCGAGAAGAACTGTCCGGACTTGACTTTTCCATCTTCGCACCTTAGTGAATCAGGTGCAAAACCGAGGACTGGCACCTCACCATTCTGTTCGCTGAATTCAAGCTCTGCAACCTCCTCATTGGTGGAAGAAGAGGTATTTCCACATGAGTATATTCCACAAAGTGCCACAAGACACAAAACCCTAATTATCAGTCTTTTAACCATGTCCATCTATATGTCATTTCTAGTGTGATGCAAAGGTAAATAAAATTTAGTGGAAAAAAATGTAAGAAAATGTAACAAAGTGGAAAAATATTTATATTTTTGCAGAAGTTTTGTAAAATCAGAAAAATGACAGGAGTTTTCGGCACATACAGCGCAAAGATTGATGACAAGGGAAGAGTTGTTATTCCCTCTGCCATCAAGAATGTCGTGCCTGCCGACCAGCTCCCTCTCATCATCAGAAAAGACATCTACTCGAACTGCCTTGAGATGTACACAATGCCGGAGTGGACACTCTACTCCGATGCAGTAAGATCTAAGCTGGATATCCCATTCAACGAGGAAGACATGATGTACTGGAGAACATTCATGGCTGATACAGTATCGGCTACTCCAGACCCTAAGATCGGAAGAATCTCTATTCCGAAGGAACTCCTCGACAAATGCGGCATCGTCAAGGAAGTGGTATTCTCCTGCCTTGGCTACAAGGTGGAGATCTGGGCGAAAGAAGCTGTCGAAGGAAGCATGCTTCCTGAAGACCAGTATAAGGCCAAGAGCAAGAGCCTTGCAGTCAAGAAATAAAAGGAGGCCCAACATGTCCGGATACCATAACCCAGTACTGCTCGATGAAAGCATTTCCGCTTTGATCGGCTCTCCTAAAGGAATATATGCAGATGCCACCTTTGGTGGCGGCGGACACACTTCGGAAATCCTTAGAAGGATTGACCCGGAGGGCCGTGTCATATCGTTTGACAGAGACAGTGATGCCATAGCGAACAAACCTGATGATGATCGTCTGACACTGATCCGAAGCGACTTCAGATGGATTCAGAACCACATCATCCACCAGGGATACAGAGACGGAATAGACGGAATACTTGCCGACCTTGGAGTCTCATCCCACCAGTTCGACACTGCCGAGAGAGGATTCTCGTTCAGATATGAAGCGCCGTTGGATATGAGAATGAACCAGGAGGCCCAGACCACTGCAGCCGACATCGTCAACGGTTACAGCATGGAAGATATTGAAAAGATACTGAGGCTTTACGGTGAAGTCGACAACAGCAGAAAGATAGCACAATTGATCTGCAAGGCAAGAGAGACCTCCCCTATCGGAACTACCGGCGAGCTCGGCAAGGCTATAGAAAGTATTCTTCCGAAATTCGCCGAACATAAATTCCTCGCAAAGGTCTACCAGGCTCTCAGGATAGAGGTCAACCAGGAGATGAAGTCACTGGAAAAATTCCTGATCGGCGCAGCGAAGTCCTTGAAGCCAGGCGGAAAGCTCGTGATCATAACTTACCACTCACTCGAGGACAGGATGGTCAAGAACTTCATCAAAGCCGGCAACATAGACGGAAAGATCGAGAAAGACTTCTACGGCAACGCTACGGCACCGCTCAAAGCTGTCAACCGCAAACCGATACTGCCGCAAGAGGAAGAAATAGCATCAAATACAAGAGCGCGCAGCGCAAAACTTAGAATAGCAGAAAAAAGCTTATAACAACCATGGGAACGCAAAGACAAAAGGAAAAGATCACGGTAGAGAAAGTCTACAAGGCACTGCTCAGCGGAAATCTGCTGATCCTGCTGGGCGTGGACAGGCTGTTGCCGTACATCCTCGTGCTTTTCGTTCTCGGATGGATCAACATCTTCATGAACTATAGGATCGAACAGGTAATGGCAGAGGTCGAAAAGAACAAGGTTACCTTGGAGAACTATAGGATATACCACGCTCAGAAGACTTACCAGTTCGTAAAGATGGGCAGGATAAGCACCGTAGAAGATATGCTTGAGCAGAAAGGTTCCCAGCTGGGAGCACCGGTAAAACCAGCAGAAACAATAATAACAGACTAAACGAAGATGGCAAAGATGGATATTGAAACACGTAAAGAAAAGGAGAGGAACAAGCCAAGTCGAGTTCTTATGCACCTCCGCGTGATCTTCCTTGCCGTATCGTTTCTGATTGCCGGCAGGATCATATACCTACAATATATATGGGAGCCTAATCCTAAATTCGTAAAGGACTTCAAGCCTGCTAAACAGAAGGAAATCATAGAACCTGAAAGAGGTTCGATTCTGGACCATAACGGAAGACTGCTGGCTATCTCGACCCCTTTATACAACATCCGTATGGACTGCTACGTCCAGAAGGAGCACAATGACCAGAATGGAGAGAAGGGAATGAAAGCCGAAGAGGAATGGCTTAGAAAAGCACGACTGCTGTCAGGGGGACTTGCCAGAACACTTCAGGAGCCAGGCAAAGACTCCCTCTATTATTGGAACCTGATCCGCAAGAGCAGGACCGAAAAGAAATGTTACGTCAGTATTGCCAGAAACATAGATCATGGAGTACTCCTGGAACTTCAGGAGCTACCGCTTTTCAACCTCCCCGGACACAAGGGAGGTCTCATCGTTGAAAAGGTAGATAGACGTCTATATCCATACGGAGGTCTTGCAAGACGAGTTATCGGATATGTAAAGAACAACGACGACACAAGTGCCATCCATGTCGGAATCGAAGGCAAATACCATTATCATCTCCACGGAACAAAGGGTTTCGCATGGAAAAAGAAAACAGACAAATCGAAAAGCATCGCTGATAAGGACAGCACATACATAGCGGCTCAAGACGGAGCGGACATCGTAACGACTCTTGACATAAACATGCAGGACATCGCAGACAAGGCTTTGAGAAAACATATGGCTGCGAACTCTACAATCAAGGAAGGTTGCGTTGTCATCATGGATGTACAGACCGGAGCAATCAGAGCGATGGTCAACCTGCAGAAGGATAGCCTTGGAAATTACACCGAGACATTCAACATGGCCGCAGGACGTCCTGCAGAACCAGGATCAGTATTCAAGGCTGTGACACTGACTACCCTGCTTGAAGACAGAAAGGTAGGACTTGAGACAAGGATTCCGACAAGAAAAGGAATCATGGAAGAGTTCCCTGTTTCAGAGGTTGCACAGGACCATTACATCGTAAACTATGAGAACAGAACCGGCGAAAGTCATATATCGGTAATCCACGGATTCCAGATATCATCAAACTACGTGTTCCGCCGTTTGGTAAAAGATCATTACGGAGACAATCCTATAGAATTCACCAGCCGCCTGCACTCATACAATCTCGGTGCAAACTTCGACTTTGAGCTTACTGAAAAAGGAAGCGGAAAGCCAAGCATCCCAGATCCGGGCGAAGCAGGTTGGAGCAGAACAAGTCTGATCTCATCAGCAATCGGATATTCAGTAAAGGTAACGCCGCTACAGATTGCGACATTCTATAACGCCATAGCGAACGGAGGCAAGATGATGAAGCCATACATCGTTGAGCGTATAGAACGTGAAGGTGTTGCTGAAAACGCATTCTCTCCTATACTTCTGAACTCGATCTGTTCGAAAGCTACAGCTGACACACTGACCAGAGCACTAAAGAGAGTAACATCGGACGGAACAGCAAAAGTACTGAAGGATGCAAGATGCACAGTTGCCGGAAAGACCGGAACAGCCAGAATGTACCTTACCCCGGCAGAGCAGAAGGGCAGCAGAAATCCATACGAAGACATCAACGGCAGAAAAAAGCACCAGGGAACATTCGTAGGCTTCTTCCCTGCAGAAAAACCGAAGTACACTGCAATTGTGGTGACATACACCGGTCTGCTTGACATGGGAGTAAACGTTTATGGAGGCGCAGCACCGGCAGCAACTTTCAAGGACATAGTAGATGGAGTCTGGTCGTATGAGACTGAATGGAGCGAGGAGATTGAAGCGAACGGAAGCATTCCTGACATGAAGGCAAAGAACATTTCAACCGACCGCACCGAAGGATCACCGATACCGGATGTAGCTGGAATGGGACTGACTGACGCACTTTATGCGATCGAAAACTGCGGATACATCTGCGAATACTCAGGCATAGGCCACGTACGCTCACAGAAACCTGCAGCTGGAACAATGGCAAGAAAAGGACAAACGATTAAAATAGTGCTCGAATGAGACTCGACAAAATCATACGCAACATCGGCGGCGTATACACAGCCGGAGACGGAGCAGCTGAAATAGATGCTATTTGCAGCGATTCCAGGAAAGTGACCCGAGGGTCGCTTTTCGTGGCTGTCAAGGGGTTCGCTTTTGACGGTCACGAATACATCTCAAGAGCCATCGGCAAAGGAGCGAGAGCCGTTGTGTATGACAACGAGCAAGCCATTGAGAATCAGAGACATGAGATTCTGGAAGAAGGGATAGCACTCATCAAGGTAGAGTGCACAAGAAAGGCTTTGGCACTGATTGCATCGAATTTCTACGGCAATCCGTCAGAGAAACTGACACTTGTCGGTATTACCGGAACAAACGGCAAGACGACAACAGTTACACTGCTTTACAGAATGTTCATGGCGCTCGGATACAACTGCGGTCTGCTGTCTACAATCGCAAACTATGTGGGCACAAAGGGAACAGAAGCAGTAAATACGACATCCGATCCGATCACAATCAACTCAATGCTTGCCGATATGGTAGATGCCGGATGCGAATACTGCTTCATGGAGGTGAGTTCCATCGGAGTCGAGCAGTCAAGAGTCGATGGATTGAAGTTCAAGGCGGGAATATTCTCGAACCTCACCCACGACCACCTGGACTACCATAAGACATTCGCTGAATACCTCAGATGCAAGAAACTGTTCTTTGACACCTTGCCGGCAGACGCATATGCGATTACCAATATCGACGACAGGAACGGAATGGTGATGCTCCAGAACACCAAGGCAAAGACAGTGACTTACTCATGCAAGAGCATCGCAGACCACACATGCAAGATCATGGAGCAGAGTTTCGACGGCATGCTTGTAAAGATTGACGGCAGAGAGGCATGGTGCAGACTGATCGGTATGCACAACGCATACAACCTGCTTGCAATATACACAACTGCAGTAACCTTGGGAACCGATCCGGAGGAAGTGCTGACAGCCATGAGCACCTTGGCACCGGCTCCGGGAAGACTGGAAAACATCAATGGTCCTAAGGATATTTCTGTGATCATCGACTACGCACACACTCCTGATGCACTTGAGAACGTACTCAAGACTCTCAGGGAAATCGCACCGGAAAGACAGCTGATCTGCGTATTCGGATGCGGCGGCGACAGGGACAAGACCAAGAGACCTGAGATGGGAAAGATCGCCCAGAAGATGGCCGACAGGATAATCGTCACATCGGACAACAGCCGGACAGAGAAGACTGCAGACATCATGGCCGACATCAAGGCAGGGATGGACACAAGCGGAAAAGCCAAATCACTGTTCATAGAAGACAGGGAACAGGCAATAAGGACTGCAATCATGATAGCAGACGAAGGAGCGACAATACTCCTTGCCGGCAAAGGTCATGAAACCTACCAGATAACCGGTACAGAGAAAACACATTTTGACGAGAAAGAAATAGTAACAGAAATATTTAACGAAATCAGATGATTTACCACCTTTTAGACGCACTCAAGGACCTGGATCTTCCAGGACAGGGACTGTTCCAGTACCTGTCCTTCAGGGCTATCATTTCATTTACAGCTGCCCTGCTGATCTCGATCTTCGCAGGAAGAAGAATCATTTCATGGCTGCAGAAGAAGCAGATCGGCGAGACTATCCGTGATCTCGGACTTGAAGGCCAGATGCAGAAGAAAGGTACCCCTACCATGGGAGGTATCATCATCTTCATTTCCATAGTTATTCCTGTTCTACTTTTCGCTGACCTTACAAACATCTACACCATTCTGCTTCTTGTAAGCACAACATGGTTCTTCCTTATCGGATTTGCCGATGACTACATCAAGGTATTCAAGAAGAACAAGGAAGGAATGAGCGAAAAGGGCAAGCTCGTCGGACAGGGACTCATAGCACTTGCAATCGGCCTTGCAGTCTGCTTCAGCGACCAGATTGTGGTAAGAGAGAATATTCCGGCAGATGAGAATGCCGTTGCGATATCTGAACAGATCGAGGGACACCATGAGAGCATGGCGGAAAGCATGGATATGGTCAAGAGTACAAAGACCACTATCCCGTTCGTGAAAAACCACGAGTTTGATTACAAGTGGCTTTCACCATTCAAAGGAACATGGGGCTGGTACTGCAAATGGGCCATCTATGTACTGATGATCATCATCGTCATTACAGCATGTTCTAACGGAGTGAACCTGACAGACGGCATGGATGGTCTCGCAGCAGGAACCTCCGCAATCGTCGGAGTCGTTCTCGGAATCTTCGCTTGGCTTGGAGGTAACATCGTGAACTCCGACTACCTCAACATCATGTATATCCCAGGCAGCGGTGAAGTCGCTGTATTCATGTCGGCGCTTGTTGGAGCACTCATTGGATTCCTATGGTACAACACATACCCTGCTCAGGTATTCATGGGCGACACAGGAAGCCTCATGCTTGGAGGCATCATCGGCGTAACCGCCGTTCTGATCAGAAAGGAACTGCTCATCCCGATTCTTTGCGGAATCTTCTTCGCTGAGAGTGTATCGGTAATGATGCAGAGATTCTACTTCAGATACACAAAGAAAAAATACGGTGAGGGCAAAAGAATCTTCAAGATGGCTCCCCTTCACCACCACTACCAGAAGGAAGGTATCCCATGTCTGCTGAACAAGCCGGCCAAGGCACTTCCGGAGGCCAAGATAGTAACAAGATTCTGGATCGTGGGAATGATACTCGCGGTCGTAACGATAGCATTGCTTAAGGTTAGATAATTCGCAGTCATGTCAAGAGTAGTAGTATTAGGCGGAGGAGAAAGCGGAGTAGGCTCCGCAGTCCTCGCAAAAGCAAAGGGTTTTGATGTATTCCTTTCGGACATGGGAAACATTTCCGAGAAGTACGCGGCTATGCTCCAGGAGTGGGACATCCCATTTGAGCAGGGCAAACACTCAGAGGAACTTATCCTCAACGCTGATGAGGTGATCAAGAGCCCTGGCATCCCATCGACAGCACCAATGGTGAAGAAGATCGTCGAGGGTGGCATCAATGTGATCTCGGAAATCGAGTTCGCAGGAAGATATGACTCTGCAAAGAAGGTTTGCATCACAGGAAGCAATGGAAAGACAACCACAACTTCACTTATCTACCACCTTCTCAAGAACGCAGGCCTTAACGTAGGTCTGGGCGGAAACATAGGAAAGAGCTACGCGTACCAGGTGGCCACAGAGCATCACGACATCTATGTGCTTGAGCTCAGCAGTTTCCAGCTTGACAACGTATATGACTTCAAGGCAGATATCGCTATCATCACCAATATCACTCCGGACCACCTTGACAGATATGACTACAAGATGGAGAACTACGTAAAGTCGAAATTCAGAATCACACGCAACATGTCCAGCGATGACTGCTTCATCTTCTGCTCTGACGACGAGATTACCATCAAACATCTTGACCAGATCGTGATGAAAGCGCAGAAACTTCCGTTCACACAGAAGGAAGAAGTCAGCCAGGGCGCATTCGTACAGGGAGACAGAATGATCGTACGCTACAAGGAAGAAGAATGCGACATGTACCTCCAGGAACTGGCTCTCGGCGGAAGACATAACGTTTACAACTCTATGGCAGCGGCAATCGCAGCAAAGGTCATGGACATTGACAACAAAGCCATCCGCGAAGGTCTCGCAACATTCGAGGCAGTGGAGCACAGACTTGAAAAAGTGCTCAGCATCAGGGATGTACTTTACATCAACGACTCAAAGGCGACAAACGTTGACTCTGCATGGTATGCACTTGAATGTCAGACAAGACCGGTAGTATGGATTGTAGGCGGAACAGATAAGGGTAACGACTACAGCAGCCTCATCCCTCTGGCACAGGAGAAGGTAAAGGCGATGATCTGTATGGGTCTGGACAACACCAAGTTCCACGAATCATTCGGCGGAGTCGTTTCAGAGATCCACGACGTAACATCAGCAGAAGATGCTGTGAAACTGGCAAGCGAGCTTGCTGAAAGCGGTGACGTTGTACTGCTGTCACCATGCTGCGCAAGCTTTGACCTATTCAAGAACTATGAGGACAGAGGAAGACAGTTCAAGGAAGCTGTAAGGAGGTTATAATGGAAGAGAATAAAACATCAGGAAACAGAATAGCTGACATATGGCACAAGATGATGAATCTTAAGGGAGACAAGGTCATTCTGATCATTGTCCTCTTGCTGTTCCTCATCTCGTTCCTGGCCATATTCTCGTCCACACCTCTGCTGCCATCACAGGATTCCAGACTTGCGACGATGAGGGATCACGGCGTGGTGGCATTGCTTGGCGTTGGATTGATGACCTTGCTTTACCATTTTAAGATCAAATGGCTGAAGTATCTCTCACAGATCGGGTTCATCGTATCGTTCGTGATGCTGGCTATGCTTATGCTGAAGGTCAACCTTGGATTCATCCGTACGGAAACCATCAACGGAGCAACAAGAACCTTCTCATTCCTCGGAATGCAGATCCACGCTTTCGAAGTCGTGAAGGTTGCTATGGTCATGTACCTCGCATGGGCGATGACAGCTATCAATGAAGACAAGCAGGCACGAAAAGAGAAAAGAAAGACCGAGACACTGAGTCTGGCGAACTGGCTGGCAAAAAAGCACCCTAAGCTTAAGTGCCTCAAGAAGACTGTCTGGAAAAGAGTGATCTACGTTTATATACCGTCTTTGATAGTCGTAGCGATGCTGTTTATCGGCAGTGGATCCAGCTCTATCCTGACATTCCTTGTGCTTGTGGCTTTGATGGTAATCGGAGGCATGCCTATCAAGGAACTCGCCTTGGCGGGACTCGTCGGAACATGCTGCATAGGTCTCATGATCGCCACATTCTATATCAGTGACGGAAAATACTGCGAGAGAGCCGGAACCTTCATAAACCGACTGAGCATCGACTACGACATGGACAGCCTTGAAGGTCTCAAGGGTGACGCATATTACAACATGCTGGACGAGATCAGACAGCCCGAATCCGCAAAAGTGGCCGTACATGAAGGCAAACTTTTAGGAAAGGGCATCGGAAACAGCACACAGAAATACAAGGTCGACAACATATACGGAGACTACATGTTCAGCTTTCTGATCGAGGAATACGGACTTATAGGAGGCATATTTGTAATATTCCTTTACGTAAGTCTCCTTGCAAGAAGTTCGATCATAGCAAGCACATGCGAAAATGAATTCGAGAAATACGCAATCGGAGGACTTGCGGTGCTGATTTCAGGACAGGCATTCCTGCACATCCTCGTGAATGTAGACATCGGACCTATGACAGGACAGACACTGCCGCTGATAAGCCATGGTTCAAGCGCGTTCCTTGTATTCTGTATAGCATTCGGAATCATTCTGTCAATCAGCCGTCAGGCTAACAACGCTAGTCATGAAGTATAGAAAGATCCGCGCAATCATCAGTGGTGGCGGCACTGGAGGACATATTTTCCCAGCTTTGTCGATTGCTGACAAGCTGAAGGAACTGAACCCTGAAACTGAGATTCTCTTCGTCGGAGCCGACGGAAGAATGGAGATGGAAAGGGTGCCGGCGGCAGGCTACGAAATCGTGGGTCTGCCGGTTGCCGGTCTTATGCGCAAGCTTACATTGTCCAATCTTGCGCTCCCATTCAAGGTAATAAAGAGCATAAGGATGGCAAAGAAGGTGATCCGCGAATTTAAACCGGACATCGCTATCGGAGTTGGAGGATATGCAAGCGCTCCCCTCCTTTGGGCGGCTGGACGCATGGGCGTACCGACGCTGATTCAGGAGCAGAACGGCTTTGCCGGACTGACCAACAAGATACTCGGAAAAAAGGCCAGGTGCATCTGTGTCGCATACGAAGGAATGGAGAGATTCTTCCCATCTGACAGGATTGTCCTGACCGGAAACCCTATCCGCAAGGAGATTGTGCCTGCTGATGAGGGAATGAAAGCGGAAGCTCTTAAGTTTTATGGACTTGACCCACAGAAGAAACACCTCTTCATCGTAGGAGGTAGCCTTGGAAGCCGCACTCTGAACGAGGCGATGCAGAAATGGATAACAGACGGATGTCCGGGTGGAGAGAACATACAGGTACTCTGGCAGTGCGGAAGATATTACAAGGCTGGAGTGGATGCATTCATGGAGCAGGCCAAGGCAGAAGGAAAGAAGGTTGACGGAATAATCCATTCAGACTTCATCAAGAGAATGGATCTGGCGTATGCGGCAGCAGACGTTGTGGTTACACGCTCGGGAGCCAGCTCGATATCAGAACTCTGTGCAGCCCATAAGGCTTCAATCTTTGTTCCGTCACCTAATGTGACCGAAGATCACCAGACCCACAACGCCATGGCTCTTGTAAGAAAGGACGCTGGAATTATCGTCACAGACGCAGAAGCTGGACTGAAGCTCATGAAGACAGCATGCGAACTGCTGGATAACCCAGAGAAGATCGCTCTTATGGAGCAGAACATAGCCGCTTTGGCAAAGACTGACGCAGCAATGACAATTGCAGAGGAGGTATATAAATATGTATAAGAACATTTATTTCATAGGAATCGGCGGAATCGGCATGAGTGCCATCGCCAGATATTACAATGTGAAGGGATTCAAGGTCAGCGGATATGACAAGACTCCTTCACCACTGACTCATGCTCTTGAGGCAGAAGGTATCGATGTTCATTATACTGACGACATTTCTTATGTACCTGCTGACATTGAAAGTACATTAGTCGTATATACTCCTGCCATCCCTAAGGACATGGGCGAACTTGTATATGTCCAGGAGAAGGGCTACAGAGTCATCAAGCGCTCACGCATGCTCGGCGAGATAGCTCATGGACAAAGATGCATGGCCGTAGCTGGAACACACGGAAAGACCACCACAAGCACGCTTGTGAGCCATCTTTTCACAGATAGCGGAGAGGGATGTTCGGCATTCCTTGGAGGCATATCGAAGAACTATGACAGCAACCTGCTGACACATACAAACAACGTGATCGTTGCAGAGGCTGACGAATTTGACAGATCCTTCCTGCAGCTTTTCCCTGAAATCGCTGTGATCACGTCAATGGATGCAGACCACCTCGACATATACGGTGACGAAGCGCATATTCGTGAAGCATTCAAGGCCTTTGCGGCACAGGTAAGCGGCACGGTAATCGTCAGACATGGACTTGATATCACCGAAAATGACACCAAGGCGACTATCATGACATATGGATATGACGCTCCTAAGGCTGATTTTTATGCAGAGCCACTTGAGGGAGGACACTTTAACCTGCACTACCCTGGAGGAGTGATAGAAGACTGTGTTGTGGGTATACCTGGATGGGTAAACATAGAGAACGGAACAGCTGCCGCTGCGATAGCCCTTACCTACGGGATCGCACCGGAGAAGATAAAGTCCGCATTAGCTTCATTCTCCGGAGTCAAGAGAAGATTCGACATGCAAGTAAACAAGGAAGGCCTTGTTTACATCGACGACTACGCACACCATCCGAACGAGATTTCGGCCGCGCTCAGCTCGATAAGGAACAAATACCCTGACCACAGATACACAGCTGTCTTCCAGCCACACCTGTACACAAGGACAAGGGACTTTGCTCCTGAGTTCGCACAGGCACTCAGTATGGTGGACAGGCTTATCCTCCTTGATATCTACCCAGCCAGAGAGCTGCCGATTCCAGGAGTGACATCCAAGATCATCTTCGACGAGGTTACAGCACCGGAAAAAGTTCTGATCAGCAAGGAAGAACTCCTCGGATACGTTGAAGGACTCGCACTTGGAGACAAGGAGGTCTTCATTACCCTCGGAGCAGGAGACATAGACAGGCTTGTAGGGCCACTGGCAAAGTTGCTAACTGAAAAACAGGATAAAGGAAATGCCTAGAATCTGGAAACATATCATCAACATCACATTCGGCACGCTGCTGGTCTGCGTGCTGACCGGTGCATATTTCCTAGGCGCTGCCAACAGAAAGCCTATCAGGTGCAAGGGACTGGCCATTACGGTCACAGACAGCGCCATGAACAAGTTCATAACACCACGAGAAATCAGGCACTATCTTGACGAAGAACTTGAAGGCGGATACATAGGAGTCCAGCTTGACAGCATCAATCTCTCACGCGTTGAAGAAATTCTGGACAGCAAGAGCGCAATCCTCAAAAGCGAGGCATTCACGACAAAGGACAGCATCCTCAACGTAGTCGTGACACAGAAAAAGCCTATGGTAAGGTTCCAGAAAGGCAACAAGGGATTTTACGCGGTCGAAGACTGCACCCTCTTCCCTTTGCAGAATACATACACTTCTCATGTCATGGTCGTGGATGGATATATTCCGTTGAAGATTGAACACGGTCACCGTGGCAAGCCTGACACAAAAGAAGAATGCAAGTGGCTTGAAAGCATCATCGGACTGGTAAGACACATTGAAACAAGCAGGACATGGCAGGGCAAGATTGTACAGATCACAGTACTGCAGGACGGAGACCTTCTGATGATACCAAGAGAAGGAAAGGAAAGGTTCCTCTTCGGACAGCCTTACGAACTTGAAGAAAAGTTCGAAAAGATGGGATTGTATTACAAGGGCATCCGAAAGGATAAAGGTGAGAACGCATACAGAACTGTTGATCTAAGATTCAACGGACAGATCGTATGCAGGAAAGACTAAAAGGAAAAAGTTCAAGTATATTATGGAAGCGAACGAGAAACATATAGTCGCGATAGACCTGGGAACGTCAAAAATGGCTCTGACTGTAGCCAAGGTCAATGGAAACGACAAGCAGATCATATATTATAAGGAAGTACATTCTGCCGGCATCAAGTACAGCGGAGTGTACAACAGCGTTCACGCCTGCAGTCCACTTTCCGTCCTCATCAAGGATGCGGAAGAATCGCTCGGCATAAAGATCAATCAGGCCGTAATCGGCATGCCTAAGTTCCCGATCAGACAGGAAACCAACAGCGGAAAGGTCATTGACAGAGGCGAAGACACTGAAATCACTTCAGAGGACATTGAGGCAATCAAGAGATTTGCCCAGGAGACATATCCTCTGAAGGATCCTGCACATGAAGCCATCTACGGAGCTGTCGCACAGTCTTTCTCGGACGGAGAATATTTCCAAATCATCGAGGACGACATCATCGGTATGACCAGCGACGTGCTTGAGGGACATTTCAAGATATTCATCGGACGAAAGAGAGACCTCAAGAACGCCGACAATCTGCTTATCAAGACTGGAATAACATCGAAAAAGAAATATTTCACCGCTGAAACTACGGCGAAGGCAGTACTTACTGAGTTGGAGATGGAGAACGGTGTAGCGCTCATTGATTTCGGAGGAGGCAGTACATCAGTAACCATCTACCATGGAAACATCATGCGTCATTACGCTTCGATTCCATTCGGCGGAAGAAATATAACCAACGACATCAAGACTGAACTCCAGATTACAGAGAGGCTTGCTGAAAACATCAAGCTGGCTTACGGCGCATGTATGCCCGACAAGCTTCAGAGCCTCAGTGAGAAAGTGCTCCATATCCAGGGAAACACAGCTCAACAGTCCAAGGAGGTTACTGTAAAATACCTCTCGGAGATTATCACTGCACGAGTAGAGGAAATAATCCAGGCTATGCTTTATGAAATCAGCGAGAGCGGTCTGGCGGAAAACCTCAGAGGTGGAATCGTAGTTACCGGAGGATCATCACAGACTGCGAATCTGGGAATGCTGATCAAGCAGATGTCGGGATATAACGTCAGGATAGGATATCCACTGAGCCCGTTCTCATGCCAGGACATCGATGGTATCGGCGAGACAACAGCTGCGACATCCCTTGGACTTATCCAGGCTGCCATTGAGGACCAGTGTATGAGCTGTGCTGTCTGCGACGAAACTTACCACACTGAGATCGAGACTACAGTAGAGACTGCTCCTGCAGATGAAGAACCAGCTGCCGGGACTACGATCAAAGAAGCAGCTGTAACCCCAGAGAAGACTGAACCTGCAGAGGTGGAGGAAGAAGGCATCCTTGAAGAAGATATTGAAGAGGAGGAAGATTACGACGAAGAGCTTGAGGATGAAGATGACGATTACGACGAAGAGCTTGAGGACGAGCCAAAGAAGAAAAACAAGAAGCCAAAGACAGAAAAGGACGGAGGTCTGTTCCAGAAGATTAAGTTCATATGGAACAAGATCAATGACGACACAGACAATATCATTAAGGATCTGGCTAAATAACAGGGAGGCAAGAAGATGACACAGATGAATTTTGATGAACTTGAGGTAACCTTCTCCGATTGGGTGCCTGAGAACTCGATAATCAAGGTAATCGGAGTAGGCGGTGGCGGATGCAACGCCGTTGACTACATGTACAACCACCGCATCCAGGGATGTACCTTCATCGTATGCAACACTGACTCCCAGTCACTGAAGAAAAGCCATGTTCCTATCAAGATCCAGCTTGGATCAGGACTCGGTGCAGGATGTAACCCTACCGAGGGACGAAACGCAGCCCTAAGTTCCCAGCAGGAAATTGAAGATAAGGTGCTGAATAGCCATACTGACATGCTGTTCATTACTGCCGGCATGGGTGGCGGTACCGGTACCGGTGCTGCACCGGTGATTGCGGCTATGGCCAAGAACAAGGGCATCCTCACAGTAGGAGTCGTGACTATTCCATTCAAGAACGAAGGCAATGAGTCCATGTCCAAAGCTATCGACGGAATTTATGAGCTGCAGAAGAACGTAGACAGCATTCTCATCATCAACAATGAAAAGATCTACACGCACTACGGCAGCCTGCTTGTACACGAGGCATTCCCTAAGACTGACGAAGTGCTAGCCACTGCTGTACAGGGCATCACTGAAATCATCAACAAGCCAGGTTATGTCAACGTGGACTTCAAGGATGTAAAGGCAATGATGACCGACAGCGGTATGGCCCTGATGGGCTGTGGAAAGGGTGAAGGCAAGGACAGAATCAGGGATGCTGTCACAAACGCACTTGCTTCTCCACTGCTTAATGACTTTGACATCAAGACGGCCAAAAATGTGCTTATCAACATCACATGCGGATATAACGAGAAGGGACTTCTTATGGATGACCTCGCAGAAATCGACAGACTCATGACCGAGCAGCTCGGAGAGACTGCCAACAGATTCAAGAGAGGTATCGTGTATGAAATGGACCCTGAGTTCGCAGATAAGGTGAGCATCACAGTGATCGCTACAGGATTCGAGATGAAGAGACTCAACGAGATCACAAACGTGAAGTTGGGCAACATTATTGAAATTGATAGTAACTTCACTTATAAGAAAGGAACAACAGGCGGCACAGAAAGCCTTGGACAGGGCGAGATGACAAGCCAGAAGATCGGCTACAACAGCGCAAGCATCAAGACCACTTTTGACTTCGGACAGAGCGGCAAGCCTGTGCTTCTGGTAGGTGAATCAGATGACAAGAGCGAGTTGGAAAACACAGCTGCCATCAGAAGAAAAGTGAAAAAAGATAAAACAGAATAATATATGAGCAGAAAAACAAGAGTAAGGTTTGCACCTTCACCAACAGGACCTCTCCACATGGGAGGCGTAAGGACAGCCCTTTATAACTATCTCTTCGCAAAGCAGAGAGGCGGTGATTTCATCATCAGAATCGAGGATACTGACTCACAGAGATTCGTGCCAGGAGCTGAGAAGTACATCATTGAGGCACTCAATTGGTGCGGCATCGTTCCCGATGAAGGAGTAGATGCAGCTGGAAACGTAGTTGAGACTGCTTCAGAGCGTCACCCTCACGCTCCGTACAGACAGAGCCAGAGAAAGCCTATCTATCGCCAGTATGCAGAACAGCTGGTAGAGAACGGCTTTGCATATTATGCTTTCGATACCGCAGAAGAACTCGGCGCAAAGCGTGCCGAAATGGAGGCTGACGGCCAGACATTCATCTACGGTCAGACAACACGTATGGGTCTGCGCAACTCTCTCGCAATGGATGAGGCTGAGGTAAAGGAACTCCTTGAGACACGCACAGACTGGACAATCCGCTTCAAGATGCCGGAGAACAGGGTTGTAAAGATGGATGACCTTATCCGCGGCCACGTTGAAGTAAACACTTCAACCCTTGACGACAAGGTTCTCTGGAAGAGAGCAGACGAGCTCCCGACCTACCACCTTGCCAACATCGTGGACGACCACCTCATGGAGATTACAGAGGTTATCCGTGGCGAGGAATGGCTCCCATCTCTTCCTTTGCATTACCTCTTATATGAGGCATTCGGCTGGACAGATACACAGCCTCGTTTCGCACACCTCTCGCTTCTGTTGAAACCTGACGGAAAGGGTAAGCTGTCAAAGCGCGACGGTGACCGTCTCGGATTCCCTGTGTTCCCGCTTCAGTGGGTCAACTCAGAAGGCGAGGTTTCACGCGGATACCGTGAGGACGGATACTTCCCAGAGGCATTCGTGAACCTTCTTGCCATGCTCGGCTGGAACCCTGGAACAGAACAGGAGCTCTTCTCACTTGACGAGCTCGTTCAGGCATTCTCGCTTGACAGAGTGATAAAGTCCGGTGCACGTTTCAATGCAGATAAGGCAAAATGGTACAATAAGGAGTACCTCCGCAAGAAGAGCGTCGGAGAACTTACAGACCTCTATATGCCTGTCCTTGAGGCAAAGGGTATCAACACTACCCGCGAGTATGTAGAGAAGGTAGTTGCCCTTATTCAGGAGAGAGCAACATTCGTAGCTGACTTCTGGGACATCGCATCATACCTCTTCGTAGCACCTGCAGAGTTTGTTGAGAAGGATGCCGCCAAGTTCTGGAAAGAGGAGAACTATACTCTGGCTCTGAAGGCTGCTGACTTCATCATGAACTTCGAAGGTGAGTTCACCCCTGAAGGATTGGGACAGCCGCTCGAGGAATACATCCGCAGCAACGAGTGGCCTATGGGCAAGGTAATGAACTGCCTCCGTCTCGCGCTGGTCGGAGCATCAAGCGGACTTGGTATCGCAGACATCGTTACCCTGATCGGCAAAGAGGAGTTCGCCCGCCGAATCGAATACATCAAGAGCAAGCTCTGCTAAGAACCTGACTGATTTCAGAGATACAGAATCCCACGCGGCACGCATCACACTGAACATCAATAATTTAGACACATGAGGGTAGGTATTTTTACCTACCCTCATGTGTCTAAAATCTTATATATCAAACATTTAGATGCCTCCATAAATCATAGCGATTCAAGCAACAATATGTCCATTATGGCTTTTCGGACATTCGCTGCCGCCACAATGGGGTTCATTGCTTTTGAGAGAGGCATATCAGAAGGGGTGACCTGGACTATTTTCCTGAAGCACGGCAACGAATCCACCTCAGCAGAACCACATATACCCAGAACCGGAATGCCGGATGACCTCTTGGCAACTGCATACGGAAGCTTACCGGTGGCAGTCTGAGAGTCTATTCTACCTTCCCCCGTAATTATCAGGTCTGCATTCTCGATCGCCCTATCAAATCCTACGGCATCCAGCACCACGTCAGCACCCCTGCATAAACGTGCATTCATAAAGGACATCAATGCTCCCCCAAGTCCTCCTGCGGCTCCGGCTCCAGGAATATTCGTCGGATCTATCCCTGTAACACTTTCAACAAGTACGGCGAATTGACGCATTCCCTTATCCAATTTATTGATCATCTCGAGAGTTGCACCCTTCTGAGGTCCATATACATATACAGCACCTTCCGGACCGTAAAACGGGGAATCCACATCACAAGCTACAATGAATTCCGATTCCTTAAGTGCCGGATGGGCATCATCTGTCAGAATGGAGATGACATCTTCAAGCGCAGCACCACATGGATTGAGAACTTGTCCAGCCGTGCCAATGAAACGATAGCCTAATGCCTGTAGCATTCCCATTCCGGCATCATTGGTCGCACTTCCGCCTATACAGACAAGGAACTTTCTGCAACCCTTATCCAAGGCATCAGCTATAAGTTCGCCCGTACCATATGTCGAGGTCAGCAGCGGGTTACGTTCTTGAGGCTCCAGCAGCGTAAGGCCACTGGCAGAGGCCATTTCGATAACGGCGGTATTGCCATTTATGAGGACGTAGGATGCATCGATCGATCGTCCAAGCGGATCATTGACGGTCACCTTCCAAGACTCACCTGCAAGCGTTGCCATCAGTGCCTCCATCGTCCCCTCACCTCCATCAGCGACAGACAGCTTGACGACTTCGCATTCCGGGAACACCTCATGTACACCTTCTGCAACAGCATCTGCCACCTCGGAAGATGACAAACAGCCCTTGAAAGAGTCTGATGCTACTACGACTTTTTTCATGATTATCTTATTTCTATACAAATATAATTTTTATTTTGGCCACATACCATTAAATTTGCAAGCACCAACCTCAAAAATAGAGCAAGAAGAAACCGACATACAATAGAACACATAACATCAAAAATATGAAAATAGGTATCTGCAACGACCACGCAGGCGTGGAGTACAAGAACAGACTGGTGGAATATCTCACCGAAAAGGGCTACGAGATGGTGAACTTCGGCACCGACACAACTGACAGCATGGATTATCCAGACGTCGCTCACCCTCTCGCAACAGCCGTTGAAAACGGAGATGTTGACCTTGGTATAGCTTTCTGCGGCACAGGCAACGGCATGCAGATGGCTCTCAACAAGCACCAAGGCATCCGCGCCGGACTCTGCTGGTCAGTGGAGATCGGCAAGCTGATCAAGCAACACAACAACGCTAACGTGCTCGTAATGCCAGCACGCTTTATTCCTTTTGAGACTGTCATCGAAATCACTGACGCATGGCTCGGAGAGGAGTTCGAAGGTGGACGTCATCAGGGACGTATCAACAAGATCCCTTGCAAATAAAAAAACTGTAAAACATTTACTTTGGACGCATTGATTCTTACTCCGGACATGGCTCCTCTTTCAAGAAACATTGAGGACTATCCGGAGGGGATTATTATCCCTATCGACAAACCATACAGATGGACTTCGGCTGATGTGATCAGAAAGGTCAAGTATACAGCCATCCGTCACTTCGGCAAGAAAAACCTCAAGGTCGGACATGCCGGTACACTGGATCCTTTGGCTACCGGTGTGCTGCTTGTCTGCATCGGCAAGGCGACAAAGCTTGCGGAGGAACTGCAGTCGCATGACAAGGAGTATGTTGCCGGAATCACTTTTGGCGCGACTACCCCCTCATACGACCTGGAGAAGGAAATCGACAGGTTCTTTCCTCATGAACATATAACTTCGGAAGCCGTTTCCGAGGCACTGCCGGCATTTATCGGTGAGCAGGACCAGATTGCTCCCCTCTTCTCGGCCAAGTCTGTGGACGGAGTGCGTGCATATGAGCTTGCACGTAAGCTTCATAAGGAGGGTAAGACTCTTGATGAGGCAGCAGCAGAGCTGATCCGCGTTTCAAGGATCAACATTACTGAATTGGAGTTGATGGAATACATCGGGTCCGGCGTCGCTTCCGAAGACCCCCGACCCGTGCCTGCGGCACTCACTCACCCCCTACGCGGGGGTGCGATGTCTTCTCCAGCGATCGCCAGATCCGAAAGCAATGCATCCAGCAGGATCAATGTGACAGACAATTCGGCACTGGGATTGCCGCGTGCTGTGGTGCGGTTGGCATGCTCAAAAGGTACTTATGTACGTGCGTTCGCGCGTGATCTTGGAGAGGCCCTCGGCAGTGGCGCCCACCTGGACGCTCTCCAGCGCAGCCGCAGCGGCATCTTCCGCGTAGAGAATGCCCTCTCCGTCGAGCATGCAATCCAGCTGCTCAATCCGGGCATCTAAATGAATAATACAAGCACATATTCATACAGGAACATCTGGAAGGTAGCCTACCCTATCCTGATAAGCCTGGTGATGGAGCAGATGATCGGTCTGACCGACACGGCCTTCCTCGGAAGAGTCGGTGAGGTAGAGCTTGGTGCCTCTGCCATTGCCATCGTATATTATATGGTAATGTTCATGATCGGCTTCGGATTCAGCATCGGAGCGCAGATCATCATCGGCAGAAGAAACGGCGAATGCAACTTCCACGATGCTGGAAAAGTGTTCTGGCAAGGCCTTTATTTTGTGCTCGGACTGTCCGGCCTGCTGATCGGGTTATCGGAATTATTCTCTCCATGGCTGATGAAACTGATGGTAGCTTCCGACGCCATATATGAAGCCTCATTGAGTTATGTACGCTGGAGACTGCCGGGCATGGCGTTCGCCTTTGCAACTGCGATGTTCCGCGCGTTCTATGTCGGCACAACACAGACCAGGACACTGACACTCAACTCAATAGTCATGGTTTCATCGAATGTGCTGTTCAACTGGATATTGATATTCGGACACTTCGGGCTACCGGCTTTAGGCATCACTGGAGCCGCGATCGGCTCCAGCCTTGCAGAATTGGTGTCGCTCATATTCTTCATTCTATATACCAAGGTAAACTGCGATCGGTCAAAGTATGGTCTTGACAAGCCGGCACGACTGGACTGGGCAGAGCTCCGCGGCATGATGCCGGTATGTACATGGACAATGATCCAGCACACTATCTCGGTCTCGACATGGTTCATCTTCTTCCTATATATAGAACATCTTGGAGAGCGTGCGTTGGCGATTTCCAACATTGCAAGAGGTGCATCGGGAATAATATGGGTCGTGCTACAGGCATTCTCATCAACATGCAGCACACTTGTCAGCAACATCATCGGCGAAGGTCACCAGGACGAGGTCATGTCACTGATCAGGCGCATTATGAAGCTGGCATATGGAGTGGTGGGATTCATGATCTTGATTTTCTGCATCTTCCCTGAAGGCATTGCGCGCATATACACCGACATTCCTAGCCTGGTGAAGGCATCCGTTCCCGCTCTCATGGTCATGGCATGCTCATATCTTCTCAATGCAGGAGGACAGGTGCTCTTCCTTGCCGTATCAGGCACCGGCAGCACCAGGACTGCATTCCGACTTGAACTGATTGCTCTGGCTGTCTATATGGTCTACTGCACGATCGTCATATGGTGGCTCAAGGTTGATGTTGCGATATGCTGGACTGCCGAATTTGTCTATGGTGGTATGCTCATGCTCTGCAGCTGGATATACATCCGCAGCGGCCGCTGGAAAAACCACCAGATCTGAACCTGGCACCCAACATACTGATTCCCAACAAGTTACTGAAACCTCTATGTATCACGGTTTTAGGCGCCTGGCATCGGATGACGTTTGATGGCACGAGTGAGGGTGTAGTCCAGAGGATAGCGTGCCTTGGAAGCGGCGGCCTTGCGGGCAAGCTCGGCAGCGAGCGGACGGTCATCAGGAGAAGCCGTCTCAAGCATACGTAGAATATGGTCGGTCAGGACATGCTCCAGAAGGAGGTGGAAGCCGTGTCCATGATCCTGATGGCGAAGATGACAGAGTTCATGCAGGAGTACATAGTCCTGAAGCACACGCGGCAGGCGCATGATGGTGAGATTCAGATTTATATTCCCCTTGGAGGAACAGCTTCCCCAGTTTGTAGCATTATGCTTTATGGATACACGGTTGTATGTAAAACCATAACGTGCGGCCAGTTCTGCAAGGCGTGGCGGGAGTAAAGCCTTGGCCTGACGACGGAGCGACTCTATCTCCTCGGGAGTTGCTGCATGTACATTCCTTTGCTGTTCCTTCTGTTTGGAGATGGCCCGGAGAATCCAGTCACGACGAGCTTCAAAGAAAAGGTGCGCGGCTGCATAAGGCAACATGTATGGAACGCTCACGGAAACTCCTTTGACCGGGTGCACACGTATGCTGATGTTCCTGCTTCGCATGCTTTTTCGGAACACCACTTCCCCTATCAGAGGGTCCACAATCACCTTTTCGCCAGATCTTGCCATAATTAATAAATTTCATCCCGGACAGGACAGTCCAATTTCTTTCAAGCTTTTTGGAGAGACAAATATAATCATATAAAATTTTCTTTCAATGCGTTGTTTTCTTGAATATTATGACTATCTTTGCGCCCGCTTTGGGTTTACTTGCCAGTGACCCGTAAAGTTTTGATGTTTAACCCTTAATCTTTTAAAATTATGGCAGAGTACCTTATGCCTGAAAAGAAACAGGAGATTTTCGCGAAGTACGGA
>JAFYRK010000129.1 GCA_017559545.1 Bacteroidales bacterium
CCCACGCGACACTTACGAGTGCGCTTGCCAGTGGGAGGAGAAGGCTAAGGATCTCGCAGGCCGCTTCATCAAGAACTTCGCTAAGTTCACTGGAAACGACCTCGGTAAGGCTCTCGTAGCTGCTGGTCCAGCTCTCTAATACAAAAAGTCCTCGGCAGGAGGACTTTTTTATGCACATATGGCAGTCACTTCGGTGGCTGCCTTTTTATGTACTAGCACGCAACGTATATTCGTCTGGCTGTCAAGTAGTCACAAAAACTCCTTGCCGCCAAAAGGGAGCAAGGAGAATACATAAAAACCTATAACTCAGCGAATTAGCGGAAACGCTCTAGCTGAGGCGAAGGATGTCGGTACAATAGTCGATGATCTTGTCACGATGCGTGATGAAGATCATGGTGTGATCCGGAAGTTCAGATGTCAGTCGCTCCATCAGAGTTGTTTCTGTTGAAGCATCAAGAGCCGAGCTGAATTCATCCAGGAGAAGGATAGAACCGGGACGAAGAAGGGCGCGAGCGATCGCTATGCGCTGTGCCTGACCTTCGGACAGACCGCCACCAGCCTCAAAGCATTGAGTATGGATACCAGCAGGAAGATCTAACACAAAGTCAGCCGCTGCGGTGTGAAGTGCCTTATGCATCTCTTCCTGGGTCGCTTCAGGATTTCCCATCAGAAGATTATCGCAGATTGTGCCGCTGAAGAGACTGTTTCCCTGAGGGACATAGACAAGATTGCAGCGGGTTGCCGGAGACACCGGAGCCACACCTATATTATTATATACATCTATACTGCCGCTCTTAGGTTTCAGCAGCGAAAGAAGAAGACGTATAAGCGTACTTTTGCCGGCTCCTGTCGGGCCGAGTATGGCGGTCCTGCTGCCGGGACGGAAGTCGTGCGAAAAGCCATCCAGTACATTGACAGACGAGTCAGGATATGAGAATGTCACATCAGAAATCCTGATTCCTGCCGTTCCTTCAAGAAGCACAGGATCAGTAATCTCCTCACGTGGAAGGGATTCAAGATCCATGATTCTGTCAATTGATGCAGTTGCATGAATAACTACAGGTATCTGACTGCTCATCTCAATAAGTGGCCTTTGGATCTGAGCGACAAGCTGCATGAATGCCGTCATCATACCGTATGTAACAGTACCCTTGCTGATACCGAATACTCCCCAAAGGAAGGCAGCGGTACTGCCTGCCTGGAATGCAAGCGCAATGAATATCCTTGACAGAATACTGAACCTTACACGTTTAAGCTCATTGCCATAAAGTTCTCCCTGAAGTCCTTCCAGCGAAGCACCGCTGATCTGGGTGTACTCCATAGTCTGAAGCAAAGCGATATGCTGAATACTTTCCTGAAGATGGGACTGAACCTGAGAGTCACTCTTCCTTATATCCAAAGTAAGCCCTCTTATACGACCTGTAATATATTTTCCTGCAAATATACCTGCTGGAACTACCAATATGATGAGAAGGCCCAACCTGGCATCCAGAATCATGAGGAAGGCAAAAGCTGCAACGAACTGAAGCGACGTGCCTAGAAGATTGGGAATAGAAGATGCGAAAGCAGCAGAAACCACCCTGACATCTTCCTGCATCCTGTTAAGCAGATCACCGGTATGATATTTCGTGCCTCCGTCGCTCTGAAGATGCAGAAGAACATCAAAAAGTCTGCGACGAAGACGGTTCTTCAAATTGATCTCAGTCGTCGTCTGGAGATATGTCTTCAAGGCATTCAGAGCAATCCTTACAATCACTATGAGGATTATGACACCTGTCCACGTCCATAAACCGGAATCCACAGATGCACCCTGGAGCAATGCAACAGCAACATCAACAAGTTTCTTGCTTGCATACACAAAGCCCACAGAACAAGCGGTCAAAAGGACATGACATAACATCATGACCGCCAGGGAGCCGCGATACGGGCGGACAGCCTTATTGAACCACTTCAAATACTTACGCATGGGACTCTATTCTGATACTGTCGAATGGCAGAGCACTGCAGCAGCCTCATCTGGAAGACACTCCAGATGGTAGCATGGTACAAGCGAAATAGTCTTTTCCACAGCCTTATGGAGCATGACCATCGCCTCACTATCCCATCTCTTGCATGAACACGCAGGCATCAGGGATGCGAAGGAGTTAAGTGGGGAAAGACGGGCAATCTTGTTATATGGAGCCTGTGACAGACGGACAACTGCCTTCACAGGAACCTGAATATTCTTATAGCATGGAGTCTTGCCGCTCCAAGGTGTACCATATACGATAACCTCATCTCCATGAACGCGAACTACCGGATTGTCATCATTGAGGAGTTCCGTATCTTCTATATGATTGAGCCACAGGCGGCTGTGCGTACTCTTGCCGGTACCGCTCTTTCCCAGAAACATATAACCCTGTCCGCCATGTGCGATAACGGAAGCATGAACCATCATCGTATCATACGGAGCCGAGAAAAAGGCATAGAGCAGCATCACAGCATTGCTTATAGCAAATTCCGCCAGTCTATCAGCCGCTGCTGACGAAACATAGACAACGCTTTCATTGAATGCCGAAGACACTTTTACAAGACAGTCAGGATGTGCCTTCGTATATGAGAAGCCGAAACTATATGAACCATCCTCCTCTTCAAATATCCAGAAATAAGGAGGTTCATCATTCAGGCATCTGACAACCTTTGAAGGAACTACAGACCTAAGGCTATCAACCAGCTCAAGACGAAGGTCAAACAATGATTGTGGAGCCTCATCTACAATGAAGGGCTCATAAGGCTTGAGCAGCTGCTGCGCAGACATGCTTTCAGGAATTGTAATGCCGAATGCGTGTCCGGCTACGATATATTTATGCATATTTTTCATTAAACGTTCAAAGATAGAAATTTTATCCGTACTTTTGCACATCATGAACACGATAATCGTAGATAAGAAGATAATGATGGAGGAGATAAGGACGCTGATCTCCGAAGGTCGCACAGTAGAACTTACGGCCAAGGGATACAGCATGAATCCCTTCATCATGCACCTTCGCGACACCATCGCGCTCGGACCATGGAAAGACGAGGACATCCGCAAAGGTACAGTCGTGCTCGCACAGACCACCTACGGTGACTATGTCGTACATAGAATCATCAGCCGCGATGGGGAAACCGTAACCCTTCTGGGAGACGGCAATATCGGAATCACCGAGAAGGCACACATCAAGGACATTATCGGCCGCATGTATAGCGTAAAAAGAAAAGAACGCACATACAAGGTCAAAGGCCTCGCATGGCGTCTTTATTCATGGCTCTGGATGCAGATCACTCCTGTGAAGCGCTACCCTCTTGCCTTGTGGCGCAAGTTCAATCCGCAGCAGCCTCTTCGCTAGAACCTATACTGTTTTCGGCCTTATCAGTACTGGCTGCTACAGTTGCCTGCTTCTTACGATAAGCGTCCATGCGCTTCTTCCAGGCGATCTGTCTAGCACGCTGTTCCTTGGCCTTACGTGCCTGAAGAGCCTCCATCTTCTTCTCCAAATAATTATCAGCCATTATTTATATAGTCTGTTATCTTCTGTTCGTGATCCTTTCTGCAGACAAGAAGCCTGTCTCCATGTTGAGAAATTATGTATCCGTCAAGGCCCTGCACAACGACCTTGGAAAGCCCTGGAGCATGAACGATGCAGTCCTTGCTGTCAATCATCCTGACATCCTCCCCTATTATAACGTTACCGTCTTCTGTCTTTTCCTTCAGGGTCCAAAGAGCTCCCCATGTACCTAGGTCACTCCATCCGAAGTCAGCCGGGATCGTATATATGTTGTCCGCCTTCTCCATTACGGCGTAGTCAATAGATATCTTCTCACATGCAGGAAACAGACGCGTCACTGTCTCCTGCTCCGCATCAGAGTAAAACGACAGGGCCATCTCGTCCATCACGGCAGCAAGCGAAGGGACATACCTGCGTATAGCTGCGGTAATCGTCTTCACCTTCCATACGAAAATACCTGCATTCCAAAGATAGCCTCCTTCCTCAAGGTATGTCTGAGCCACTTGCAGCGAAGGCTTCTCACGGAAAGACTGCACCTTATGGATGCAGTCACGAATATGTTCACCTTCCTTTATGTATCCATACCCTGTCTCCGGGCGATCCGGGCATATGCCCACGGTAACTATATCATCATGTTCTGCCGTATATTTCAGAGCCTTTGATAATATATTCCTATATTCCTGAGGATCAAGCACAAGGGCATCTGAAGGAGTAACGACTATATTTGCATCGGGATAATGGCAACGTATCTTCCAGCATGCCAGCGCTATGCATGGAGCTGTGCTTCGAGCCGCAGGCTCGGCAATGATATGTTCATGAGGGATGTCAGGCACCTGAGCCTTCACAAGATCCACATAAGCCTCTCCCGTAACAACCCACATATTTTCAGCAGGACACAGCGGCAGAAACCTATCGTAAGTCTGCTGCATCATCGTGCGTCCCACACCCATGACATCCACAAACTGTTTAGGCAAACACTGCGTGCTCATAGGCCAGAAGCGGCTTCCTATGCCGCCCGCCATTATCACCACATGAGTATTCATCTTACTTTTGTGAATTATATGCTTCAAGAGCCTTCTCCAACACCAGAAGGGCGCGCTTAAGCTCGCTCTTATTCAATATATACGCGATACGCACCTCATCCTTTCCCAGACCTGGTGTAGAATAGAATCCACTGGCCGGCGCCATCATAACGGTTTCGCCTTCATAATTGAAGTCTGTCAGACACCATGCGCAGAACTTCTCCGCATCATCAACAGGAAGACGCGCTACTGTATAGAAAGCACCCATAGGAATAGGAGAATATACTCCCGGTATCTTGTTGAGCCCGTCAATGAGGCACTTTCTTCTCTCCACATATTCCTCATAGATTTCAGCCGCATACTCTTCTGTACCTTCGATAGAGGCCTCAGCCACAATCTGTCCAACGAGAGGCGGGCTGAGTCTCGCCTGACAGAACTTCATCACTGCGCTGCGCACAGCAGGGTTCTTTGTCACAAGCGCACCGATTCTGATTCCACACTCCGAATAACGCTTGGAAACAGAATCAATCAGCACAACATTGTTCTCTATGCCTTCAAGATGGCAGGCTGAGATATATGGAGAACCAGTATATATGAACTCCCTATAAACCTCATCTGAGAACAGATAGAGGTCATGTTTCTTTACCAGATCCCTTATCTGATTCATCTCAGAACGGGTATAAAGATAGCCTGTCGGGTTATTAGGATTGCATATAAGGATAGCCTTCGTACGTTCTGTGATAAGTTCTTCAAATTTCTCAACCGGCGGCAGCGCAAAACCTGTCTCGATTGTCGATGTCACGGTCTTGATTACCGCTCCGGCAGACACAGCAAAGGCCATGTAATTGGCATAGGCTGGTTCAGGGACAATAATCTCATCACCCGGATCAAGACAAGCCAGAAATGCAAAAAGAACTGCCTCGGAACCACCGCTGGTCACGATTATATCGTCCGGACTTAAGGTTATGTTATATCTGGAATAATAATCTGCAAGTTTCTCTCTCAGAGAAAGGAAGCCCTGACTTGGGCTGTATTCCAGTACTTTGCGACCGACATTCTGCAATGCATCCAGAGCTTTCTGTGGGGTTGGAAGGTCTGGCTGACCGATATTCAGCTTGTAAACTTTGATTCCTCTTTCCTTTGCCTGATCAGCCAGCGGAGTGAGCTTCCTGATCGGTGATGAAGGCATTATTTCTCCTCTATGTGAAATACCCGGCATATGTTAAATTCGCTAAATTACATCTATAAACCCCTGTTCGGGGTAGTTTTCGGTCCTACCCGGACCGGTCCAAAAATTCTTCGAGCTTTTTGGACTACAAATTTAGCAAATTTTAACTAAATTTGCGCCATGAAGATAAAGAAAGGATTTGTTCTCCGTGAGATGTGTGGAGAAAACATTGTAGCAGGCGAAGGCCTGGAACACATCAACTTTAACAAACTCATATCACTCAACGCCACAGCCGCCTTCCTTTGGAAGAAGGTTGAGGGCAAAGAGTTCACAGCAGAGGAGATGGCTCAGTACCTCGTAGAAGAGTACGAAATCGATATGGAGCTCGCGCTCAAGGATGCCAACGCTCTCTGCCAGGCATGGGTTGACGCTGGAATTGCCGAGTAAGCCTATCCGGCAGAACTTCTGTACTAAAATTTAGGGAGGCCAAGCAGCCTCCCTTTATTGAAAATTCATTCAAATGGCTGACGGAAAAGTGGCTGAAAAAGTAGTTCTTGTTATTTAGCCGAACGGAAATTCCAGATACACTGGATTGAAACATAACGACCTAACCCGATGTTGGTGCCGTTACTTATACTTGTCGCATTCGCTGAGTGAGTGTAATGCAGAACATTCTGGTCAAACAGGTCGTTGACACCAACCGACAGTTCAAGACTTCTGCTCGGCATGAACTTCTTTCCTATGAACACATCACACAGAAGCATCTTATCATTATAGAGATTCTCCAGACTGACCATATTCCTGAACTGCGCAGCTGCGGAAAAAGTGAAGTCACGGACAAATATCCATTTTAATTTACCATAAACCCTATGGTAGTAGAAATTGTTCTGCACCAGACCGTATCTGCCATTATACTCATTTGACGTATATCTGGCATCATATCCAATCCTGAAATCAATATTCCTGCTGATATTGCTGTCCAGTCTTCCTCCTAACTGATACCAATTACTGTTAACCGGCACGTATGCTTCATTGACCATATTAGGTACCTGCTTCATGAAAACCGCCGCATGTATATTGAAATTGCAACGCAGCCATGTAATCGGAATCGTGTAGGATGTTTTTGTATATAACTTATAATATCCGCTAAGGTTAACTGGTTTTACGAACTGGTTATTCTCCCCTAGCCTGACTCCTTCCATAACTTCAAAATCAGGAGTATCAATTACCAAGGAATCACAAAAATAGTTCGGGCTACCGGTAAGCTCCGCTATAAAAGATAACGACGAGCCACTCTTCCTGTCAGTATAGACATAACGAAATTCCAGCTCATTTATATATGCCGGAGCCAGGTCTGAATTTCCAGTACGCACATTGCTGGTACTGCTCATATTGACAACATCCTGCAGAAGACCCATGCTCGGATTGACCGTCCTCGACTTTGCCTCTATCTTTAATGTATGAGCCTTATTGATTGGAAGATTTGCAGTAAGCTGATAGAGGAAATGATTGTAGTTTCGCGAAGTACGGCCATAGGAAGGCAGATGAGCCTCACCAATGTAAAGCGTATTCAGATATGAGGCACCGAAGGTCAGATTCAGTTTCTTTCTGGCGTAACTGTATCGTCCCACCAATTTATTCTGCACAAATGTTCCCTCGCTTACACCTGACAGTCTATCCGATTCTTCATATTCATAGGATTGATCATCAAGAACCGACACTATATTGTCCAACGAGGAATAACTCCATGAGGCATAATACTGGGCTGATAGCATCGAACGTTTTGTAACAGGCTCCGTAAAAGTAAGCTGAGCTGTCGCCGTATGTCGCTGGGCATCTGACGTCTTACGCTGCACATAGGTATCATATGCCTCTTCAATAGCATACGATGTATTCTCATCCTTGAACTTATACTGCCACGTATCAGTATCTCCGGTGTTTCCGTAATAGTTATACCTAAGCTGCGCTGAAAGCGTTCTCTTTTTCTTATTTTTGAATGCATACCTATACGTCATTGAAGGTGATGCACGAAAGAGTATCTTATCGTTCTCCGATTGAGACATTACATGACGAAGAAAAGCCGGATCCTTTGTCGTGTATACATACCTATAAGCCACCTTCTGGTTATATGTGTTGCCGGTATTCTCCAAACTGAACTCTGGCCTGATGATGATAGTATGGCGCTTTGCTGGAGAAAGACTTATCTTTCCGGAAAAACGATGAGTCATACTGACGGCATGATGGTCCTTGAACGAATTGGTCTGCTGAAGACGGTCTGGTTTCGAAGTCATTGCCATCTTTTCGCTTTCAGGCTGGTTCATGTTGTCAATATAGCTAAAGAAGTAACTGAAATTCAGCTTCTTATCGCTATAGTTTGTTCCCAAGGAATGTACGGAAGATATTCCCGACAGAGGCTTCACCTTAAAATCCTTACCTGAACTTTCATTCAAACCTGAAGCGCCGGACAAAATATCAGAAGAGTTGAAATTGAACTTACTGATATTGTTGCTCATACCGATTACATTAAATGTATTTTTATCGGCAAAACGGCTCAGGTTTCCTCCCGTTATATATTTATCTGGACTACCATAACTGCCATAGAGACGTCCCGCAACAGTACCGGTTCCCCTCTTACGCTTGGTAACGATATTCAGGACGGTATATCCTTCGCCATCATCGACACCGGATAACTGAGCATTATCGCTTAGCTTGTTGATGACCTCAACCTGTTTTACCATATCGGCAGGAATAGTGCGAAGAGCTGTCAGGACATCATTTCCGAAAAACTCCTGACCATCCAACAGTATCCTGGCGACATCTCTTCCGGAAGCCTCGATACCGGAATCACTCACGACAATACCGGCCATCTTTGAAATCAGCGATTCTGAATCAGCACCCTGCATAACCTGATAGGCTGCCGCGTTATGAATCAGAGTATCCCCCTGCTGAACGCTTCTTGTCATTTTCTCCACATGCACCGCCGCCTCAAGCTTCTCCGGATTAATGACGGTCTGTTCCTGGGCAGAGGCAAGAATTCCACCCAGAAAACACAATGTGAATATCAAAAACAGCCTATTGAATATCATACTGACTACTGGGGCAACAAATCCTCAGATATACCGACAAATTCAGCCGCTTCCGAAGGCGACATTCCATTGGCCATCAATTTCAAAGCTATTTCTATCGCCTTTGACTGCTGACCTTCCTCACGTCCTTTCATAAGGCCTTCTTCCAGACCCATTCTTTTTGCCGTATTGTATTCACTTCTGAGCCTCTTCTCGTCGTTCATTTCCTGTTCGTACTTAATGCGTTTATCTTCCGGGAATCCGGCAATCTCACAAGCATTGAAGATACGCGTATAGACCTCATTCTGTAACCACGCAGGCTGCTCCATCATCTTGCCTATGAATTTAAGCAGATACAGCATCTTGTCAAGATCGGTCACACAATCCTCTATCCTCTTGTTGAAATGTGCCATTTCCACAAAGATAATAACAATTGTTTCAGCG
>JAFYRK010000130.1 GCA_017559545.1 Bacteroidales bacterium
CATCTCGAAGAACATAGCGCGTTCAAAGACCTCGTCGAAGTTCTTGCCGCATACCACCTGACCGTGGTTTGTCATGAGACATGAGTTATGGTCTTTCATCGCTTCGAGTACAGCCTTAGCCAATTCTGGAGAACCTGGTCTATAATAAGGTATCACAGGAATCTCTCTTCCGACGTGGATTGGAATCTCGGCTGTGACGTTGAAGTTTGTTGGTTTCTCTTTCATGCAAGCTATCGCTGTGGCATATTCCGATTGGAAGTGGAACACCACATTGACTTCAGGACGCTGACGCATAATGCCGAGGTGGAAAGTGCTTTCCATTGAAGGTTTCACGCCATTGAGGAATTCGCCAGTCTCTATATTGCAAAGAGAAATGTTTTCTTCTTTTAATGTTGGTACCCATGAACCTGTTCCTGAAACGAGAGCAGTATTTTCGTCGATACGCCATGAAAGGTTACCGCTGCTGCATAAAGTCAACTTTGCATCACCATAACGATGAGCCTGTTTCAGAAATTCTGTATAATGTTTTTCGTCTATGATACTCATTTTTGTTAAAGTTTAAAGTTTAAGGTTTAAAGTTCATAGTCAGTTTTTTAGTTTATAGTTTAAAGTCAACTTTTAAACTGTCTTTAAACTATGAACTATAAACTATGAACTATAAACTTTATTTATACATTGGTCCGAAGTTAGCGCATGCTCTGAAGTCTTGTCCTTCTTTATCCATGCCGAAAGCGTTCCATACTGAAGGACGGAAGATCTTTTCTTCTGGCACGTTGTGCATTGATACAGGGATGCGTAACATTGAACATAATGTGATGAGGTCAGCGCCGATGTGGCCGTAGCTGATAGCTCCGTGGTTTGCGCCCCAGTTGTTCATCACTTCATAAGCTGATGTGAAAGCACCTTTGCCTGTTGTGCGTGGAGCGAACCATGTGCAAGGCCATGTGTAGTCAGTACGTTTCCATAATGTGTCTGACACTTTTTCTGGGAGGTTGACTGTCCAGCCTTCAGCGATTTGGATGCATGGTCCGAGACCTTTGACGAGGTTGAGACGGATCATTGTGACAGGCATTTCTGCTTTTGTCTCGAAGCGTGATGAGTAACCGCCACCACGGAAGTAGCCGTAGTCAGCAGAACACCATTCTGTGGCGTTCATCATTGCGTCTTGGTCAGCTTCTGTGACATCCCACCAGTGTTTCATTACGTTGTTGCCGTTTTCATCTTTGCAAACGCCTGATGCATCGACGCAGCAAGCACCTGAGTTGATGAGGTGGATGATACCGCCTGACTGTTGAGCAACGCCTTCTAAGTCGTAACCTGTTGCACCTTTAACTGCTTCTGGGCTCCAGTATGTACGAACGTCAGCGAACATCTGTGGACGGTTTGTCAACAGTTTCATGAACAACATGCCGATGCCGTTGAGGACGTCGTTTTCTGTTGCGAGGATATAAGGCTCACGTGCGCCGTTCCAGTCGAATGATGAGTTGAGCATTGACTCAGCGAAGTCGCCGTTTGGATAGAAGTCGGTCCATTGACGTTGGCCTTGGAAACCAGCAGCGATGGCGTTATGACCTACCATTTCTTCTTCGCAGCCTTCTGGGAGGTTAGGGTTGCCGTTCATCATGTCTTTGATGATGACCATCATCTTAACGACGAATTCCCACATCTCTTCTTTCTCTGCAGCTGTCTTCTTAAGATGTTCTGGGTTTTTGTCGAGACCTTCGATGCATTTAGCCTTGGTCCAAGCGAGAGCTTTTTCGTATTCGTTTTTATCGTAGATCTCGTTAGTCATGCGGCGGATGATTTCCACTTCGTCGACTGACTCGACGCGCATTCCGAGATATTCTTCTATGAAGTTAGGGTCGATGATAGAACCGCCGATACCCATACAGATAGAACCGATTTGGAGGTATGACTTGCCACGCATTGAAGCAGCAGCAACAGCAGCGCGAGCGAAGCGCAAAAGTTTTTCTTGTACGTCAGCAGGGATTGATGTGTCGTCAGCGTTTTGTAC
>JAFYRK010000131.1 GCA_017559545.1 Bacteroidales bacterium
ATAGTCGAAGCCTGTAATGAGTGGCTTCATTTCTACCTTACCTCTTGATGATACCACACTGATCTGACAGGACTTGAGTTCATCAAGATATCTTCGCAAACGACCTCCGTTTCTTTTGCCAAGCCCGAATTCTGATACAGGTACAGATATAGTTCGGACATATCCACCTAATGTCGTTGCGGATTTTGGAGGGAGCAGACTCTCCGGCACAGCTGCGGATATCCGTCGATATGTGATCTTGTGCCGTAATGCTGGTTGGAGGTACTGCACAATAATGAGAATAATCCTCAGATGTGCCAGCTTGAATTTGCCCTCGATATTAGCCACACGATTAACGCACACAAGTTCATCTTTGACTTGTGCGACAAATTCAGCATTTCCATTGTCTCGAATCGTATTTTCCAATATCAAGGCGACAAATATTATTTGACGCAAAAATATCGGAAAAATTTTGTGTTACAAAAATTTTCGCCTTTCTTTGCGACAAGTTACATTTGACTACGACAATTTATATTTGTCGTTTTGAAATTAAAACACACAAAGACAATGTTACGGATTTATCACAGACTTGCTATTGCAACAGTCGTCATTCTTACCATCAGTACCATCAATGCTCACGGGCAGAGGACAATGAAAGGTCAGTCTGCTTTGGAGATTGGAGCTTCATACAACGGTATGTCAGCAGGAGTATCGGCAGACTACTCACAGTACACACTAAACGGTTTGTGGTATGTAGGCATTGGAGCAAATGACTATTTCGCTTTATATGGAGTGGACGAGCGGATGAGATATGATCATTTCTGTTCATATGGAGGATATCTGTTCCGTTTGGCAGGAACAAGAAGCCGGAGCGTATGTCTCTATGGAGGTGGAGCTGTTATGATCGGGATGGAATGGATCGATCCATTCGGGGAACTTCCGCAACAGTTCAGTGCAGCTCTGGAGCACTACAGATTCCTGTATGGAGTTGCACCGAAAATTCTGGCGGAATTCTTCGTTTCAACAAGATTTGCATTCACCCTATTTGGGAGTATTCCGATAAACTTTTCATCTGCATACGGCAATGTAGGCTTCAATGCTGGAGCCGGATTCAGGATAATGCTATAAATCTTTACGATATGAGACCTTTTATTAGATGGTATGGAAGCAAGGAGGAAGATCTTGAGGTTATACTTCCTCTTATGCCGGAGAAGATCAGAAACTATTATGAGCCGTTTGTCGGCGGCGGAGCGTGCTATTTGTCTGTCAATGCGGACAGATACTTCATCAACGACAAATGCAAAGAGCTGATGAAGGCATACAAGATGGTTCAGAAAGACAGCAGAATGATGAACATCTATCTGGATGTACTTAACAACGCCTGGAAGAACTCTGACATTGTTTTCGAGGATGTTAAAGGAGAGATCCTGAATCTGAAAAGTATGTGTGATGTCGGCAAGTACAGGGAACGATCGGAACTTGCAAAGGATGCCACCGCGTTTGCAAGGACCTTGAACTATTCCAAGATCTTTGACCGTAGGCTTTCTGAGAAGGAATGTCTGACGGTAGCGGTCAGTTATAGTCTTGTAAATGAGATCATAGAGATGAAAAAGCAAGAAGATCTGAAAGAGCAGATGGTGGAAGGCAATCTGAAACTCGCGTTCAAGACCGGTATCTATGACTATATCGTGGAGTTGTACAACGATTGCGAACAGAAGGACAGTCTCAGATTCGCAGCTTTCCTATTCCTTATGGGATATTCGAAGAAAGGATTATTCACTAAGGATGATTGCGGATGCTTCTGCACTCCATACGCAGGAAAACGATGTAACGGTGTGTATATGGATGATCTTATAAGCGATCTGAGGTCGTCAGAACTTAGGGCCAGGCTTGCGAAGACGGAAATAAATCATTGGGAATTCCTGACATTCCTCAGGAAGATGGACTATAGTGAAGAAGACTTCATTTTCATTGACCCACCGGAAAATGTAATAGAGGAAGATTCACCATATACACAATTCAGCGACAGAAAGCATAAGATGCTTGCAGACTTCCTGCTGAATAAGACTTGTGCGAAATGGATGCTTACGGTGAAAGAAAGCAGTAACATCCTTGACCTTTATCAGAACAAAGGTTTAAGAATGATTCCGGTCAGGCGCAGGAAGCATTATATGATAATCACCAACTACTGATAACACGAGGATGAAGCCCTCTCTGCCACACTATACAGCGGCAGCAGTGGGGATTTGATTGAGGCGAAAGATATGCTGTCACTCGGAGAGGGCTGATTCCTTTACAATCCACGAAACAAATAAACAATACAGATATGAGAAGAATCATTTTCCTGATAGCCATAGCAACGGCTATTTCACTTAACTGCAACAATGCATCTGCTCAAAGATGGGCCATAGGGCTTGATATGGCAGATATGCTCAATTTGGGTACAATCAGTATAGAGGGTGCAGCCGCTACCGGACAACATCTGACCATAAATGCCGAAGCGTCCGTTAATCCTTGGACTTTCAAGGAAGGAGACACTGATCAGTTCCAGAACAGGAAACAGACTTATTCATTAGGTGTAAGATACTGGCCTTGGAATGTCTATTCCGGCTGGTGGATTTCAGGTGCAGCACAATATCGTGAATACAACTACGGAGGTATTACCGACAATGAATCCGAAGAGGGAGATATGGGAGGGCTTGCTATTGGTGGAGGCTACTCGCTTATGCTGGGAGATCATATAAATCTTGACTTCGGATTAGGACTATGGACCGGCTATAAGAAGTATGTGACCTATGCCTGTCCGCAGTGCGGCAAGGTGGTGGATTCAGGAGAAAAATGGTTTCTCCTGCCTAACAACTTGAAATTGGGATTAGTCTGGATATTCTAAAAATTTAAGCAATTATGAGACGGTTATTTTTTGTTGCCGTCGCTGCTATTTCAGCGATGGTATGCCATTCCTGCATCCAAAATGAAGTAAAACTGGAGGATAAGAGTATTCTGGAGTCAGTGGAATTAGTCATAGACGATGATTCAGAAGAATGGGAAATCAACACTATGAGACGGATCAGGGTGGTATATAAGCCAACTGATGCTATCATCACTGACGTCACCCTCGATTATCCTGAAGACCTGATCGAGCTGATTCCGACACGGGAGCAGTATGTGTTCGACATGAGGGCGATAAATGAAGGTGAGGTTAAAATTATGATGACAATCAACGGGGCAAGAAGCGAAACTCTGAAATTTCAGATTGTTGACAATACACCTGTAAGGAAAGCTCCGAAGATTGCCTTGTATATGTCGAAGACTTCGGGAGACAGTTCCAAGACTCTATGCCCGACACAGTTCTGTTGCAACTATAGCGACAGGCTACAATTATCTGTAGAATCCGAGGTGAGCGGACTTGATTTCTCTTTCTATTCAGCTGACGAGACAGTAATATCTACATCCTGGGCAGGAGAATCTGACTGGATTGTATCAGCAGATATGCCAGGACTGACAGATGTACAGATTATTGCAACAGAGTCAGACGGAACAGAGTGGATATACACATACGAGATAATGGTATATGGACATATATCACTCAGTGCCAAGTGCGACCCTGTCGACAAGACTGCCGGCTTTATGGTGGAAGATCATCCATTCGGAAGACTCTCGGGCAACTTTTACATCACTGCTACATTGACAGGATGGCCGGGAAAAAGAACAAACAACACATATAGTGTAGAAATAACTCCGTATGAACAGTACATACTTTTCGAGGAAGGAAGTGACTTCAGTTATATAATCGATATCAAGGCAGCTGCTGATGCCATCTATGACAAGGGGTACGAGCTGACTTCAAGCGGGGAAAAAGATTGGTGGAGTCCGAGAGTGCTGGATATGCACTTCCTGATAACTCTTGATGACCCTTACATCATCATTGATGAGGTCTTTGATGACAATGACAGAGAGGATCCTGACTTCATCAATTTTCTTACTCAAGCAACATTCAAACAGGTCGGTGTCGCAAAATTCAATGACACTTCTGACAGCAACGAGTGTTCAGGAGGCTGGATATCGCAGGACATTTACATCAATCTTAATTAAGCAATGGACGAGAGGTATAAGGATATGTTCACTGCTGCGTGGAAGGTGTCGGTGGATGCGAGGGAGAAGGTGCGGGGGCAGGCTGCAGAGGTGTTCGGAAAGGATGCCGAGTGGACCAGAAGCTTCGACTTTCAGAAGCCTGTCGAGGGATATGGAAGCATCAAGGGATTCCGGTTTATGACTGACGGTGATAAGACCAGGATGTTTGTAATCAGGCACGATGGGAACTTTGAGGCATTGCCGGAGAAGCCTGACGAAAGGTTTGTTACAAAGATGCTGGCTGAACTGGAGCAGGCGAAACTCAATCCTACCCGTATCTGCGGATGGTATGACTCAGAGACTGCCGCAAGGGAGGAAAAGAGACTGAATTATCACAATACAAATCCGACCTGCAGGAGTACGGTCAAAGAGGTATGTCCGGGTTTCTTTTTCGTGCATTACGATGATTTTTCGGCTAGCCTGAAGAACTCCAGCAATCAGAGGATCGACTGCCCGATTATGCACAATGAGTTCATTACGGATTTCAGGTATGCCGGGAGTCTTGACGGCAGGGAGCATTTCGCATACGAGGCCGTACCTGACTATGGAGGACAGACCATTTACGGACTGTTCGATGTCAATGGTCGGGAGTCGTATTTCCCTCATATCAATGAATATGATAACCGTGACAGGCTTGTGCCGGCTGTATGCAAGGCGTTCCAGGAGATGGTGAAGGAGCGTGAGATGGCAGAGGGTAAGGGCTTGGGAAGGAGTAACGGAAGAGGTGGCGACAGAGAAATGGGCCAGGCGAATGAGGCAAAGGCTGAGAAGGATTTGGGTGAAAGAAGAGGATTGAGAATGTAGAGATATGAGTGACAAAGGTTTACATAAGGATATTGAGAACTGGGCGGTACTGCTTGGAGGTGGTATGTCGCTGCTGGTGATCTGCAATGTTGTTCTGCTGGTGGTTGTATGTCTGCTGATTTCAGGCTGCGGTACTTCTCGGAAGGTGGAGAGGATGCAGGAGAGGCAGATGAGGGCTGAGATAGGGATGGTGGAGATGCCCGGTCAGGCCGGGGATGACGTTAGAGATACAACGGTGGTGATGGAGGCTGAGGGACCGATCATTATGAATGCTGTGAGGGATGAGGATGGGAATATGGTAGCGACAGACGTGATCGAGGCGGCGTCGGTGACTGCCAGATTTAGGAATGTTGCCGAGAGAGGCGGCAAGGTCAATATTGAGTTTATGGTGACTGTGCCGAAGGATATGATGGATCCTCAGTGGCAGCTGCGTTTTTATCCGAGGATGTACGTGCTGGAGGATACTCTGGGGCTTGATCCGATTCTGATAACAGGTCAGGAGTATCGCAATGAGCAGATGCGTGGCTACAGGAGGTATGAGAAGTTTCTTCAGAGCATTGTGACGGATTCTATGGAGTTCGTGAACCTGAGGCTTCTGGAGATATTCATTGAAAGAAACATACCTGCCCTGTATGCATTCAGGACTGATTCTACTTTCGTATCGGATGCCGAGTTCTCATCTGCCTTCGGAGTGACGGAGCAGCAGGCCGTCGAGCATTATACGAACAAGCTGGCTAAATCTGCAAATGAACGCAGGAAGGCCAGGAAGGAGGAAAGGTTCAGACGGTATGTGAAGGTGCCTTTTGAACAGGGCTTCCGGCTTGACACGGTAATGCGTGAGATCAATGGGGATTTCAGATATGTGTATTCGCATACGTTGGCTTCAAGACCTCGTTTGAGGAAGGTGGATGTAGTTCTCTCCGGAGCGATATACAAAGAGGATGTGAAGATTTATGACATCCCGGAATGCGAGCCTCTGACATATTACATCAGTTCGTTGAGTGCCCTTGTAGACGGGACCGAAAGGTATATGACGAAGGTGATCGAAAGGAAGGTGTCTGCCAATACCGCCTGTTATGTGGAGTTTGAACACGACAGGTATGAGGTGGATGAGAGTCTGGGATATAATCGTGATGAGATCGGCAGGATAAAGAAGAATCTTTCAGCCTTGATAGATAACGATGAGTTTGAGATGGATTCCATTGTGGTTACGGCTTCGAGTTCTCCAGAGGGAACGGTTGCATATAATACCAGACTTACCCAAAGGCGAAGTGAGGCTGTGGCTGAATACTTCAGGAGGTTCATTGATGAGTATTGGGATTCGGTGAGGGTCAATGAGGGTTTTGTGGTGGATATGACAGGAGATCCCCGGTCGGAGCCGGGGATGACGAAAGTCGAGCCGGGGATGACGGATGAGAGTGACATCAGGTTCATTGCGAGGAATGATGCAGAGAACTGGAGGATGCTGGATGCTTTGGTGGCAGAGGATAATTCCCTAAGTTTTGACGATAAGATCGCATATATCGATGCATGTGAAATTGAAGATCTCGACACAAGAGAGGAAGTTCTTCAGAATTTAGGTTGCTACAGACATCTGCGTGAGAAGGTCTATCCGAGATTGAGGACAGTCAGATTTGACTTCTACCTTCATAGGAAGGATATGCAGAAGGATACTGTGCATACGACTGTGATAGATTCTACATATATGGCCGGGGTGCAGGCTATCCGGGACAGGGATTATGAGACTGCTGTGACTTTGCTTCGTCCGTATCAGGACTATAATGCTGCGGTGGCGTTCTGTGCATTGGATTACAATGCTAGTGCGTTGGCAATCTTGGAGAGGCTTCATAGGACCGATCAGGTGAATTATATGCTGGCGATTGTGAATAGCCGTCTTGGGGAGACGGAGAAGGCGGTCAGATGCTACGAGGAGGCTTGCAGGATGAATCCGGGGTTTGTGCATAGGGGTAATCTTGATCCGGAGATAACTCAATTGAGCGTATTTCGCTAAAACATAAACTTTTTACTAACATTTTTAATTCAATTTCAATTATGAGAAAAGGATTTCTTATGATGGCTGCTGTGGCAGCTGTGTTCGGCACAATGTCGTGCAAGAAGGACAATGTTCCATCAA
>JAFYRK010000132.1 GCA_017559545.1 Bacteroidales bacterium
CTCGGTAAGAAGCTGCAATTGCTCCTGGCAACTGCGGATCTTCTCTTCAAGCATATCGATTGAAGGACGTTGAGTCTCGGAATCATACATAGTACGAATCTCCTCCAGACTGAATCCCAGCCCCTTCAAGCGTACGATATTCAAAGCCTTCTGCATCTGCACGACTGAATAATACCGATATCCGGTACTGTAGTCGATGATTTCTGGCACAAGCAGCTTGATCTTCTCATAATGCCTCAGTGCCCTCACAGTGACACGACAAAGGCGTGAAAACTCCCCGATTTTTAATCCATTTCTATTCATAACGCGTTATTTGCCTGCAAATATAAAACATTCCCTAAGGTACGAGTCAAGAGGAATGGACTACCGGTGCAACAAAAATTCACGATTTTATGGTACACCGCTAGTCAAATTCCGACAGAACCACCAAAAACCAAGACCGGTGCGACAAGATAATGCAAATTCTTGTCGCACCGGTCATTTATCAGATTTCCAGATCAGGTCGGGTTATGGAATTACCACTCCAGAATCTTATTGAAGTCGTAAGCCTCAGGGTTCTCGATGCCGAGAGCCTTTACTGCCTCGTAGTCAGCCTCAGTCACGTAGTGAGCTATGTACTTGTAGTAGTTCTGAGCTGTACCAGCGTTGATGTCAACTACGCGTGGTGGGATCTTACCTGTTGTAGGATCCTGAAGGTCAGCAAGGTAAAGTGGAGATACGTTACCGTATGAGTCTACGTAAACCATGCAGCCTGTCTTACCCTCGCTGTAGAGCTGGTAAACACCCATTGCGAGCTCTGTACAGTAAGTAAGGTCATAAGCAACAGGGTCCTGGCAGCGAACGTCGTATCCGATCTCTACTGGACGGCTCTTAACCTTAAGACCGATCTTCTTGAACTCAGCCTCGAGGAGGTCGTTGAAGAGGACAGCCTTAGAAACCTTACCAAGCTCTGGGTGACCGTGGTCGTCGTATGAGAAACGAACGCCTGCAGCCTCCATCTCCTCAGCCTTGAACTCGTGGAAGAGACCCTCAGCAGCTACGATAGTACCATAGTTGATGCCCATAACCTTTCTCTTGAGGATAGCTGAGATTGAGAGCTTAACAACCTTGTCAAGGCAGATCTCAGTCTTGTTGAACATCTCAGGGATGATAGTCATCGGGCAGTGAGTAGCTTCACCGATACCGAGTGCGAGTGAACCGCAAGTACGACCCATAGCTGAGATCACAAGCCAGTTGCCTGATGTGCGTGCATCCTCATACACTGTGCGTGCGAGGTGTGCACCCTCGTTCTTTGCTGAGTTATAACCAAAAGTCGGAGCGTTGCCTGGAAGAGGAAGGTCGTTATCGATTGTCTTAGGACAGTGGATGTTTGCGATTGGGTAACCCTTAGCTGCGAGGAACTTAGAGATACGGTTTGCAGTTGAAGCTGTGTCATCGCCACCGATAGTCACGAGAAGCTTGATGTTGTTCTCCTTGAAGAGGTCAAGGTTGAAGTTCTCCTCGAAATCCTTGTCAGTTGGCTTGAAACGGCTCATCTCAAGGTATGAACCACCTCTGTTGAAGTAACGGTCAGCGATAGCAAAAGTAAGATCCTCTGTGCGAGCGTTCTTGCTGAAGAGACCTGAGTATCCGCCGTGGAGACCGATTACTCTGAATCCCTTAGTGATAAATGTCTTTGCAACAGACATTGAAACTGAGTTCATTCCTGGCGCTGGACCACCACCGCAAAGGATAATAACTGCGTCTTTCATCTTTCTTTAATTTTAAAGTTATACTTGTTTTTTAACGTTTGTGCTTTGTTTAAGGTCGTCAATTCTTTCGTCAAGATGAAAGATGTCCAACCCCCAGTCGCTTTGCGACAGCCCCGAGGGGCATCTCGACCCTACCCGGGTCGGTCGGTAAACCGACTGTTCTTTAATTTTAAAGTTATACTTGTTTTTTAACGTTTGTGCTTTGTTTGAAGGTCGTCAATTCTTTCGTCAAGATGAAAGATGTCTAACCCCCAGTCGCTTTGCGAAACGCCGCAAAGCGGCGCAAATTTATCATTTTTTAGTCTAAATCACAAATATATACATTTCAGGTTTAGCCCTCTATTTTTCGTGTCAGACAACTCACTGACACTGAGCCTTTTATGTAAACATCCTGCCGCGAATGGAATGCAGGATATTTACATATCTGATTAATATTCAATTATTTACGGAAAACAAGTAGAGAAGGTTAGAATGGTCAAAAAATATGTCTATATTTGTAGGCTTGTAGAAAACAACATAATAATTTACATATGAACAGATTCATTACCATCGTCGCATGTCTCGCTCTTGCAGCATGCACATCTCAGAAGGCGGTAAACACCGTTGACCGCATGACTCATGATCCAAACAGCACCAATACCGAGACAATCCTCCACGTATGGAGCTGGAACTTCCCTACTATCGCTCAGAACATGAAGCAGATCTCGGATGCAGGATTCACCATGATCCAGACATCACCTGTAAACGCATGCTTCAGCCCCGAGGGCGGTAACGTGAAGATCCTCGATGAGAAGGAAGGAAACTGGTATCATTACTACCAGCCAACTGACTGGACAATAGGTAATAACATCGTTGGAACTGAAGAAGAGATGAAGGTCATGCTGGACTCTGCGAAGAAGTATGATATCCGCGTTCTGGTTGACGTTCTCCCTAACCATACAGCCTTCAATATCGACCTCGTGACAGACGAGTTCTATGCCGCTGTCGGAGGACGTGACAAGATGTTCCACACTCATGGACTTGAAGGTATCAACGATTATAACGACCGTACCGAATGTACTCACCAGGGCGTTGGAGGACTTCCTGACGTAAACACAGAGAATCCCCTCTTCCAGAAGTATTATATGGAGTTCGTGAACAAGCTCGTGAACATGGGCGTGCGCGGTTTCCGTTATGACACTGCAAAGCACATTGGAGTTCACTCTGACCCGGTTGATGCTGAGGCAGGAGTGACAGAAAACGACTTCTGGGATGTAGCTACAGGCCGCAAGGAGGTCCTTGGAGTATCACTTGCCATCCCTTACGACAGTCTCTTTGTCTACGGCGAGGTCCTTCAGGACAGGAACGTTCCTGAGGAGGAGTATGCAAGCTATTTCGGTCAGACAGCATCATCGTACGGTCACGTTCTTCGCGAGGTTCTCTGGAAGAGATCAGCTAAGGACATCAACCTTCTTGACTGGTACCATCGTGCTGCTCCTGAACACCTTACAACATGGGTAGAGAGCCATGACACATACTGCAACGCAAACGAGAGCGCTGGTCTTACAGACGCTCAGATCCGCACAGGATGGGTATTCCTTACAGCTCGTCAGAACGGTACACCTCTCTTCTACAGCCGTCCTATGAACTCAACACGCGAGAACTATTTCGGAGACAACCTCCTCGGTGCACGCGGAAACGACGAATTCTTCCATCCAGAGGTGGTGGCAGTCAACAAGTTCCGCCAGGAGATGAAAGGTCAGGTAGAGAACGTACAGATCGCACCAGAGGGTGAGGTCATCGTGGTCAATCGTGGTGACAAGGGTGCAGCAATCATCAACTTCGCACTCAACGAGAATGCAGTAGAGCTTGCTACAAACCTTCCGGATGGCGACTACACTGACATTGTTTACGGTACTGCATTCCAGGTTGAAAACGGAATCCTTAAAGGTTCAGCCGCACCAGAGACCACATATATTATTGTAAGAAAGTAAAATTGTCTTACTTTTGTATGATTTATAGAAAATAACAGAACAAACATAGAATCATTATGACACTTATTGAAAGCATCATCGCGCGTGCCAAATCAAACAAGCAGCGCATCGTGCTCCCTGAGTCACTCGAGGAGCGCACACTTACAGCAGCAGACAAGGCCCTCGCTGACGAGATTGCAGAGATCATCCTTATCGGTAACCGCGAGGAGATCCTCGCTCTTGCAGAGAAGCTAGGTCTCAAGAATATCGACAAGGCAATCATCATCGACCCTGCAACAAGCGAGAAGACTGCAGAGTATGCAAACCTCCTTTATGAACTCCGCAAGAGCAAGGGTATGACTCCAGAGAAAGCCGCACAGCAGGTGCTTGACCCACTCTACTTCGGTTGCCTCATCATCAAGAGCGGCGATGCAGACGGTCAGATCAGCGGTGCTCTCTCCACTACAGGTGAGACTCTCCGTCCAGCTCTCCAGATCATCAAGTGTGCTCCTGGCATAACATGCGTCAGCGGTGCTATGCTCATGATCACCCAGACTCCAGAATACGGTGAGGACGGTGTTCTCGTAGTAGGTGACGTTGCCGTTACTCCTATGCCTGACGCAGGTCAGCTCGCACAGATCGCAGTCTGCACAGCTCAGACGGCAAAGAGCGTTGCAGGTTTCGCAGATCCAAGAGTCGCAATGCTCTCATTCTCTACTCTCGGTTCAGCTAAGCACGAGGTTGTGGACAAGGTCATCGAGGCAACAAAGCTTGCAAAGGAGCTTGATCCTACTCTCAAGGTTGAAGGTGAGCTTCAGGCAGATGCAGCTCTCGTTCCTTCAGTTGGCCAGAAGAAGGCTCCTGGTTCTGAGATTGCAGGTCACGCAAACGTTCTCGTGTTCCCATGCCTTGAGGTTGGTAACATCGGTTACAAGCTCGTTCAGAGACTTGGTAACGCAGACGCTATCGGACCAATCCTCCAGGGTATCGCCCGTCCGGTTAACGACCTTAGCCGCGGTTGCTCAGTAGACGATATCTACAAGATGGTTGCTATCACAGCTTGCCAGGCAATGGACGCTAAGTAGTCTAGTGCAAATTATAGCCAAAATGCTCCAGGCACCCTTACTCCAATGGGTATCTGGAGCATTTTTCGTATACAATTGCACCAGACTGCAGCAGTTGCAGAAGTGGAAACGATTTTGTACCTTTGAAGGTTAATTGTTTTTATGGAAAAGACACAGGCAAATACAAGGATAAATGAACTCAGGGACATTCTCAACGATGCCTCCAGAAGGTATTATGTCGAGAATATGCCGACAATGAGTGATTATGAGTTCGACATGCTCTTAAAGGAGCTCGAGGCGCTTGAGGCACAGTATCCTGAGCTGGTGACTCCGGACTCCCCTACACAGAAGGTCGGAAGCGATCTGGCTGCGACAAAACCTGCGAAACGCAAAGTTGCAGAGCCCCGTAAGGAGTTTGAGCAATATCCACATCGTTACCCTATGCTTTCCCTTGGAAACACTTATGACATTACAGAGGTTCAGGCATTCGCCGACAGAGCCGCGAAAGGAATCCCGGCAGAAGAGACTGCTCTGGTTCCATTCTCGTTCAGCTGCGAGCTCAAATTCGACGGCACAGCGATTTGCCTGACATATAAAAATGGCAGACTCACCAGAGCGCTTACCCGTGGAGATGGAACTATAGGTGATGATGTGACCGAGAACGTAAAGCACATCGCCAATATCCCGCAGACATTGAAAGGTTCTGACTGGCCTGAAGAGTTTGAGATCAGAGGTGAGATATACATGCCATGGTCTGCTTTCGACAGACTTAACCAAGAGCGTGAGCGCGACGAGGAGCAACCGTTCGCCAATCCTCGAAACGCCGCCTCCGGCTCGCTGAAGCTCATTGATAGCAAGATGGTCGCAAATCGTGGTCTGGAATGCACCCTGTACCACATGCTTGGCGAGGATCTGCCTTTCAGCACACATGATCAGGCACTGAACAAGGCAGCAGAATGGGGTTTGCCGGTTTCAGACAAAAGAAGGATCTGCTCCACAATATCAGAGATTGAGGAATTCATAAAATACTGGGACGCAGAGCGTAAAACACTTCCGTTCGCAACTGACGGCATCGTTATCAAGGTAAATCAGATGCAATATCAGGAGGAATTAGGCTACACAGCCAAGTTCCCTCGCTGGGCAGTGGCATACAAGTTCAAGGCAGAGCAGGCGCTGACAAGGCTTAACAGCATAGATTATCAGGTCGGACGCACTGGAGCTGTAACACCGGTGGCAAATCTGGAGCCGGTCTTGCTGAGCGGAACTGTTGTCAAGCGAGCCTCTCTTCATAATGCAGACCAGATGGAGCTTCTTGATATCCATGTCGGAGATTACGTCTATGTAGAGAAAGGTGGAGAGATCATTCCAAAGATTACCGGAGTGGAATTGTCGCAAAGACCTGCAGATGCAGAACTGCCACATTTTCCGGAAACATGTCCTGACTGCGGAGCAGTACTAGTGAGAGACGAGCAGGAAGCCAAGGCCTTCTGCCCCAATCAATCCGGATGTCCTACTCAGATCAAAGGCAAACTGGTACATTTCCTCAGCCGCAAGGCTATGAATGTAATTGCCGGCGATGCAACCATTGAACAGCTATACAATAAAGGTCTTGTTTGGAATCCTGCAGACTTCTATGAGCTTGAAAAGGAGCATCTGCTAGGACTGGAAGGTTGGAAAGACCGTGCAGCCGAGCGTTTCCTCAAGAGCCTCGAGGATTCCAAGAACACACCGTTCGAGAGGGTTCTGTTCGCGCTTGGAATAAGACACGTCGGTGAAACCACAGCCAAATCTATGGCAAGACACTTCAAGAACATTGATGCGATGTCCACAGCCTCCCGCGAGGATCTGCTTGCTGTTGACGATATCGGTGAGGTCATTGCAGACAGTGTCCTGGCATATTTTGCTGACGGAGTCAACACCGACACAATAGAGCGTCTGAAGGCAGCAGGACTGAGATTCGAGGTTGAGAAAGAGGCAGAACAGCTGTCAGACACACTGAAGGGAATGACGATCGTGATCTCAGGAAACTTCAGCATATCACGAGACCAGATGAAGGCACTTATAGCAGCGCACGGAGGAAAGAACAGTGGAAGCATCAGCGGCAAGACGACTTTCCTGCTTGCCGGAGAGAAGGCAGGTCCAGAGAAACTGAAGAAAGCTGAGAGCCTGGGTGTAAGGATCATCACCGAAAAGGAGTTCTTGGAGGAGATTCTTCACGAGATTCCCGATCAGGTCGGGAATGACGACCCCGACACGTCATTGCGAGGAGCGTCAGCGACGTGGCAATCTGAAGATTTTAAGGAAACATTGTTTTAAACGAATATAAGATAGATTATGAAAGCAGGAGATAAGTATGTATTGAACCGCGTGGTAGCAGATAATGAGACTGCAGAAGTTCTTGGTTCAGGTGGTCTGCCAGTGTATGCAACACCGGCCATGATCTGCCATATGGAGCTTTCGGCATACAGCCTTGCAGCTGAGCATGGACACGCTACAGTTGGCACCAAGGTGAACATCAGCCATTTGAGAGCATGCAAGGTTGGCACCGAAGTGACTGTGACTGCAGAACTCACTGAGGTTGACGGAAGAAGACTCGAGTTCAATATCAAGGCTGAAGACAAGAATGGACTTCTTGGAGAAGGCACTCATCAGCGTTATATCATCGATCCTGAAAGATTCATGGCTAAGTTAGGATAATGAAACGTATCAAGGGAAAGACCAGCAGACTGAAGAACTTCTTCAGCGAAGAGATATGGGAAATGGAATTGGAAGAACTTTCCAAGGCCAAGGCCCGATTCATCAAATACGTCAAGGTGGCGATCATAACAGCAAAGACCTATGCACAGCAGAAGATCGGTCCACAGGCTGTCGCGCTCAGTTATCTGAGTGTCATGGCATTGGTCCCATTCCTTGCAATTGTGTTCGCAATCACAGGTGGTCTCGGCTTTGACGGTCTCCTGAAGGATTTCATGTACGAGAACTTCAGCAGCAACCAGGGAGTCATCGACACCGTACTGTCTTTCTCACAGAATATAATTGATACAGCCCAGAGCGGATGGATGGGATTCTTCAACGCCCTCCTCTTCCTGTGGATCATATATAGGCTCATGGCAGGAGTGGAATCAGCGTTCAACAACGTCTGGAAGGTAAACAGCAACAGAAGCCTCGTAAGAAGACTGTCATATTACCTTCTCATCCTGATTCTCTCCCCTTTCGTGATCCTTGTCCTCTTCTCCGGATCGTTCGTCTATACGAACCTCCTTGACTACATGGGCTTGAATATCATAGAATTTTCATTCATAAAGAAAGTGATTTCATGGCTGCTGTTCATTGTGGTGGCAGCTCTTACATTCTCCGCAATGTACAAGTTCATACCTAAGTTCAATGTAAAATACGGAGTCGCTTTCAGGGCAGCGGTCTTTGCGGCTGTAGCATTTACAGGGATGCAGTTCCTCTACCTCGAAACGCAGCTCCTGGTTACACGCCTGAATGGCGTATATGGTACATTTGCGGCAATCCCGCTCTTTATGGTATGGCTTAACATCAGCTGGAACATCATCCTCATGGGAGCAGAGCTCTCATATGCATTCCAGCACGTAGACACATATAATCTCGAAGATTAGACAGTATGGGAAAGATTTCAGAGTTCAATCAGCATGACTATGAGGTCATAGCACGAGAATATGCCGACCTGAAGGAGGCGGCACGCAAAAGATGTCCTGACCAGTCTGAACTGGACATGATTCAGAAGGCATTTGATTTTGCCAACGAAGCTCACAAGGGCGTCAGAAGACGTTCCGGTGAACCATACATTCTGCACCCTATCGCTGTCGCAAAGATCGTGGTAAGCAACATCGGACTTGGATATAAGTCCATTATAGCTGCCCTCCTGCACGACGTGGTGGAAGACACTGATTACACAGTGGATGACCTCAGAAGTCTGTTCGGTGACAAGGTTGCCACACTCGTGGAAGGTCTCACCAAGATCAAGACTGTGCTTGACAATGAGGATAAGGCTGTGAAGAAGAGCATGCAGGCAGAGAACTTCAAGCGCATCCTTCTTACGCTCAATGACGATGTACGCGTTGTTCTCATAAAGCTGGCTGACCGTCTCCATAATGTCAGGACCATAGAGTTCATGCCGGAGCACAAGAGGGACAAGATCCTCAGTGAGACAATGTTTGTCTTCATTCCACTCGCCCATAGACTCGGTCTATACAGCATCAAGTCCGAGATGGAGGATATCTGGCTCAGATATAAGGAGCCAGACGCATTCCAACAGATTTCGGAGCAGATCAACAGGAATGTGATCGATAAGGATAAGAAGATCAATGAGTTCATCGCCCCTATTGATGAGGCTCTCAAAGCTGCTGGCTTTGAATATGAAATCAAGAAGAGGGTGAAGACACCTTATTCTATATGGAAGAAGATGCGCACGAAGGGCGTAAGCTTTGACCAGATATACGATCTCTATGCAGTCCGTATCATATTCGATGCGAACAAGTCGACAGAGTCGGAGCGCGCACAGTGTTTTCATATCTTCTCAATCATTACCGGCCTTTATGCATATAAGGAAGACCGCGTCCGCGACTGGGTGAACCATCCTAAGAACAACGGATACGAGGCATTGCACTGTACGCTGATGAGTCACGCTGGAATCTGGGTAGAGGTACAGATCCGAAGCGAAAGAATGAATGAGATCGCTGAGAAAGGTATCGCAGCACACTGGGCATACAAGAAGGAAGGTGTTGTGTCAGAAAGCGAGAGCGAGATGGACAAATGGATTACCAAGGTCAAGGAAATCCTTGTGAATCCGGACGTAACAGCTCTTGACCTGCTTGACATGATCCATAATGACCTTATCACGACAGACATTATGGTCTTCACGCCAAAAGGTGAGCAGAGAAGCATCGAAAAGGGCGCCACTGCGCTTGATTTTGCATACGCCATCCATTCTGAGATCGGCAACAAGGCAATCGCCGCAAAGGTCAACTTCAAGCTAGCTCCCCTTTCATATGTGCTCAAGACAGGAGACCAGGTCGAGATCATTACCGCAGAAAACGAGAATCCTAAACGCGAGTGGCTCCAGTTTGTCAAGACTTCCAAGGCAAGGAAATTTATCCTGGAATACTTGAAGACACAGCGTAATACCACAGAAAAGCATGGTAAGCACATGCTGGAAGTAGCCCTCCTGGAAATCGACAAGACATTGACTGACAAGGTAATAACATCCCTCATGGAAGAGTTCGATATCTTTGACACAAAACCTGAGGAGATGTATTACAAGATCGGAAACGGAGAGATCAGCCTTGACGGTCTGTCTGAGAAGCTCAAGAAATACCATGGAATCAACAGAGAGTCATATTTCGTAATCTCTAACTCTGATGCCAATCAGAAATACATCCTTGCATCGTGCTGCACGCCTATCATGGGAGAAAGCGTCATCGGATTCAAGGATTCTGACGGCGTGATTACCGTACACACCCGCACATGCCCGAATGCCAATAATCTGGCAGCGAAATTCGGTGACCAGATTGTAGCTGTAAAGTGGGATACAGACGCGAACTCAGAAAACACCTATCTTGCACGAGTATCCCTTAAGGGTACAGACAGGATGGGCATGATCAACGATATCACAAGAATTACTTCAAAAGTTCTCGGAGTGAATATCAGAAGATTCAACCTTGGTGCTGAAGATGGCATATTTGACGGATTCATAGACCTCTATGTCCATGACATCGCAGAGCTTGAAAGATATATTGCAAGACTTCGCAAGATCAAGGGTATTGATACTGTCGCAAAGACTGACCTATAAACAAAGTGTAGATGAAAAAGTTTCTCAGCAGATTCTTCCCTATAATTCCGGTATCTATAATTCTCGGAATGACAATATTCTCGCATTCATGCGCGAATACTACAACGCCACCCACCGGTGGACCGAAGGACACTATTCCCCCGGTCATAACACAGATATATCCATCCTTGGGTCAGACACAGGTACCGGTACATAAGACACAGCTTAAGATCATGTTCAATGAGTATGTGACAGTGAAGGATCCAAAGAGTCTCTTCCTGTCCCCGCCTCTTGAAAAGGCTCCAAAGTTCAGACTCAAGGGAAAAGGAGTGGTAGTATATTTTGAGAATGACCTGGACTCAAATAAGACATATACCCTTGATCTCACCAATGCAATCGGTGATAACAATGAGGGCAACATGTTCCCTGGCTTCACTTTGGTATTCTCGACAGGCGACGTGATCGACACAATGATGGTCACAGGAATCGTACAGGACTGCAACTCATTGAAACCTCTCAAAGGAGCTACTGTCATGCTCTATAAGGATCACGCTGATTCTGCGGTTTTCCTCAAGAGACCTGACGCGGCTGTAAAGACTGATGATTGGGGATTCTTCTGTCTTAGAAACATCCAGGATACAGTATATAGGGTATATGCGGTCATTGACGAGAACAACAATAACATGTATGACCCTGAGACTGAAAAGATTGCGTTCATAGACTCGCTCTTCAAGCCGGCAAAGCATGTGATAGACAGTTTGCCGGAACTCCAGAAATATGACATGAAGGATACGTTGCACTGTCTTGCGCGCGAAACCGAAGTAGAGCTCAACATCTTCAAGGAGAAGCCTTCAAAACAGATGATCGTCAACAAGGAACGGGTCGGCGAGCGTACAGCATATATAACCTTCATGGCGCCATATGCCCAGATTGATTCAATCTGGGTAAGAAATGTCCCTGCTGAAAATCTTATTACTCAGTTCAACATCATGCAGGACAGTCTTGAGATCTGGGTGAACGATCCTAAGCCACAGCCTGATACTATGTTCCTGAATGTCAGGTATATGAAGACGGATACTCTCGGCATGCTGAACCCATTCACAGAAGAAATCAAATTGCTTAAACCGAAGAAGACAGCAGGAAAGAGTTCAACACGTGACATCAAGAAGGAAGACACACTGGCTGTCTTTACCCTGGAGGCTAAACCGGAGACAGTCGAGCAATATGGATTTACAATCGAGTTCGCATATCCGCTGGTTGAATCCGCGTTTGACTCGCTTGTATTCCGTTCTATAAACCCACGTCAGCAGGAAAGCATCGGCAAATATTCTATCCGTCAGGACTCCCTGAATCTTAGAAAGTATATTGTCACCCCTTCAGAGAAACTGCAGCCTGGATATGAGTACTTCCTTAAGGTACCGCATCGTAAGTTCCGTGATATCAACGGTTTCTACAACGACAGCTCAGAGGTTAAGGTATCTCTTCCTAACGACGACAAGCTCAGCACGTTAAACCTCAATCTTTCAAATGTCCATAATAAATACATTGTGGACCTCTTGACTGAAAAGAGAGACAAAGTGCTCAGGCAGTATATTGTAGATTCTGACCAGACCTTGATTTTCCCATATCTGAAGGCCGGTAAATACTCTATCAGAATCACTGAGGACCTTAACAGGAATGGCATAGTTGATACCGGAATCCTGCTGGAAAAGAAGCAGCCTGAAAAAGTGAGGTTCTACAAACTTGAGGACGGAACATTCCTGATTGACATACCGGAAATGATGGAGATTGAGCAGATGCTTGATGTCCAGGCTATGTTTGAGTAGATATGAATATGAAGAAACTAATATATATGATAACTGGCCTGCTTGTCTGCCTTGCATCGGCTCAGGCACAGACTCTTCGCCCGATTCCGAAGAAACCCTGGAGTGGCGAAGTGTCGTTGCTTGATGTAAATGCTATAACGGATGAGCAATTGGACACGATTGACATCAAGAAGAAACTGGTTATCAACGATTATTCGATGATAGGCATCCAGTATGGTGTCGGACTCAGTCAGGTAATGTGGAATCCAACCCAGAAGCAGGACATGGTGTTCTCCCCTATCAATGTCGGCATAACCTTTACAACCTATCAGAAGATGTTCGGCTATATGCCTTTCTTCGGATTCCAGGCCGGTATTTTCTACGCTAAGGAAGGTTATCAGTTCGAATACAATAAAGATAAGAATTACACCTACAAGATTGAAGGTGCAGAAAAGGCAGTGCTTGATGTCGTAGAGGTTCCGCTTCTGTTCCAGTTCCACTACGACATGTGGAATTTCAAGTTCCTCGCACAGGTCGGCTGCTACGGTGGTTACAGACTTGGAATTGAACGATTCCCAGGAAAGACAGGCAACGTAAGAGATGAGATCAGGTATTCCTTCACTGATACAGACAGACGCATGGATTACGGAATCAAGGGAGGAGTCGGCTTCGCACTGGTCTTTGAGCCACTGGAAATCCATTTTCAAGCATCATACAAACATTCTCTGGCCTCACTCTATGAACCAGACCATTACAGCGATTATTACTATAGGTACGCATATCCACAGAATATCATAGTGTCTGTCGGAACACATTTCCACATCACTAAAAGAACTGGAAAGACAAAGGCAGAAATCAAGAAGATGGCTAAGGATATGGTCTATAAAAAGGATAACTTATAATGAAAGCAATTGAAGTAAAGGCAGGTAATGTCATCATTGGAGGTGACGAACCTATCGTTGTCCAGACAATGTGCAATACACATACATCTGACGTTGAAGCGTCCGTTGCACAATGTGTAGAACTATATAAGGCAGGAGCGCAGCTGATAAGGCTTACTGTTCCGTCTATGGGTCAGGTTGATTCTATCCGCGAGATCAGAAGACGGCTTAGAGAAATGGGGATTGATACTCCTCTTGTAGCCGACGTACATTTTTCGTCTGATATAGCCATAGCATGTGCTGAGGTTGTGGAGAAAGTCAGGATCAATCCGGGCAACTTCCATAAAGACCATGAGAAGGCCAAAGAGCAGTTTGCAAAACTGGTCGAAACATGTAAGCATCACAAGACTGCCATCAGAATAGGACTTAACCACGGTTCACTAGGAGACCGTATCACAAATCTATATGGCAACACTCCACTGGCCATGAAAGAGGCAGTCATGGAATGGCTTGAAATGTGTGTTGAAAACGACTTCTACAATGTAGTGGTGTCGCTTAAAGCAAGTAACACTTTTGTTATGGTGGAAGCTTATCGCCTGCTATTCAATGAGATGCGCGAGAAAGGAATGGCATTCCCTTTACATCTTGGTGTAACGGAAGCCGGCAACGGCGATAGTGGCAGGATCAAGTCCGCAGTTGGGATTTCCGCCCTTCTTTCAGAGGGAATCGGCAACACAATCCGCGTATCCCTGACAGAAAATCCGGCAAATGAGATACCTGTTGCGCAGTACCTTTCAGACCGTTACGGCAGAAGGCTCTATTCGTCTATGTCGAACATTGTGATCAGAGACAAGAAAGCTGTCGCCGAATATCATGCGCCATCCAAAGAGAGACTCCTCCTTGATGCCTCATGCGACTTCGGAAAGAGGCTCCTTGATAAGGAACTTGACGAGCTCGAGATTGTAGGAACCTATAAGAACGAATCTGGAGAAGAGGTTGTGCTTGAAGGCAGCGAATATGCAGCATACCTTGTTGACGAAATCATGCAGGCAGCACGAAGACGCTTCTATAGACCTGAATACATCGCTTGTCCAGGCTGCGGAAGAACAATGTATAATCTTGAAGGCACTTTTGAAGAAGTGAAGCGCAGAACAGCACATCTGAAAGGAATGGTCATTGCGGTCATGGGCTGCATTGTAAACGGTCCCGGAGAGATGGCAGATGCTGACTGGGGCTATGTAGGAGAAGGAAACGGTAAAGTTTCCATCTATAAAGGCAAAGAGCCTCTCGAAAGACATGTTCCTGATACGGAAGCAATTGACAGGCTGCTGGAATATATACAGAAGGATATGATAAAAGCGGAGTAAATTACTCCGCTTTTATCATATCCTTCTGTGCCTTTTCCCACTGTTCCTTAGCATATTCCTGCATATCCACAACTTCGTCTGTCTCATCGACGATCTCCTGACCGAGCATCGTCTCTATCACGTCCTCCATGGTTACAATACCTCGGAATGTGCCGTATTCGTCAATGATTACAGAGATATGCTCCTTCTTCTCGAGGAACTTCTCCCAGATGCTACCTACAGGCTCATTCTCAGGGAATGTAAGAATCGGGCGGCTGATATCACGGATTGTTGTAGAGAATTTATCTTCTGCCATCTCTTCAAGAACTGTCTGTCTGAGGACATAACCTATCACATACTCGTCATTTTCCTCATCATACACAAGGATTCTTGAATGTGTGAGATCTGAATCATAAAACTCCCTTATCGTCATCTGGCCCTCTGCCATCTCGACTACCGTACTTGGAGTCATTATCTCGTGTGCTGTAATCTCATCAAGTTTGAGAAGGTTCTGGATCATCTTCTTCTCCTCTGTCTCGATGACTTCCTCCTCAGTCGCAACACTGACCATTGCCGAGATATCCTCTCTGCTGACACTCACCTGGTTTGACTTTGATGAGATAAGTCTCTGGAGTTTCTCAAGGATCCATACCAACGGGAATGTTATGAAAATCATCATATTGATGATTGCTGAAGCCGGCAGAGCAAGACTTCTCCAATAGTTGGCTCCGATCGTCTTAGGGATAATTTCTGCAAATATCAGAATCGCAAACGTAAAGATTGTCGAGAACGCTCCCACCAGCGCATTGCCATAAACCTCATATACGAGCGAACCTACGATTGAGGCTCCGACTGTATTTGCAATAGTATTCAGGCAAAGGATCGCTGAAATAGGACGGTCTGGGTTCTGTTTAAGTTTCTTAAGTCTGATCGATCCCTTTACTCCCTGATCCTCCAGTCCAGTTACGTACGACAGGGGTGTCGAAAGAAGTGTCGCTTCAAGCATAGAGCATAATGCCGACAATGCTATTGCGACCAACATTATAATATATATGAGCTGTTCTTCCATTTTATTTGTGTAATTCTGCAATAACGGTCTCAGATCCCCTTACTGTATCGCCAAGCTTAACCTTTATCTCAGCGTCAAGCGGCAGGTACATATCGATTCTCGAACCGAACTTGATGATTCCACATTCATCGGATTTCAGGATCTGTGTGCCTGGATTGGCGTGACATACAATTCTTCGTGCGAATGTTCCTGCAATCTGCTTGAAGAAAACATCTCCATATTCGCTGCGAACGCCAACAGATGTGTGCTCATTAAGCTCCGAGGCTTTCGGAAGGAATGCGAGCATGTATTTACCTGGATGGTATTTATAATAAGAAACCTCTCCATCGACAGGCCAATAATTGACGTGCACATTGAAGAAGTCCATATAGACTGAAACCTGGATGCATTCACCCTTGATATACTCGTTCTCTACTACTTTCTCAATGACAACTACTCTACCGTCAGCGACAGAAGTAACCTGATTGTCTGTTCCGACACGCATGCGTGAAGGTACTCTGAAGAAGAACAGTACAAATCCCATAAAGAACATAGGGATTGTGCACAGAGGATACGAGATGAAAGGCCACGGAATAAAGCGCATGATAAGATATGCCAAAGGCAGGCAGATCAGCCAAACAAGCAGGATTGTACCGTAACAGTCTTTATGAATCATAAAAAATCGCGTTTTATTTAAATAAAGCGCGAAATTACTAATTATTTGTCAATTAGGCAAATTGTTAAAGGCAGAGGACGTCCCAAGCTACCAGATAGATGATACCGATAGGAACAGCAATCAAGGCGCTGTCAAAACGGTCCAGGAGACCTCCATGTCCCGGAATGATATTGCCGGAATCCTTGACATCATAATGTCTCTTCCACTGCGACTCGATCAGGTCACCATATACACCGGCTACATTGAGCAAAACAGCAATCGCTATACAATGTATCAGGTCAAAGGTATGGCGTCCTGATGTAAGAGGAAAAATTCCGGTATAATACAATACTACAGAGATTACTATGGCCATCATCAATCCTCCCCAGAATCCTATCCATGACTTCTTAGGAGAGATAGACGGGAACAGTTTCTTACCGTACTTCTGACCAAGAGTAATTCCGAAAAGATATGCTCCAACGTCAGAGCCCCATATGATAGCGAAGAAGGAAAGCAAGAGAATTCCGTTGAACTCTCCTTCCGGATCAAAGGCTGCAAAATTTATTACAGACCATGGAACTGCGATATAGATTATTGCAGTGTAAAGATTTGCAAACTTATTGAAGCGAGACTTATCCTTGACATACAGCGAATTGATCATCAGGAGGAATATCGGCACAAATGCCAGGATCACAAGTCTGCCTGGGAAATTGAATCCCTTGAAAAGCCATACCAGTGTAAACAAAGTTGCACCGGCCAGAATTGACAGGAGCTGGGAATACTTATATTCCTTTCCACAGGTCATCCTGAGAAACTCCCACATCATCACAACCAGTGCGAAGAGCATCACTGCTCCAAATACAAACTTATTGGTGAGAAACGCGGCAAGCATTATTGCCGCGAATCCCACACCTGATATGGTTCTTTTAATAAAATTATTCATTGGTCTGGCCTTCTGTTTCTTCTGCGACCTCTTCAGGATCCTTCTTTACCGGCTCATCAGCGGCTGCACCGGCACGTGGACCGAAAATCCTTTCAAGATCGTCTGCAAAGATAACTTCTTTCTCCAATAATAAAGCGGCCAACTGACTGAATCCGTCAAAATTTTCCCTGAGCAGCTGCTCTGTCTTGTCGTGGATGCTCTCAACAAGCTCCTTAACCTCCTTATCTATGAGTTCAGCAGTCTTCTCGCTATATGGTTTTCCAAGCTCGAATCCCCTCGATCCTGTAGAATCATAATATGATACAGTTCCGATTTCGTCGCTCATACCATAATATGTAACCATGCCATATGCCATCTTTGTAAGACGCTCAAGATCATTGAGTGCACCGGTAGAAGGCTGTCCGTTCACGATTTCCTCGGCAACGCGACCTGCTATAAGCGAGCACATCTCATCGATCATCTGTTCCTTGGTGATCAGCTGGCGCTCCTCAGGAAGATACCAGGCTGCTCCAAGAGCCTGTCCACGAGGTACGATGGTTACCTTGAAAAGAGGATGCGCATTTGGAAGGAGCCAGCTTACAGTTGCGTGTCCTGCCTCATGGTGCGCGATAGACTTCTTCTCTTCAGGAGTTATGATCTTTGACTTTCTCTCCAGACCTCCGATTATTCTGTCAACTGCATCAAGGAAATCCTGCTTGTCAATTGCCTTCTTGTCCTTACGTGCAGCTGTAAGGGCTGCCTCGTTGCAGACGTTAGCAAGGTCTGCACCTGAGAATCCTGGAGTATGCTTGGCAAGGAACTCTACATCAAAATCGTCAGCAAGTTTGAGACCGCGAAGATGTACCATAAGGATCTCCTCTCTTTCCTTCAAGTCTGGAAGCTCAACGTGAATCTGACGGTCAAAACGTCCGGCACGCATGAGAGCCTTATCGAGAATATCTGCTCGGTTTGTCGCTGCAAGAATGATTACACCAGAGTTTGTACCGAATCCGTCCATTTCTGTAAGGAGCTGATTCAAAGTATTTTCACGCTCATCATTTGAAGAGAAGCCTCCATTCTTGCTTCTTGCGCGACCTACAGCATCGATCTCATCAATGAATACGATACATGGGGCTTTTTCCTTTGCCTGACGGAAGAGGTCACGCACACGTGATGCACCTACTCCGACGAACATCTCTACGAAATCTGATCCAGAAATCGAGAAGAAAGGAACATTGGCCTCGCCCGCTACAGCCTTTGCAAGGAGGGTCTTTCCTGTGCCTGGAGGGCCTACCAGAAGTGCACCCTTAGGAATCTTTCCTCCGAGAGCAGTATATTTCTTCGGGTTCTTGAGAAAGTCAACGATTTCCATCACTTCGTCCTTAGCTCCATAAAGACCAGCCACATCCTTGAATGTCACCTGGTTCTCACCTTTCTCTGCAAGCTTTCCGGTAGACTTTCCTACATTGAAGATACCGCCTGGGCCTCCCGGACCGCCACCCATGTTTCTGTTCACTCCCCTGAACATGAATACCCACATAAGGATAAGAAGAAGAGGGAAAATCAGCCACTCGAGCATGCTCCACCAGCTTTCGTGGTTCTCAATGACCACCTTGACCTGACGGTCTTCCGGAAGCTGGGCGTTGAGTTCTCCGAACATCTCCTCAGCATTGAAACTGCCTGAGACAAGGAAAATGAAGTGCGGAGACTTCTCGGGCACCTTTCCACCGAACTTATCGGCATAGTTCTCGATACGCTCCGGGCGCATAGTGACACGGCCTTCGTATTCATTTCTGATGAACACAACTTCCTTGATATCACCTGCAAGCCACTGCTTCTTTACGTCTGCCCACTCCTCTTTCTGAGGGTTTGAACCACCCTGGTTAAAGAACATCCATCCAATCGCAATAAGGAGGATAAAATATATCCAGGATATATTGAACTTAATCCTCACGGGTTTGTTTCCGCGAGGAGCATTATTCTTGTTTTCTGCCATATTATCTGTTGGAAATTAGTCTTCGTAAACTGTACGCTCTGCGTCAGCCCAGAGGTCTTCGAGTCTATAGAATGCTCTGTAAGGAGTCTGGAACACGTGTACCACGATATCGCCGTAGTCAAGGATTACCCAGAATGCGTTCTCCTTACCCTGGGTGCGGATTACCTTTCTCCTGCACTTCTCGATCATCCTATCCTCTACGTTGTCCGCGATTGCGCACACAGCCGGAGTCGAGTCTGCGTTACATACTATGAAATAATCTGAAATTGCTGTTCCGATAGGTTTAAGGTCAAGCGACACCACATCCTGTCCTTTCTTTTCGAGCATTGCGTCTGCAATAACCTTGAGAGCTTTATTGTCCATTATCTGAATTATGTTAAATTTGTAAAAACCTCACAAAGATAATCAAAATCCGCACCATGGCAAAGAAGCATGACATTATATGGTTGGAAAGCGTTGATTCGACCAATGAAGAGTGCAGGAGGCACATTTCAGACATTGACAATTTGTCAGTCGTGGCAGCGCTGTCACAAACTTCCGGCAAAGGTCAAAGAGGCAACAGCTGGATTTCAGCACCTGGTAAAAACCTGACCTTCAGCGTTGTCCTGAAGTTCCCTTCAAGCGTCAGCGCAGGAGAGCCGGAGCCGGTCAAAGCATATGATCAGTTCGTACTTAGCGAAATTGCCGCCCTGGCAGTCGTAGATCTGCTGGCCGAACACGGGATTCAGGCGAAAATCAAGTGGCCGAACGACATATATGCAGGGGAAAAGAAGATCTGCGGGATCCTCATAGAGAACACTCTCCAAGGAGAATGGATCCAGCATAGCATTATTGGCATAGGACTGAATGTCAATCAGAGAAACTTTGATGCCACGCTACCGAATCCGACTTCAATGGTGCTTTGCAACGGTTCATCAGACCTGGAGACGCATACACTTCTTGAAGAGTTTATGGACATACTTAATGCATATCTGGACAGATACTGCCACATCCGCGGAGGCTATGCAAACCTCCGCAAGATGTACCTTTCACAGCTCTGGCCGAATGATGATCCGGCAAAGATCAGCGCATTGCTGCAATAACCTCCGCAGGGTCCGATGCCTTGAATACAGCACTTCCTGCTACGAGAATTTCTGCGCCGGCATCAATCAGTCTCTGCGCGTTGTCAGGACATACGCCACCGTCCACTTCGATCTTGACATCAAGGCCATGGCGATCGATCTCGGCCTTAAGCGTCCTTATCCTGTTATATGTATCTTCAATGAACTTCTGACCACCAAAACCAGCGAACACTGACATCAGGATGATATAATCACAGAGGTGGAGATACGGATACAGACTCTCTACCGGTAAATCCGGATTGATGACAAGACCTGCCTTCATTCCTGTCTCGCGGATATGGAGAAGCACCTGAGCAGGCTTGTCAGTCGCATTCAGGTGGAAGCTCAGCATCTGAGTGCCCAGCTTTGCGAATCGGTCAACGTACTTCTCCGGATGTACGATCATCAGGTGCACATCAAGTGGTTTCTCTGCAATTGAGGCAATCGCCTCCACTATAGGGAATCCGTATGAAATATTTGGAACAAATGTTCCGTCCATGATATCAAGATGGAACAGGTCTGCGTGTTTATTTACAAGCTGGACATCCTTCTCAAGATGGAGAAAGTCAGCTGCAAGCATCGATGGTGCTATAAGTGTCATAATCTTCTTATTTATAATTAACTACAACATCAACGAGAAGATCCACAAACTTGTCAAGCGATGCAAGATCAAGGCGTTCACCCGGAGCATGCACTCCCCTGAGTGTCGGTCCAAATGACACCATGTCAAGGCCCGGGAACTTCTCTGTAAATAGACCGCACTCAAGACCGGCATGGATTGCCTTTACCTTAGGATCAACACCGAAAAGCTTTCTATATGAAGCCACGCAGGCATCTCTTACTGGAGATTCTGCAGCCGGAGCCCATCCTGGATACTCTCCCTCATGTGTTACAGTAGCTCCTGCAAGCACGAAGCATGCCTCCATCTTCGCTGCTGCAGCGCGACGCGCCGCAGTAACGCAGCTGCGCTGGCTTGAACCGATGCGGATAACTCCTGGCTTAGTCATCTTGACAGAAGCAAGATTAGTCGAAGTCTCAACGAAATTCTCTATTTCCTGGCTCATAGCAAGTACACCATGAGGTGCCGCGCAAAGAGCCGTGATGAGGTTCCACGATGTCATCTCGTCAATAGCCTTCACATCCTCCAGCTCCAGCTCAACCTCATCAAATCCGAGCTTAAGCTCAGTCTCGATTGCACCATATTCTTCCGCCACGTCAGCGGCATAAGCCTCAAGGCGCTCGTTGATGATATCCAATGTGTCAGGCTCTGCTGCAATCACAGCCTTAGCCTCACGTGCAATCGCATTTCTCTTGTTACCGCCGTCAATCGTAACAAGCTGCCAGTCGAGGTCCAGACAGCTATAAAGGAAGCGTCCGAGGAGCTGCACAGAGTTTGCGCGACCCTTGTTGATGTCGTCACCGCTGTGTCCGCCCATAGCGTCCTTCACGAAAACTTCTTCAAGTTCGAAGCCTTCCTGTACGTCAACATCAGTATAATGGAACTCAGCCGTAGTGTCAAGTCCTCCTGCACAGCCGACGAAAATCTCGCCCTCATCCTCAGAATCAAGGTTAAGAAGCACTTTTCCAGTGAAGAATCCTGGTTGAAGTGCCATAGCACCGTCAAGGCCGGTCTCCTCTGCTGTCGTAAAGAGACATTCGATCTTTCCGCATGGAATGTCAGTCACGAGCATTGCCATCTGAGCCGCAACACCGATACCGCAATCTGCGCCGAGTGTAGTATCCGGAGCGATCATCCATCCGTCTTTGATGATATACTTGATAGGGTCCTTTGCAAAATCATGTTCTACCCCCTCGTTCTTCTCGCAGACCATGTCTGTATGACTCTGGAGAACGATTACAGGAACACTCTCAAATCCCGGAGCTGCCTCCTTGACAATCAGGACGTTACCAGCCTCATCTGTCTTGCATTCGAGATTATTCTCTGCTGCAAAATTCTGGAGGTATGCGATTATGTGTTCCTCGTGACCAGACTCTCTTGGGATTTTGGTGATTTCCTTGAAATAGGACAAGACTTTTTCTGAGTTCATATATGTAATATTAATAGTTTAATGCAAAGATAAAACAATATAGATACAAAAAAAAGATAGAAACCTCAATGGTCTCTATCTTATCTCTTGACTGGAACGAGAAGCTTCTCTATATCAGTCACATATTGCTTGAATGTCTTGTCTGTCGACATCAGGTCAGTCACTGTCGTACAAGCATGAAGCACTGTAGCGTGGTCTTTACCTCCGATTTCAGCTCCGATTGTCGAGAGCGAGCAGTTTGAGATCAGAATCCTGGACATGTACATCGCAATCTGTCTTGCTTGAACAATCTGACGCTTGCGTGTCTTGGAAAGAAGCTCATCACGGGTGATCTTGAAGTATTCGCATACGACTCTCTGAACCTTGTCTATTGAAACATCGTTCTGCTCTTCGCCAACTATCTTTTCTGTGATTGACTCCGCGAGTTTTACAGTAATCTCCCTGTGTGCAAGTGTTGCATTTGCAAGAAGCGAAATCAGTGCACCCTCAAGCTCTCGGAAGTTAGACTTGATTCTATGTGCAAGGAACTCAAGTACATCTTCCTTCAACTGAATACCTTCTCTGTCCGCTCTTGCGCGAAGCATCTCAAGTCTTGTAGTGTAATCCGGCTTCTGAAGCTCTACAGACAATCCCCACTTGAGTCTTGAAAGAAGTCTCGCCTCGAAATGCTCGAGATCAGCCGGAGCACGGTCTGACGTAAAGATCAGCTGCTTGCCTGACTGGTGGAGGTGGTTGAAGATAGAGAAGAATGCGTTCTGCGTTCCTGGTCCATTGAGATCCTGGATATCATCCATGATCAGCACATCCATCTTCTGGTAAAAAGCTATGAAGTCTGTGAACTTATTCTTTACATTCACCGCATCCATGAACTGAGTCTTGAAACGGCTGGCAGGAACATATAGAACTACAAGCTCAGGATATTTCTTCTTGATTGCGATACCGATAGCCTGTGCAAGATGGGTCTTTCCAAGTCCCGGACCTCCAAAAAGGAAGAGAGGATTGAAAGGTGTCTTGCCTGGCGCTGCAGAAATACTCTCGCCGGCAGTGAATCCCATTCTGTTGCACTCACCTACTACAAGGTTCTCGAAACAGTAAACAGGATTGAGCTGTGGATTTACCTGTATTCTCTGCATTCCTGGGAAAACGACAGCTCCTGGTGAGCCACTGCCTGTGGTATATGTCTCGACAGAGATCGACTTATTTCCCGGAGTGTTGCCATGCGCAGCCGGATAATTTAGCGATTGTGCTCTCTGCACTGGAGTTGTAACATATCTCAGTCTGGCACCTACTCCCAACTCCTTCTTCAATGCTGCCTTGAGAAGATCAAGGTATGCATCTTCGATATACTCACGGAAGAACTCTGACGGAACCTCAATCAAAAGAGTCGCCTCCTCCAGTGAAACAGGCCTGATCGGCCTGAACCAGACTGCGAACTGCTTAGGATCGATGTTCTCCCTGATAAAATTCAGGCAGTTGTTCCATACAGCTATGTGTCTTTCGTTAGTCATGTATCCGTTAGAAGTAAGTTTTAGGGAGTGTTTCTGAAATCGGATACAAAGATGAGGAAAAAAAAGTTATAAAAAATATTTTTTTCTCTTGTTTTTTTATTTTGTTTGACAGGGTACGAAATTTTTTCAGCACATTTTTCATTTTCTTAACTCGTTGTTTATCAGCGCATTACAAAGATGAAAAACCTGTAAATCATTGTAATATATGCATTTATCAATTTTGAAGATTTCCAAACTGATAATTTGTTGATAACCCTGTTCGTAACGCTTTAGAACACGGAAATCTTCAAGTATTTCTTAGGATTTTCCTGTATTTTTTTGACTAAAGAATCAACATCATTCAAAAGTTCATCTACCGAGTCATAAACTGATCCGTCAACAAGAAGTTTCCCAACACTTCCGTCAGGATCGTTGATATTCTGAAGAAGATCGTTAAATGATTTGATCAACGCTTCGATATCAGACTCATTCAGGGACGAAACCATTTCGTTCGCTCCGCTCAGCAAAGTATCCACCTGCCCGACCATCGAGCCAAGCTTAACGGATATATTCTCCAAATTGGTTATGAAAGCAGAAATCTCCTCAGACTTTCCATTTACAGCACCCGCAATGCCGCTAACATTCTTCATAGTCTTTTCAAGATGTGCCAACGTCCTGGCAATAGCGTTTCTGTTAGCCTCGGAAAGCATAGAATTAATTCCGGCCACTGTTACCGATAGACTGTCGAGAGCATCCGTCACTTTTGCCATCAGAGGCTCCACACCAGCCGCAAGACCGTCAAGAAGGCCAGCCTCATAAGACGGAACAAGCGTTCCACCATCCTCTACAGCGACATCGGAAGTACCAAGTTCGACCTTCACTCCCTTTCCGCCCATGATATCCACAGCGTAAATGGTCATCTTCGAATCAGCAGGAATACGAAACTCCTTCATTACCGAGCAAGTCACCTTGAAAAGCTCCTTCTCAGGCTGATAGACAACCTCACTGACCTTTCCTGCCTTATATCCTTTAATGAACACTGGAGCAGACTCTACCAGCCCATCTACATTCGCATATTCAGATACGATCTCTATCTCTTTATTTAATATATCCTTACCGCGAAGGTAGTTGATTACAAAAAAAGATGCAGTAAGCACTACAACAACAAAAACACCGATCTTGAATTCCTTTGAATATTTCATTTCAATCTATTTATTCTCTACATATATAATAAAAGCCTGAGGGAACTTCGCCTTAACCTTCTTCAGTTCCGCATTCGCCTGATCTCTTGTCTTGAATTTTCCTACTATATATTTATAGGTAGGAGCACCATCCGGCTTATATGGCACCGCATTCAAACCTTTCAACTGCGGGTCATCCGATTTCAAAAGCTTCGCCACACTCATTACCTGAACGGCATAATATGATGTCAGTTCCTCCTGAGCAGGTTCGTTTTCAGGAGTTTCTACCGGCATCTGGGACACATCGACATTAAGAGACATATCATACTGAGTCTTGTAATCCTTGAACGCCTTGAAAAGTCGCTCTGCAATCTCCTTCTGTCCTGCATCGGATGACAGATACTTATATTCAGTCGGATTACTGATGAAAGCCACCTCCAAAAGTACAGCCGGCATATTGGCTTCTACCAGAACCTGGAAGATATCCTGATCAATAGGTATCTTTCGCGCCTGAAGCGGCTTCACCATTAAATTCTCTACCACTTCAACTGCAAAGAGAAGACTGCTCTCATAGTGAGCCTTCCACTGGAGTGCATATCCGATATATGCTTCCGGCGTATTCGGATCGAAGTGCGTGTATTTGGTTTCATAACCTTCCTCCATCACAATCACCTCATTCTCACGCTGTGCAACAGACATGTTACGCTCAAAATAATCTGTCGTGTTACTCTTTCTGTCTGATCTCTGACCTAGGATATGAACAGAACTTCCGTATGCAGACTTATTGCTGCTGCTGTTGCAATGGATCGATATGAAAAGGTCGGCATTATTGTTTCTCGCAACCATAGCACGGTCGTGAAGGCCGACAAAAGTATCATTGGAACGGGTATATATGACCTTGACACCCGGATATGCCTCCTTGATCTTATTACCCAGAAGCTTTGAAATTGCCAGGACAACGTGCTTTTCGTGCGAGGAAGAATTCTGACCTAACGCACCCGGGTCTTTTCCACCATGACCTGGATCGATTACAACGGTCCTGAGGCCGAGTTCCTTACCTGTCTGCTGTGCTGAAGCCATAAAAGAACTGAATCCAAGAAGGGCAAAAACAAGCAATAAGGCAATATTTGATTTAGAGGGCGCAGGCATACTCATTTTTGTATTAATTGAAAATAAATTCTAAATTTGCAGTTTGCAAAAATAGCAAAAAAAACTTAGAAACTAGTGTCACAATATATTAAAGGTATGATCAGAAAGTGCTTGAAGAGATGGGGACTTGCGGCGTTTATGCTGCTGGTACTGAGCTCTTTCACACTTTCCTCACAAGATATTGGACGCGACAGACGCATGCGAAGATCCAGAATTGACCTGGAAAACCCGCTTGACACTGCCGCTATTCCGGTCATATCCGATTCCTTAAGATTTGTACGTGACTCAATTCATAGAGCGGATTCCATAAAGGCTGCGGATTCCCTTCTGATGCTTAACAAAAGCTCTCTTGAATCCCCTGCATTTACTGTAGCAAAAGACTCCATCATCGAAGATTTCAGCAATGGAAAAAAGATGATCTACTATTATGGTGACGTGAGCGTTACATACGGAAACATGAAGCTCACTGCCGATTATATGGAGTACGACCTCGCCACATCGACTCTCTACGCTCGTGGTACAAAGGACACAACCGGAGTCATCAAAGGCATGCCTGTGATGGAACAGGGCCAGAAGTCATACACCATGGAGGAGGTACGATATAATTTCGATACACGCAAGGCCAGGATTACCAACATGGTGACACAGGAGCAGGACGGAATACTTCATGGAAAGAACATCAAGATGATGCCAGACCGCTCAATCAACATGACCCATGGTAAGTATACCGTATGTGATTGTGACGAACCGCATTACTATCTCCATCTTACGGCAGCGAAAGTAATGACCAGTCCGTCGCAGAAGACGGTCTTCGGTCCGGCCTATCCGGTAATTGCCGATGTTCCGCTTCCGATCGGACTTCCATTCGGATTCATTCCGAAGCGTCCTGACAGAGCTACGGGTATCCTCTTCCCTACCTTCGGAGAAGAGACCAGCCGAGGATTCTACATGAGAGATGCCGGTCTATACTTCGTGATCGGAGACTACTTTGACATTGCACTGACAGGTGATGTCTATACATTGGGATCATGGGCAATCGACCTCAATTCACGATATAAGGTAAATTATAAATGCAACGGCAGCTTCTCGCTGACATACTCGAACGACCAGATCGGTGAGAAAGGAAGTTCCGACTTCCAGCAGCTCAGGAACTTCGGCGTGAAATGGTCACACTCGCAGGATCCGAAGGCGCGCCCAGGAACAAGTTTCACGGCTTCCGTGAACTTCTCCAGCCCATCAAACAACCGATATAACTCAACATCGGTAACAGAGGCTCTCCAGAACCAGATTTCGTCTTCAATTTCATATTCAAGAAACTGGAACGGAAAGATAAACCTTTCCATAAATGCCCTGCATAGTCAGAACTCCCGAGACAGTTCATACTCGTTCACGCTTCCTAACCTTACGCTCTCTGTGAGCCGTTTCTATCCATTCAAGAAGAAGAACAGAGTCGGAAAAGAGAAATTTTACGAGAAGTTCTCTCTGGGATATAACACCTCATTCCAGAACAAGATCGGATTCAAGGCATCAGAGTTCAACCAACCAGGATTCTGGGACAAGTTCCAGAACGGTATGACACATAACTTCCAGATCGGCCTGCCAAACTTCACAGCGTTCAAATACATTAATATTACGCCGAGCGTTTCATACGGAATGAACTGGTTCTTCAGGAAGACCGAACAAGAGTATAATCCTGACTCAGGAAAGGTTGAAGATATAAAGGGTAAAGCTTTCGGAACATTCGGAGCAACGCACAACTATTCTGGAAGTATCTCCATGAGTACGCGTCTTTACGGTATGTTCAACTTTGGAAAACACAGGAAGGTACAGGCGATACGACATGTGGTGACCCCATCTGTTTCAGCATCGTTCAGTCCAGAAAAAGGAACATATTTCAACGGTTGGAGAACACTTACATATATTGACAAGAACGGAAAGGCCCAGACCAAGGATTATAACATCTACGCCGGAAATGTCGGTTCTTATCCAGGCAAGGGTAAGACAGCCAGCCTCAGCATGTCGCTTGGCAACAACTTCGAGGCCAAGGTCCGCGATCTAAAGGATACCACAGGAACAGGTACCAAGAAGATCAAGCTTATCGACAACCTGAACTTCTCGACAGGATACAACTTCCTTGCTGAGGAATTCAAGATGTCCAATATCGGAATGACGATGAATACGTCAATTTTCGGCAAACTCGGTATCAGCGGAAACATGAACTTCGATCCATACGCAATGGAGGTTCAGGAGAATAAGGTTGTAAGAGTGAACAAGTTCGCAATCACACAGGGCCAAGGCCTGGCGAGACTGAACTCCGCTACCCTTTCGCTTTCATACTCGCTCTCCGGAGAAGGAAAGATCAATGGAAACGACGGTACAAAGCAGGCCGGCGGCAATCCTGCCGATCATTACACCAGGATCTACTACCACCCTATTACAGGAGAATATATTCCAGGTGGATACCTTTATTATATGAATCCTAACGTACCTTGGTCGGTGAACTTCAACTACTCGTTCAACTATAGGCCGACATTCCAGTACGCTAACGAGCAGATGACAAAGGTAAAGAACTACACCCAGACCTTGGGTATGAGCGGAAACATCAAGCTTACACCAAGACTCTCAATGCAGATGAGCACCAACTTCGACATCATGGCATTGCAGATGGGAGCCACACAGCTCAGCGCGACATACGACTTGCACTGTTTCAACATCAACGTATCGTGGGTTCCTACAGGAAAATGGCAGAGCTGGAGTTTCAGAATCCAGGCAAACGCGGCTGCGCTGGCGGACCTCTTGAGATTCAAGAAGAGCAGCAGTTACTACGATAATGTATTCTAAAAGTCAGAATTATTTATAAATAAGGAGCGGAACCGTTTGTGTTCCGCTTTTTTTTGCTATATTTGTATGTCAAAATGTTCTTTTTGACTCACGTACATTTCTTTTTGCAAGCATTTTGCAATTACTACCCCGTAGTCATATCCAATCGTTGGAAAATTAAATCATAAATTTATTATGCATAACAAGAACGATCTTAAGGAAATGGACATAGAACAGCTCCGTTCCATTGCATCCGGTCTTGAAGTAAAAGGATTCAAGAAAATGGAAAAGGATGACCTGGTCTATGCAATTCTTGATCACGAAGCGGCTGTCGACGCTAAGAAAGCTCCGGAAAAACCAGAAAGAAAGAAACGCGGCAGACCTAAGAAAGAGAAGACAGCAGAAAAGCCAGTGGAGAAGCCTGCAGAGAAACCTGTTGAGAAGGCTGATGAAACTCAGGATACTCCAAAGGAGCCGGAAACTGCACCGGCAAAGCAGCCTAAAAAGCGCGCAAAGAAGCAACAGAAGCAGAATAAGGCAGAGGCACCGGTATCGGACACTCCTGCAGTTGAGCCAGTGGCAAAAGTAGAAACGCCTCAGGAGCCTGCTCAGGAAGTGAAGCCTGTTCCGGAGGCAAATCCTACAGAGGAAGCGAAGCCAAGACAGCCAAAACAGAAACGCGCCAGAATCCAGAAGGGCGAAAAGAAAGCCGTTCCGGTTCAGGAGCCTGTCCCAGCAGAACCTGTAGAAGAGACTGTCAATAATGAAGTTCCTGCCCAGGAGGCAACAAAGCCAAAGGAGCACAGAGAGCCAAAGGAACACAGAGAGCCAAAGGAACACAGACAGCAGAAACCACAGCAGCAGCCACAGGCACAGCAGCCAGAGTTCGAAGGTGTCGTAGAGGCAACCGGTGTTCTCGAGATTCTTCCTGAGGGTTACGGATTCCTTCGTTCATCAGACTATAATTATCTCAACTCACCGGACGACATCTATGTTTCACAGTACCAGATCAAGCAGCATGCGCTCAAGACCGGTGACACTGTGACTGGCGAGATAAGACCACCGAAGGCTGGTGACAAGTACTTCCCTCTCGTGAAGATCAAATATATCAACGGACGCACACCTGAGTTCATCAGAGACAGAATTCCGTTCGACTTCCTTACTCCACTCTTCCCTGACGAGAAGTTCAACCTTCTTGGAAACGGCCATAACGACATGTCATGCCGTATCGTTGACATGTTCACCCCTATCGGAAAAGGTCAGCGCGGACTTATCGTTGCGCAGCCGAAGACCGGTAAGACCATGCTCCTGAAGTCAATCGCAAACGCAATTGCAGACAACCATCCAGAGGTTTACATGATTGTGCTTCTGATCGACGAGCGCCCTGAGGAGGTTACAGACATGGCACGTAGCGTGAAGGCCGAGGTTGTCGCATCTACATTCGACGAGCCGGCAGAAAGACATGTAAAGGTAGCCAACATGGTCCTTGAGAAGGCCAAGAGAATGGTTGAGTGCGGCCACGATGTCGTTATCCTCCTTGACTCCATTACACGCCTTGCACGCGCATATAACACTGTACAGCCAGCATCAGGAAAGGTTCTTTCCGGTGGTGTTGATGCAAATGCACTCCACAAGCCAAAGAGATTCTTCGGCGCTGCCCGTAACATCGAGAACGGTGGTTCGCTCACAATCCTTGCAACCGCCCTCACAGAGACAGGTTCAAAGATGGACGACGTAATCTTCGAGGAATTCAAGGGTACAGGTAACATGGAACTTCAGCTTGACCGCAGACTTGCCAACAAGCGTATATTCCCTGCTGTAGATGTAACGCTTTCAAGTACACGTCGAGATGACCTTCTCTACTCCCCTGCAATTGCCAACCGCATCTGGGTAATGCGCAAGTTCCTTGCAGACATGAACTGCATCGAAGCGATGGAGATTCTCCAGAACAGGATGAACAAGAGAAAGACAAACGAAGAATTGCTGCAGTATCTGCAGGATGATGATATGTAAAAAAAGAATGGACGATTGATCGTCCATTCTTTTTTTTACATTTATTTTTACTTCTTGTGATGATGCTTCAGGTCTGCTTTAGCTCTGGAAATCTGCTCATCAAATTTAGCCTTAAGCTGTTCCTTGGTCAATCCCTTTGTCTCAAGCTCGTGCTGCTGTTTCTTCAGGTCATATCTTACCTGATTGTTGAAGAGCTGGATATTATCGTACAATTCCGCCTTCTCAATCGCATTCCTGTAATGGCGAAGCGCCATCATCTGATTAGGGAATGTATATACCCTCTCAACCTCGACACAAGTATTTCCACTGAATGTATATGCCTTTATATCTATGATGCCGTCATATATATGGGTATATACCACTGTGCTGTCGATCAGGTCAACCCTCTGCACATCAGGACTATGATCCTTTATCGCCTGATCCATGAACTTGCGTTCCTGACGCATCTGATCGTCCATAGCGTGCCTTTCGTCCTTATAAGGATTATCCTTACATCCTGTCATAGCTGCCAATGTGACTGCCATAGACAATGCTAACATTAATTTTCTCATAACACAAACAATTTTTAATAAATCAAATTTACTGTGTTTCAGGAAAGTCAATATCCATGCCTGAGCAACACTGAAGGCTATAAATCTATTATTTTATCATTCCTATCTATCGTGGTATTCTGTTTGATATGCGAACAGAAGATAGGTATCAACTATAAAAATTAAAAGACAGGATTATGGAAAATGAGAAGTACGAATCTCCTTCGGTCGAGATCATAAACTTAGCAGCCGCTCAGCCAATACTGACAGCGAGCTTTACAGGCGAGGACATCAACGGATGGGAAGACATGTAGATTAAAATTTGAAGATCATGAAAAGGATTACATATATAATAGCATTTACTGCTGTTCTGGCAGCATCATGTCAGAAGAACGAATTTGCAGAAGAACCGGCTTCTGATGAACAAAATTACAAGATACTGACTGCCGGAATTACAGACGAGCCACAAACTCGAGTCGGATTTAATGAAAACAACTCATTCTATTGGCATAAAGGTGATCAGATCGGAGTGCTTACCTCGGGAGGTCTGAAGGTGATGACACTTGACGCGCAGTATCACAAACAGCCATCTGGAGTATTCTACGGCTCATTTACAGAGGATTTCGGCGAATATGCGGTATATCCGTATGGTAACCATCTTTTCGGTAACGGACAGCTGACATTCATTCTGCCTTCATCATACACATATACATCAATAGAAGCAGATACAAACAGCTTCAACCCTCCGATGCTGGGAAAAATCATTGAAGGCAACACCCAGCTGAATCATCTGGCAAGTTTCCTCAAGATCACTGCCACCAACATCCCGGCAGGCGGAGAAAACATGAAGTTCATATTGACTTCAGACAAAAGGATAACCGGCGAATTCATCGTTGACCTGGCAGGAGATGCGCCAATGATAATCACCGATGAATCAGCCGGGAATACCGTCACAATCTACTTCACCAACACAACAGCAGGAGCAACAGGCACATTCTACATACCGGTTCCGGTAGGCTCGTATGATTCAATCACAGCCGAAATCAAGGTCGGAGACATCCTGCTTGCAAGCAAGACATGGAACAATCAGGTTATCAACAGAGCGACACCAAAGAGAGGCACTATGGAAGTGGATTATATCGCTGAAATCGATGTTGTCCCATTCGGTTCGCTTCAGGATGCCATAGATGCAGCTGACAACCAGACAATTACACTTGTAAGGGATCTGGTTCTTGAGTCTCCGTTGGAGATAGTCAGCGGTAAAACCGTTACACTGGACCTTAACGGCCACACATTGTCCGAGACTGCGACATCAGCTGCTGCCTCATGCCTGATAGCCGTTAAGAGCGGTGGTAACCTGACAATCCAGAACGGAACGATTGTCTATGCCGCAACAACTCCTGATACTGGCTGGGGCGGAGAAGGTCAGCCTCCATATCCAGGTTATGCCAATAACACAATCAGGAATGAAGGCACATTGGTCATCGAAAATGCAACTATTGAAAACAAGACAAGCAAGGGCGGAGCATCATATGTGATTGACAACTACGCTGGTGCAAACCTTACAATCAATGAGGGCGCTGTGCTCACACAGTCCGGCGGAGACATCGCGATCCGTATGTTCAACGGAGGTAGTGGAGCGATAAATGTAACTATAAACGGTGGTACTATCAGCGGATATCGAGCAGTCTGGGTACAGCTTGCATCCAACAATACCGCTGTCGCTCCGATCATGAACCTTACAGTAACAGGCGGAACATTGACAAGTACCGAGCAGACATATAATCAGGCAATCTATTCATACAGTTACGGAAACGACATGAGGAACGTCCTGATCAATGTCAGTGGAGGAACATTCAACGGTGACATCGCTCTGACAGGTGGAGCTAACAAGACCAATCTTGAGACTCTCAACATCAGCGGAGGCCAGTTCAACGGCCAATGGGGATTCTACAGCTACGGAGCTGATGAGAAGGCCTTGGAGGCAATCACTGTGACAGGAGGAACCTTCATGACCGACCCAAGCTATTATCTCGATCCAGGCTATACAGCTGTCGAGACAGATGGCAAATGGACTGTCGTTGCTTAGACTTTTCCAGTTGCTGTATATGTTTACACAAAGGGGTGACTGTTTCAATGTATTTGGCTATCTCCCTTTGCACATGATCCAGACAGTGTTCATTGAACGACAAGACTCAAAAGGAACCTTAGTCTTGTCGTTCAATTTCTCCAGGTCATCTCTGACCATATCAAGATATTTATCCATAGCAGCAGAATCTTCACGGGAATAATTGAACAGAGCCTGACATTGGAGGAAAACCGAATCTGTGCCTAATCTTCAACTCCAAGTTTCTTCGGGAGGTAGTCATAAAAGAAATCAAGCAATACCAGAGCAAGGATTGTGGAAATGAAGATCGCCAAAAGTTCCTTAAATGTAAATACAGGCACCCTTCCCAGCAAGGCTGTTATAATTGATGCTATTGCCGTATATAGCAGCAGTCGCTTCGAATACTTGCCCTTCTTTTTTGTCTTCGGGTTCTCATCCGGCTGAGAAAAATCGTACTCTCCCCTAAGTTGTGCTATACCTGTCGGGAGAACACACAGCATTCCTATATTGATTATAACGAAAGGCTCAAGACCTTCCTCGGGCACTGTGATAGCGCAAAATAAACTTATGCCATAGCTGATCACAGCAATTATCCAAAATACGATCCACCAAAATTTCCTTTTCATATTAGCATAATGTGATATTCTATGTAAAAATAATTAAAATTATATATATTTGCCAAAGAAAACACTTAAAATTAATATTGCCATGATTTATTTTGAACCACATGAAGTTGCAGCCGTCCATAAAGCAGCATTGACAATGGTCGAAGCCGATGGATTGCAGCACCGTAAAGAAAAGCGTCTCGTAATGGAGGAACTTGACAGATTTGGTGTTCCTGAAAACGCCTTACCGTCACTTTTTGAGGCTGCAAGAGAGATGGACTACGATACAATGATATCAATCTGGCGGGACTTCGGAAGATATCAAACACTATATGCCTTAGGATACCTTGCTGAACTTGGAGCGCGAGACGGATATGTAGATGATTCAGAAGGTTTTTTCTGGTTTACGTTAAATGATATGGTTGGATATGAAGGACTCACGCCTCAAATGGCAATCGAATTCTGGCAAACCCACTAAATATCAAACATAATTAATAATAGTGACCTGTGACACATTTCATATGAAAATGTCACAGGTCACTATTATATCTGGATTCCTACTAATACTGATCCCAGCTCTTGATCTGGATATCATCTACAGACATTGCGCAGAATGCACGGATGAAGGCTGTTGCCAGACGGGCATTTGTGATAAGCGGAATGTTGTAGTCGATAGCTGCACGACGGATGTGGTATCCGTTTGTAAGCTCACCGGTAGAGAAGTTCTTAGGGATGTTCACCACCAGGTCGATCTCCTTGTTTGCAAGCATATCCATAGCTGCTCTGAATTTTCCTACGAGCTCTGGATCATGTGCCTCTGTAGGCCATATAACGCGCTCTGCAGGAACACCGTTCTCATTGAGATATCTTGCTGTACCCTCTGTACCGAAGAGCTTGTATCCTCTTTCGTGCAGGAGCTTACATGCATTGAGGAGGTCAGCCTTCTGGAGAGGATTACCTGATGAGATAAGGATATTCTTCTTAGGAATCTCATATCCTACTGAAAGCATTGAGTTAAGGAGTGCCTCGTTGAAATCGTCACCAAGACATCCAACCTCTCCTGTCGAGTGCATATCCACGCCGAGTACAGGGTCTGCCTGCTGGAGACGTGAGAATGAGAACTGCGATGACTTGATACCGACATAGTCAAGGTCGAACGCAGACTTGCGAGGAGCCGAAGGCTTCAGGCCAAGCATTGCTTTAGTTGCAAGCTCGATCATATTGATTTTAAGCACCTTGGAAACGAATGGGAAGCTTCGTGAAGCACGAAGGTTACACTCAATTACCTTTATATAGTTGTCCTTTGCAAGGAACTGGATGTTGAATGGACCTGTGATCTCGAGAGCGGCTGCAATCTTCTTTGCGATCTTCTTCACGCGACGAACTGTCTCAACGTAAAGCTTTTGTGGAGGGAACTGGATTGTCGCGTCTCCTGAGTGTACACCAGCGAACTCAATATGTTCAGAGATTGCATATGCGATAACCTCACCGTTATCAGCAACTGCGTCGAACTCGATCTCCTTGCAGCGTTGCATGAACTCAGACATCACAACTGGGTGTTTCTCAGACACTTCCGCTGCAAGACCAAGGAAGTTGCGAAGCTCCTCGTGGTTGTAGCAGACATTCATCGCTGCACCTGAAAGCACGTATGAAGGACGAACGAGTACCGGGAAGCCGACCTGCTCTATGAACTGATCAACCTCATCGAAGTTAGTAAGCTCCTTCCATTTAGGCTGGTCAATGCCGAGAGCATCCACGATTGATGAGAACTTGTGACGATCCTCTGCCTTGTCAATTGAAGTAGCCTTTGTTCCGAGGATATTCACTCTGTTCTGGTCGAGTCTGAGAGCGAGGTTGTTAGGAATCTGACCACCCACAGAAACCACTGTTCCGTGCGGATTCTCAAGGTCATGGATATCCATCACACGCTCGAATGTGAGCTCGTCAAAATAGAGACGGTCACACATATCGTAGTCAGTAGACACAGTCTCAGGGTTGTAGTTGATCATTACTCCCCTATATCCCTGGTTACGGATTGTCTGGAGTGCGTTTACTGAACACCAGTCGAACTCTACTGAAGAACCGATGCGGTAAGCACCAGATCCGAGTACGATAACTGAGTTCTTATCATGCTGATACTTAACATCATGGAAGTTACCACCGTAAGTAAGATAGAGGTAGTTTGTAGCTGCAGGATAGTCTGCTGCAAGAGTATCTATCTGCTTTACGCATGGAACGATGCCCTTAGACTTACGGAATGCACGTACGATATCTTCAGCCATCTCGCTGTCCATACCTTTATATAATGCATTTGCAACCTGAACGTCTGAGAAGCCCTGTACCTTAGCCTTTTTGAGAAGGTCAAGAGGCATCTGCTCACAGCTGTCGTACTGTCTCATCTCCTTATGAGTATTCACAATACCCATGAGCTTGTTAAGGAACCACTTGTCAATCTTTGTGAGGTCATGGATCTGATCTACTGTGTAGCCAGCCTGCATCGCCTTACTGATCACGAAGATACGGTTGTCAGTTGGTTCGTGGAGCGCCTGTGCGATGTCATCAACCTTGATTTCCTTGTTACCAACGAATCCGTTAGCACCCTGACCGATCATACGGAGACCCTTCTGGATGATCTCCTCGAAGTTACGTCCGAGTGACATTACCTCACCTACTGACTTCATAGATGAGCCGATCTTGCGTGATACGCCTGTGAACTTAGAGAGGTCCCAGCGTGGGATCTTAGCCACTACGTAGTCGAGCGCAGGCTCAAAGAATGCAGGTGTCTGCTTAGTCACAGAGTTCTTGATGTCAAAGAGACCGTAGCCAAGACCGATCTTAGCAGCAACGAATGCAATCGGGAATCCTGTAGCCTTTGATGCAAGAGCAGATGAACGGCTAAGACGCGCATTCATCTCAATCACATAATATTCCATTGAATCGGTGTCGTAAGCGTACTGTACGTTACACTCACCCACGATGCCGATGTGGCGAACCATCTTGATTGCAAGGTCATGAAGGAACTGACACTCCTTAGCACTGAGTGTCTGAGTAGGAGCAACTACGATAGACTCACCTGTGTGGATTCCGAGTGGGTCGAAGTTCTCCATGTTACAGATTGCGATGCAGTTGTCATAGCGGTCACGCATCACCTCATACTCGATCTCCTTCCAACCTTTGAGTGACTTCTCCACGAGCACCTGTGGAGAGAATGAGAATGAACTCTCGCAAAGTGTAACGAGCTCCTCCTCATTATTGCAGAAACCGGAACCGAGTCCACCGAGGGCATATGCAGCACGCACAATCACTGGATATCCGAGTTCCTTAGCTGCCTCCTTTGCTGCCTCCACAGTCTCAACAGCGTGTGACTTGATAGTCTTTACGTTGATCTCAGCGAGCTTTGCATTGAAGAACTCACGATCCTCTGTATCCATGATAGCCTGGACTGGAGTTCCGAGCACCTTTACGTTATATTTCTCAAGGATGCCTGCCTCATAGAGATCCACACCGCAGTTCAGGGCTGTCTGGCCACCGAACGCAAGGAGAATGCCCTGAGGAGCCTCCTTCTGGATTACCTTCTCAACAAAGTATGCTGTCACCGGAAGGAAGTATACCTTGTCTGCAACCTGCTCTGAAGTCTGTACGGTTGCGATGTTCGGGTTAATGAGGATGGTCTCGATACCTTCCTCCTTCAAAGCCTTAAGGGCCTGTGATCCTGAATAGTCAAACTCACCGGCCTGACCGATCTTGAGTGCTCCCGAACCGAGCACGAGTACTTTCTTTATGCTGTTGTCAATCATATCGTTATACGTCATTGCGAGGAGCGTAGCGACGTGGCAATCTCCTACAATTTAGAAATAAATTCATCAAGTGGTGTAACATTCTCAGTCAGACCCACGCAAACTTCCGGCGCGAAGTTGAGACCGGCAAAAGGCTTGGTCTTGTGGCGGATACCGTCTACTGCACCGTCATTGAGGTTTGTGAAGTAAACCTCCCACTCTGACGGGATTGCAGAAGCCTTGACTGCACGATATACGTTTTGAGATGAGATGTATGTGCGGTTTGTACCCTCCTTGCGAACAGGCTGGTTAGCACCTCTGTGAGGATGGTCAAGTCTTACGAGCTCGCATCCTGCCGCCTTGGCCATGAGATGATATCCCATACCGAAGCCGAAGACCGGCTTACCACCCTCGAATACCTTCTTGAGCACCTCAACTGTCTTATCGCAGTTACAAGTGCATCCAGGACCGTTTGATACATATACTCCATCGTACTCCATCTCTGTGAAGTCATAGTCATAAGGCACGCGGATAACCTCAGCACCACGAGCGAGGAGACCTCTGATGATGCTGTGCTTTACTCCAAGGTCAACTACAACGACCTTCTTTCCTGCTACTGTAGCTGCCTTGCTTCCGTTGATGTTCTCTACATCCTGAGCTGGTTTAGCAGGATAAGTGATTACCTCCTTGCAACATACATCAGCCGGAGTTGGCTTGGCCGGAGCCTCATGCTTTGCCGCACCTTCAGGAATGATCTCTCCTGTCATCGAGCCCTTATCCCTGAGGACCTTGGTAAGCTCACGAGTATCAATACCATAGATACCTGTAAGGTTCTGCTCCTTCATCCACTGCTCAAGGCCCTTCTCTGCCTCCCAGTTGCTGTAATCCTCACAAACATCAAATACGATCAGACCCTTGGGATGGATCCTGTCAGACTCAAGTTTCAATGAGAGGTTCTCTGCCATAAGTTCCTCAGAAGGAACACCATAGTTGCCGATGAGCGGATAAGTAAGGCAAAGGATCTGGCCGCTGTATGTCGGATCAGTCAACTGCTCAGGGTAACCGACCATAGAGGTGTTGAACACAACCTCACCGCTTACCGCTTCTGCGCTACCGAATGACCAGCCGTGGAATTCCATGCCGTTCTCCAGACGAAGTGTTGCTTTAAGTTTCATTTTATACTGTGTTTAGATTTATATTTCATAAAAAAACGACCACCTTCTCGATTAGAGAAACTGGCCGACAGTAATAGTAACAGGAAAGACGCAAAGCTGTGCATTATCTTGTAATGCGTTCACTTTAAGGTATGTAGCGGATGTTGATCGTTTACACATAGCGCTTACTGTTAATTGTTCTTTAATGTGTTCACGTGCATACTCGCGCGTAAAACCTTGCGAAGATAGGAATTTTGTGATAATTTTGCAACACAAATTTACACCAGAATGTACATCAGAAACGAAGATACGATTTGCGCGCCGGCAACGGTGCCGGGAACTGGAGCGATTTCAGTGATCAGGGTCAGCGGTCCGGAAGCACTTGGCATTACCGATAAGGTCATCAAATGCAAAAAAGGTTCAATCTCTGAATCAAAAGGTTATACTATTAAATTTGGAGTAATACTTGATGATGCGGGAACGGTGTTGGACGAGGTCCTTGTAAGCATTTTCCGAGCTCCCCATTCGTATACTGGTGAGAACTCCGTAGAGATTTCTTGTCATGCATCATCGTACATAGTTTCAGCCGTAATGGACCTTCTTTATGCAGCAGGTGCACGTGCAGCCGAGCCAGGAGAATTCACCCAAAGGGCCTTCCTCAATGGCAAGATGGACCTTGCGCAAGCCGAGGCTGTTGCTGATGTCATCGCATCGCAGAATGCAGCGGCCCACCGCATCGCATTCAAGCAGATGAAGGGTGGTTTCTCTTCCGAACTCAAGGGCATGAGATCCGAGCTCCTGGAACTCGTTTCATTAATGGAGCTTGAACTTGACTTCAGCGAAGAAGAAGTAGAGTTTGCAGACCGTTCACGTCTTGACTCACTGCTTGGGCAGCTCATTGCTCATGTAGGCAGACTTATCGACTCATTCAAGCTCGGCAACGCAATTAAGAACGGTGTCCCGGTCGCAATTGCCGGAGCCACCAACACCGGCAAGAGCACCTTATTGAACTCACTTCTCGGCGAAGACCGAGCCATCGTTTCAGACGTTCACGGAACAACTCGCGACACTGTAGAAGAGACACTCAATATTGACGGCGTTCTCTTCCGTTTCATCGACACTGCAGGACTTCGCGAGACTGAAGAAACAGTAGAGAAAATAGGTATCGAAAGAACATTCAAAAAGATCAGTGAGGCATCAATCATCCTCGGAATGGTCGACTTGACACGCGACTTCGAGAGCACTTGCGAGACTGTCCACGAGATCATTGAAAAGGTAGATTTCAGCTGCCAAAAACTGGTCATTTTGCTCAATAAAACCGATATTTGCGATTTTAACAATAATGTTACTACAATAAACTTTATTGTTTCATCACTTGAATGTAAGGGCATTAAATCTAGTATTACTGAAAACACCACAGAGTTGGCCAACCAGACCTCAATCATCGCAATTTCAGCAAAAACAGGCTCAGGAATCAACATATTGCGCTCTGTTTTAGCCGCATCACAACGCGATCTTCTCGCAGACAGCGACACAACTCTGGTCACAAACCAGCGCCACGTCCAGGCCCTCAGCGACGCCCGCACTTCCCTCCTTCGCGTCCAGGAAGGCCTCGCCTTCGGCCTACCAACCGACCTCGCCGCACAGGACATCCGCGAAGCCATCTATCACCTCGGTTCCATCGTCGGCGAAATCTCCACTGACGAAGTTCTCGGGAATATCTTTAGGAATTTCTGCATCGGAAAATAGCCCGATATCAATATAGATAGTAAAGTATTAGAATATCATTAGATACCAATGCTTTAAGCTTCGGAATGAAGTTTAACCATTTATGATATTTTAATGCATTTCTACACTTATTTGCCATAATTTGTACCGCATTTGTAACATC
>JAFYRK010000133.1 GCA_017559545.1 Bacteroidales bacterium
ATGCCATACATCGGAGTCGCAGCCGGTGGAGGACAGAGCTATTACATAGATCGACAGAATATTGCCAATTTCGCCTTGAGAGCAGGAATTGATGTGAGACATTTCCGTCTCTTCTTTGAGCAGCATTTCAATACTGACAAGGCGCGAGCTTCATTTTTTGGACTGACTTATTATTTCTAAAATAAACGGAATTCCAATTTATCTGACTGCTTTGACGCAGTTTAGCTGATTTCCACTGATATGACCACTTTGGATTGACATGTCTCGTCCACAAAAAGGCCCGTTTTCTTGGACGAGGTCCGGGATATTTGTTATATTTGCATGATGTCTTGAGATTTCTTAAGATGACAATGAAAATATAAACTAACACAATACAAAATGGCTGAATTTAAGTATGCACCTATGTTTCAGCTTGGCGAGGACAAGACTGAATACTACAAGATTCCGGGTTCGGAACAGTATGTAAGCACTGGCGAGTTTGAGGGTCATGAGATGCTCAAGATCGCTAAGGAGGGTCTTACAGTGATGGCTAATACAGCTTTTCGTGATGTTTCATTCATGCTTCGTCCGGAGCACAATGAGATGGTGGCAAAGATTCTTCGCGATCCAGAGGCTTCAGAGAACGATAAGTATGTGGCTCTTACATTCCTCCGCAACGCAGAGGTTGCTTGCAAGGGTAAGCTTCCTTTCTGCCAGGACACCGGTACAGCTATCATCCATGGTGAGAAGGGTCAGCAGGTCTGGACAGGCTATTGCGATGAAGAGGCTCTTTCACTTGGAGTTTACAAGACTTACACAGAGGAGAACCTCCGTTACTCACAGAATGCACCTCTGAATATGTATGATGAGGTGAACACAAAGTGCAACCTTCCGGCACAGATAGATATCGAGGCAACTCATGGCGCAGAGTATTATTTCCTTTGCGTGACTAAGGGCGGTGGATCTGCAAACAAGACTTACCTCTATCAGGAGACTAAGGCAATCCTTAACCCACAGACTCTTGTTCCGTTCCTTGTGGCTAAGATGAAGACTCTCGGAACAGCAGCATGTCCTCCATATCATGTGGCATTCGTAATCGGTGGTACTTCAGCAGAGAAGAACCTCCTTACTGTGAAGCTCGCTTCGACTAAGTTCTATGATGAACTTCCTACAACAGGTGACGAGACTGGACGCGCATTTCGTGATGTAGAGCTTGAGAAGGTTGTTCTTGAGGAGGCTCACAAGATTGGTCTCGGCGCACAGTTCGGCGGTAAGTATTTCGCTCATGACGTACGCATCATCCGTCTCCCGCGCCACGGTGCAAGCTGCCCGGTAGGACTCGGAGTAAGTTGCTCTGCAGACAGAAACATCAAGGCAAAGATCAATAAGGACGGTATCTGGATCGAGAAGCTCGATGACAATCCGGCACGTCTTATCCCAGAAGAACTCCGTCAGGCAGGCGAGGGTGAGGCAGTAAAGATCAACCTCGATCAGCCGATGTCAGAGATTCTTAAGGAACTCAGCAAGTATCCTGTATCAACTCGTCTTAGCCTTAACGGTACAATCATCGTAGGTCGCGATATCGCTCACGCTAAGATCAAGGAGCGTCTTGACAGAGGAGAGGAGATGCCACAGTATCTCAAGGATCACCCAATCTACTATGCTGGTCCGGCCAAGACTCCTGCAGGTATGGCATGTGGCTCAATGGGACCTACAACAGCAGGCCGTATGGACTCGTACGTTGACCTCTTCCAGAGCCATGGTGGCAGCATGATCATGCTTGCAAAGGGTAATCGTGCGCAGTGCGTGACTGACGCTTGCCAGAAGTATGGCGGATTCTACCTCGGCTCTATCGGTGGCCCTGCGGCAATCCTCGCTCAGAACAACATCAAGAGCATTGAGTGCGTAGAGTACCCTGAGCTCGGCATGGAGGCAATCTGGAAGATCCACGTTGAGGACTTCCCTGCATTCATCCTCGTTGACGACAAGGGTAACGATTTCTTCAAGAAACTCGGTCTGTAATCAGACTACATATATTATGACAGGTGTCCGGTTTTGCATTAAGTGACTGGGCGCCTGTCATTGCTTTTCTATATTCCGGTTCAGAACACAGTTTAAGTGCAATGTGCACCTGTTCCCTGATATCGGTACTGCTGTATGACATACCATGGTAGTGGAAGAACTCTGCGTTGCGTGTCTCCCATCCGGGAATCGGAGCAGTATGGATGAGCGGGATTCCTTTGGATATGGCCTCGGTGCTTGATATGCCCCCGGGTTTAGTGAAGAGTACATCGCATGCGTCCATCAGCATTGGGATATTGTCTGTAAATCCTATCGGGTGGACATTATCTAGATCCTGGTTGTCTTTCTTCAGGTTTTCAAGCATGTCTTTGTTGCGGCCACATACGGCTATGATTTCCGGTCTTACGGATGACTGGAATATGAGCTCGTTTATGATTCCTTGAGTGTCGCCGAATCCCATCGAACCAGTCATTATAAGGAACCAGTTGTTGTGCAGAGGAACCTCCCAACCGAAAGTTTCGACTATCTTCTTTCTGGACTCGGTTTTCGGTGCTCGTGTGAAGAAGTCGTCGCTGACAGGTATTCCGTATGGACGAAGTTTGTCTCTGGGTATTCCATTGGTGACAAACTCTTCGATGAGATGCTCATGAGGGATGACGTAGTAGTCCATCTCGGTTTCATTGAGGAACGGTATGGAGGTATAGTCAGTCATGATAAAGATTGCAGGAATCAGGCAGCGGCCTTTTGCTCTGATGGAGCTTATGGCCAGTGCAGGAAACAAGTGCACGCAGATTACTGCATCAAACCCATTGTTTTGGATGTATCCTTCAAGTTTCCTTGAATATGTACTGTTCCATATATATACCGGTGATTTCAGACGGTCAAAGACTTCGCTGATGGTGTTACCGAACTGATAGATATGCCCGAAAAGGTTGGACCGGGTGCTATATATATAAAAGTCAGATACTCTTTCTGATGCTTTCTTGCCTAGAAATGTGAGTGTGTCTTTTATGGTGCATTCCATGCCGGAGCTCATAAGGTGTGAGCGTATTGCGTTGGCTGTAGAATTGTGCCCTTCGCCGGTGTTGCAGGATAAGATCAAAACTTTCATATGTGTCTTTTTCTTTCTGCCGAGGCATATCTTGTGCCGCTTTTGTATATATGAAAAAATGTAGTATCTTTGCACCTCGGTACTGAACTATGGTGTAATGGTAGCACTACAGATTTTGGTTCTGTCTGTCCAGGTTCGAATCCTGGTAGTTCAACCAGAAAACGAGGCGGTCTTTTGACCGCCTTTTTTCGTTTTAAAATAAACCGTATATGAGATTCCAGACGAGGAATCTTGCGAATTTGCCCACAAGGAGCAGAAACATTGTCCAGCCGGGGCGGGTCTTGTAGAAGCCAAGGGCTATGGCTATGATGTCGCCTATGAACGGAATCCATGCAGTAAGCGCAAGCCACGCACCCCACTTGTTGATTTTCTCTTTCTGTTTCTGAAGGGTTTCGGGCTTTACCTTGAACCATTTCTCGATCCATTCCCATTTCCCGATCCAGCCGACCCAATAGGTTGCAACGCTGCCGAGCCAGTTACCGAGGGTGCCGACGAAGAGACATCCGACGGGATTGGATGTCGCAGCAAGTATAGCCAGATAGAGAGCGTCAGAGCTGAACGGAAATATTGTTGCAGCCAGAAATGTTCCGATAAACAGTCCAAGCAGACCGAGACCTTCAAGCCATTCCATGGTTATGATCTTTTATTGCGGAAAAATTCTGTCACGAGTGCGCTGCATTCGTCTGCAAGCACTCCGGAGATAATCTGTGTCTTCGGATGCATGAGTGATGGAGAGAACATGCTGAATCCACGTTTAGGGTCTGATGCTCCATAGACAACCTTGCCTATCTGTGACCATGCAAGAGCTCCAGCACACATTGGACAGGGTTCTACGGTAACGTATAATGTGCAGTCATTCAGATATTTGCCTCCCATGGCTTCGGTTGCTGCGGTTATAGCTATCATCTCTGCGTGTGCAGTCGGGTCGCAAAGCTTTTCTGTCATATTGTGACCTTTGCCGATGATCCTTCCGCGGCACACAATGACTGCGCCGACAGGTACCTCGTCCTCGGCAGCGGCAAAGCCTGCTTCACGCAGCGCTTCTCTCATGTATTTCTCGTTATCTTTCATATTACTGCAAAGATAGTCACGAATCTCATTAAAAATCATTACTTTTGACAAATTATTGACTTTTCGAAACGATGAAAAAACTCATTTTTTCAGTTCTTGCTACCATGGCAGTTGTGTGTGCATGCTCGGTGCGCAACGATGACACCTCTGAATTTGTGAGGGTGGTGAACGGTCAGTTCGTCCTTGGCGAAGATACTCTTTCCTTCGTGGGGACAAACTTCTGGTATGGACCTCTGATCGCCTCGCAAGGACGAGGTGGAAACAGGGACAGACTACATCAGGAACTTGATGCATTGAAGTCGATTGGTGTGACAAATCTTCGTATCCTGGTAGGGTCTGACGGCCCGGAAGGAGTCGCATATAAGGTCGAGCCTGTCCTGCAGCTTGAGCCGGGGGTATATAATGATACCGTCCTCAGAGGATTGGATTACCTTCTTGCTCAGATGGCAGAGCGTGACATGCATGCTGTGCTATATTTCAACAACTCATGGGAATGGTCAGGTGGATATGGTCAGTATCTGGAGTGGGCAGGCAACGGTAAGGCGCTGCTTCCAAGCGTGGATGGATATGAGAATTATGTGGATCATGTCAGCCGTTTCGTCAAGGATGTTAAGGCAAAGGAACTTTATTATAATCATGTAAGAAACATTGTTACGCGCACAAACACCGTTACCGGTAAGCCTTATGTTGAGGATCCTGCCATATTCTCATGGCAGATTGGAAACGAACCAAGGGCATTTGCACGTGACAGTGTTACCAAGGCTGCCTTTGCAGACTGGATGTGCACATCAGCATCGCTGATCAAGTCGCTCGACCCTAACCACATGGTGTCTACTGGAAGCGAAGGACTTTATGGATGCGAGGTGGATATGGAGCTTTTCGAGCGGATACATGCTCATGAGGATTTTGATTATCTCAATGTTCATATCTGGCCTCTTGTATGGAGATGGGTGACCAAGGATACATTTGCCGATAGCGTATGCGTGGCAAACCGTATGACAGAGAAGTATCTTACTGCGCATTTCCCTGTTGCGGAGAGACTGGGTAAGCCGATTGTGCTGGAAGAGTTCGGATATCCTCGTGATGGTGGAAAGGTATTCGAGGGTGAGGCTGTGAAGTTCTGGGACGGAGTATCTCTTTCAAAGGACTCCTCGACAGCTGCAAGGGATGCATATTACAGCTATGTGTTTGATCGGCTCATAAAGGCTCGTGAAAACGGAGAGCCTCTTGCCGGTGTGAACTTCTGGGGATGGGGTGGATTTGCATCGCAGTCAGAGGTCAATGAGTTCTGGCGTCCTGGCGATGATTATTGCGGGGATCCTGCTCAGGAGCCGCAGGGCCTGTTTTCTGTGTATGTGACAGACCAGACTACTGTTGAACTGATAAGAAAGACAAATGAAACTTTAAAAATGTACTAAAATCATAAAATCGTAAAACAATGAACAAGTTAAGACCGATTATTCTCGCCCTTGTTGTGGCGATGGCAGGACTTCTTGCCTATGGACTTTGGACTATTCCTAGTCCGAAACCTGCAGATTATGAGGGATTTTCTTCGGCTCGTGTAGTTGAAGATATCGCTGTATTCTCTAAGGAACATCATTCTGTCGCGCATCCAGAGGAAAGAGCAAAAGTGCGTGAGTATCTCGTGGAGAGACTCCAGGGACTCGGTGCAGATACAGTGATGCTCTATGGCTACGATTCGCTTGTGGGACCGAAGAACAGACATGTGGTTTACACATTTGACGCGGATAACATCCTCGCAGAGTTCGCTCCGGAAAATGCTTCGGACAGCACTGCATACCTGATGTTTGTTGCTCATTATGATTCACGCTACTCTCAGCCTATGCCGAAGCAGGACACAGTTTGGTCATATGGTGCGGCAGATGACGGTTACGGTTTGGGTGTCACTCTCGAGACAATGTCTCATCTGCTTAAGCAGCGTGCTGACTGGAAACAGGGCGTGAAGGTGCTCTTTACTGATGCAGAGGAGGTTGGTATGTATGGAATGACCGCTCAGTGGGAGAACAACAGGGAAGTGTTTGACAATGTCGGACTCATGATCAATATCGAGGCTCGCGGACCAATGGGTCCGGCTCTTCTTTTCGAGACTTGCCCAGGCAGCGAGAAGATAATGGACCTCTATGCAGATGTCGCGAAATATCATTACACATATTCTCTTACGACAGTAGTCTATACTTTCATGCCTAACTTCACAGACTTCACAATCGTGAAGGATTATATACCAGGCATGAACTTCTCGACAATCACAGACGTCAACCACTACCATACTGACAAGGATAACTTCAGCAACATCTGCGAGAAGTCTATCCAGCATTATGGCGAGCAGATCCTTCCGATCGCACAGGAGTATGTGATGAGCGACAAGTATGCAGACAAGGATTATTTCAGAACAGACAAGGATACTGTAAACTTTACAATTCCGCTCCTTGGACTTTTCAATTTCAGCAAGACTATTTATGTCGTGATCAACGTTGTCATCTTCCTCCTGTTCCTCATTGTATTTGGATTGGAGAAGGTACGTGGAAGACTGAAGTCTGCAGCGGGAGTATTCAAGGTGTCGGCGATTGTCTTCGCTTCTGCTATCGGAGCTCTCCTTTTGGGCGAGGGTGTGGCGTACGTGTGTGCAGCAATTGCCGGAGCTAAGTTCAAGCTCTTTGGAACAGTTCAGGGAGTTCAGTTTGACAATGCGGCTATGATCGTGACAGCTGTGCTGATGACAGTGGCCAGTGTGCTTGTGTATCTTGCAGGTAGAAAGAAGGCAGTTCGTGCATCTTCGGAATCTATGAGAAACAGCGCTGCTGCAACAGCGGCATCACATTATGCATATAAGAACCTTTATGGAGTGTTGACTCTTGTCTTCATTCTTTCAGTAGTTCTTCTGCTTGCTTTGGGTGAGAACATGATGTTCTTCATTCCATTGGCATTTACGGTGATTGCAATGGTGCTCTACCACCTTACAGGTCTTAAATTCTGGCTTCCTGTAGCAATCTTTGCGATCCTCCTCCATGCGTTCTCGTTCTACTTTGCCCTTTCAATGGCTCTTACAATCGGAGCTTTCGGCGCAGTGATGATGCTCGCATTCTTTGACATAATGGTGATGATCCCTCTTGCAGACCTTTACCTGATTTCCAAGAAGAAGTAAGATTGATTTTAAATACCTCATAAAGGGCAGACTTTGGTCTGCCTTTTTTGTATCTCTATATACTTCTATACATAAATGTTATACTAGTATATATTATAATATATAATAATATTCTATGGTGATATAATAGGTCTACATCTTTATTTATATAGCGAAAAAGTCGTTGAAAATCAATGTTTTATAATTTGTTTTTGTTCCATATATTTGCCCTGATGATATACTTTATGTATGCGGTGTGACCGCTATATATGGGTGTTTTTGTGATATATTATGAAATTTAATTTCAAAATAAATAATTTATTATAAATTTGCAGTATGAGAATAATATCGATTCAGAAACTCAAGGAATATTGGGAAAAGCATAACGATGCTGAAATTCCATTGAGGGATTGGTATGCAAAGGTTGAGAGGGCACAATGGACCTGCTTCAACGATATTAAGAAGGATTTTAATTCTGTTGACTACGTTGGAAACCAGAAGTACGTCTTCAATATCAAAGGGAACAAGCATAGGCTTATTGTTGCAGTCAAGTTTACGCCCGCACTTGTGTATGTCCGTTTTGTTGGCACACATAGTGAATACGATAAGTTGGACATCAAAACAATATAATGGTTATGGCACACATTAAAACAGAGAAAGAATATGCTGCAATCATGGCTCGCATAGATCAGCTCTTTTTCGAAACAAACGAGGATACTCCTTCTGATGATCCCCGTCTGATAGAGCTTGACATGCTTTC
>JAFYRK010000134.1 GCA_017559545.1 Bacteroidales bacterium
CTTTCCGGCAGATATCTCCACCTTTATATTTCTCTCAGAGAAGGTATCATTACAAGGAACGACAATCTTGAGAGGAGGATATGACCCTCCCACAACCAGTGCATAAGAATAGATGTCATCATCTATGAATGCACGATACCTGAAAGTGAGACATGCTGTCGGTGCGGTAAATTTAGTTTCAACCGGCTCATATACATAGTCAATCATTATGATTTCACCTTCCTGGGGTATCTGGCCTTCGTATTCCTTTATCTGAACTACAGGGTCATAATAGTGCTTTTCACAAGAGGCAAGCAGAAGTATCGCGGATAGTATTAATATTATCTTTTTCATGAGTCTTGGTCTTTAATTCAAATCGTTCCATTCAATGAGGTATGGCTCTGATGAAGACATCGGGCCGAACATACCGATTCCTCCGTCTATATTAGTGAATGTCCACGTCGGCGGAACCAGCCCCATGTTTGACAAATCATTGTAATTCTCATTCCATTTGCCGTTGATGTAATGATATGTTCCTGGAGCGAGTTTATAGAGCGTCACATAATCTCCGACGTAAGTTGTCCCTATTACCTCTCCGACAGCACCCATCGTAGGCTCAGTATAATCAAATGAAGGCTCCGATTGATTCTCACTTATATAGATTGTCATCCTCTGCTTGCCGGATACAGTCTCACGAGAATCGTTCCAGAATACGATGTTTCTATGTTCTGGCCACGAGACTCCCTCAAGATTCCAGGAACAATAGGCATAATCTCCGAAATCATCCTGCAATGGAGTATTCATTATTGGATAGGATACATCAGAATCAACTGTTCCGTCAAACCTAACCTGTTTGACATTTCGAGCCACAGATACAGCATAATAGTCCTCGGCATTCGGATCATCATAGTAATCTATATGGAGTATCGCTTTTCCATCAGTATATTTCTCTACGCTGCAGGTAAAGTCATCAAACTTCTCTGGAACAACTACCTTGGCATAGGCCTCAGGATAGCCCTCTGCCTTAGCAGAAATCTCAAGCTCGGCCCCTGGCTGAACTCCTCCTGTAAGATACCATTTGAACTTCGGATTCTGGAATGTATCGTCAGCCTTATTCAACTCTCTAGGTTTTCCGTTCTCCAAGACTGTCAGCGAAAAGCCTTCGGGCAGTTCAGACACCCTCGGATTCTCAGTGACGACATAGGTAGGAACCACTGAAATCTCAATAAGTTCCTGATCATCAAAGAAGATGCTTTCGATGTAGAACATTGGTTCAGCATCAAGTCTTTCAATCTCGAAATCAGTCTCACATGAAAAGAAGGATGTGAGCATCAGCATCAATGTTAGTGTCTTTAATATATATTTATTCATTGCATTAGAATCTAAGGGTATAACTGAATGATGGAATGATTGGGATTATGCCATATGCCTTTCCAAGAAACTTGCCCTGTCCATTATATTCAACAGAAGCCCAGATGGGATTCATACGACAGTATGCATTATAGACGCTGAGATTCCATATGCTTTCATTTCCTCGTTTGGTTGTCTTCCTGAAATTGAAGCCAGCATCCAGCCTGTGGTAAGCAGGCATCTTCACATTATTAGGGCTTGAATAATAGTACTCATGTTTAAATCCATCATGCGGGCCAAAGTATATGATACCGTATCCTGGATCCTCTGACGGATCGAACTGTTCAGAAGAGACATTCGATGCTACTGTAAATCGGCTACCGCTGTGATAATGCCATGCAGCATACATTTCAAAGCGCTTACCGAACTTGTAGGTTCCAGAGACTGTGAACTTATGCCTGTGGTCATTCCTGTCAGGATACCAGTCGCGATATATGCTTTCGAAATATCTTTCATTCCAAGACAAGGTATAGGCAGCAGTAAAATCAAATTTCGATTTTCTCCAAGCAAACTCAAATTCACCGCCATACGAACGTCCAGTACCTTTTGCAAATGAAGCTTCCCATTTATTCAATGGAGGAAAGAGGGTATTTCCTCCGATATACTCACGAAGGTAGTCCATTCTCTTCCACCAACCTTCTATATTCAACGACAGTCCATACGGTAAAGTAAAATAGAATCCTCCTGCTACCTGTTTAGCCTTCATTGGGTCTATCTTATCAGTCACAGGCATCCAGGTATTTGATGGGAGATCGATATATGAAGTTGCGACCTGATGGTTGAACTGAGTCATCTCTGTATAGGAAGCTTTGATTGCTAATGCCTCAGAACACTTGAATTTAAGAGCAAATCTTGGCTCCAAAGCATTGTAGACCTTACCGGGTACGCCGAACAGCACATACCTAAGTCCCGCATTGGCTGTAAACCAATCAGTCAGCTGCATTTCATCTTCGACATATAGGTAGAATTCATGGCCATCATAGAATTTTCCGTCTGTGGACTTTGTACTTGATACCAGATTGTCATTCTCTTTATATTCCTCTTGCTTGACTCGGTTTACGTCATACATGTGATACTGATATCCACCGCCAAATCGCACATGATTCCATGTACCGGGAGTCCAATCAAACAAGGACTTCACACCGACATTGGAAATATTCGATATATTACCGTTGCTAACCTGCTCTTCATATACGTCAAGAACACCGTTACGCGCATGCCAGTCAGACACCATCCTTGAACGATTCAAACTATAGAAAGCAAGGACGTTTGATTCCAGATTGTCTGTTATCTTGCTTTCCCAACCAGCAGAAGCCAATATGTTACCCCATGTAACATTGATTCCCGAGTCAAACCATGTTCTCTGAGGATCGCCATAGGCATCCGTAAACTCGCTATCATAAAACTCATTATTCTTTAGCTTGTCATCTCCTGCATAGAAATTGAGATATAGCTTGTTGCTATCATTAAGGAGATGAGTGATTCCGGCATTTGCATCCCAGAAGTTATAGCCTAGCACTGTCTTCTCATTCTTGTTCTTTGCATTCATGAGGGCAAAGACAGGAGTTGTGACAGCATCAACCCAGCTTCTTCTCAAAGCAACATTGAATGATGTTCTATTCTTAATGATGGGACCTTCAAACTGAATATTTCCATCAATCAGGCCTATTGAGAACGAACCATGGTATCCCTGCATATCTCCTGGACGGGTCATCACATCTACTACCGATGACATTCTTCCTCCATATCGAGCAGGGAAACCACTCTTGTAGAAATCAACGTTATCGATTACTTCATGATTGAAGGATGAAAACAAACCTGCCAAATGGCTGACTTGATACATAGGGACATTGTCCAACTGAAATAGATTATCGTTTCCAGTGCCTCCGTGCACGTACAATCCTGACATAAGCTCTGTGCCGGATGAAACACCTGGAAGCATCTGGATAGACTTGATGAGATCCGGCGAACTCAGCAATGCAAAACCTCTGTTAAGGCTTTTGCCATCGATTCTTGTCAAACCTGTCTGCGTCTCGTTCCTTTGGGAATCAACCAAAGCAGTAATGACAGCCTCAGGAATGCTGTCATTCTGCTCCTCTATGAAGATCGTGTAGTCCTTGGGCTTCTTTCTTTTGTCAGCCTGTGTAAGGACCACATACTTCTTCATCACTTCATATTCGATGTTCGTACCGGAGAAGAGAGTCATCAGGCACTCTTCAAGAAGAACAGAATGCTCCTTCTTGTTGCCCTTGATGATGTCCTTCATCGGCTTGCCCGAATACGGTACATTGATCTCGATTGCTGAATCATAAACGAAGTTCACACCCAAAGACTCGTGGATGACCTCCATCTCTGACTTGAGAGTCCTGTTCTGCTGTGCATAGGCAGGAGCAACGGCATAGAAAGCCAATGCGATTACGGTTGTGATTAATAATAGTACGTGCTTCATTGTCAAGTCGTTTGGGAATCTTATCTCTTGATGATGTGCACATCCAATGCAGACTCTATGAGACTGATGATAAGGTCGAGGTCTTCAGCGTAGAACTCTCCGCTGAGCTGCTTGTCAAGGTCTGTCGCTGCGAACGACACCCTGTAATGCTCAGATAAAGTCTCAAGAACGTCCTTGAGAGGGGTCTTGTCGAAGATGAACGATCCGCGCTGCCATGCGATAGAGTTGACGTCTGGCTCCATAGCTACGACAGGGACAGCATCAGACTCAGAAAGAGTCGCCTGCATGTCCTTTGTCAGGATCACACCTTCAGAATCTGAAGACTTTGCAAACAGCACCTTACCTTCTGTCACATAGACTTCCTTGACCGATGAGCCGGCATCCACCATGAACTTTGTTCCGAGCACTCTTACGAATGCACCGTCCGAAGTGATTTCAAACGGCACTGCCTCGTCACGAGCTACTTCGAAATAAGCCTTTCCTTCAAGCGCTGTGTTTCGAGGGGACTTCTCGCTGTAGGTGAGTTTGGATCCTGGAGCAAGAGTTACCTCAGTGCCGTCAGGAAGGACAAACTCCTTCGCCTGAGCATCAGCCATGAGCAGGATCTGCTGTTCATTGTCACGGAAGAGGAACACACAAAGGATAACTGCAGCTGCTGCCGCTGCTACGCCTGACACCCAAGGCAGTACGCGTCTGCGAGGCTTCCGGACGATGCCATGAGCCTCATTGAAGCGCTGCAATGCTTTCTGAGTGTCGAACTTTCCTTCCTGATAGTGTGTCAGGACGAAGTCCATGTGTTTATCCTCAAAGTCTGACATAATTAAGATCTAAGATTCCGTTAATCCGACATTAAGACGGAAGTGTTTTGAAAAAGTACTATATGATTTTGAAAAATTATGCAAAAAAGAATGTGTATAGTTTCTGAACACCCTCCTTCAGGACTTTTAAGGCCTTGCTGATCTGGTTCCTAACGGTGTTTACTGATAGTCCCAGTTCCTCGGCAATCTCCTCGTACTTGAGACCATCACGTTTGCTCAGGATGAACACCTCACGGCATTTTTCAGGAAGACTGTCAATTGCGGTCCAAAGACGTGCCTCAGTCTGCGAGCGCTCCTGTGCATCATCATCGTCAATGATTCCATAGGTATCGTATGGTTTGAGGGATTCGGTCGGGATACCTTTCTTACGAAGATGGTCCAGACAACGGTTTCGCACCATCATATATAGATAGGACTTGCGGTTGAGGACATGAGCACCTTCCTGAAGTTTCTCCCAGAGTGCGGCATAGCTTTCCTGAACGATATCCTCCGAAAGATCCGCATCCTGTAGGTAATGCAGAGCATACAGACAGAGAGGCCTGTAGTTGTAGCGGAACAGGTCGTCGAAGTTTATGTTATTGTCTGGCTGTGGCATGTTCTCTATCTTATTCTACTCACAAAGATAAAGGATTTTCTTTGAAAGTTCGTTCAAAGGATTAGGTACGGGTTTTGCTGTGACAGAACTTGAATAGTTTTTTCATAGGTTAAGTTTTAGGTTATAGGTGTCCTGCGATGAGAATTGCAGGGCACCTTTCTTTTTAGGTTTACAAAAGTGTAAAGAAACTTTACACTCAATCTACCCCACCCGATTTTACATCTGTTTGCATATCAATAAGTTGCGTAGTTTGGCACACCGAGTGTTATTATTTGGCACGAACATGAATAAAAACTTAACAACCCTATTATAAAAGATGAATTTCTCTAGAAGAATAATTTGTTTTGCAGTGGCACTGGGACTTGCTTCCGTGGGTTATGGACAGGATGTGATGACTCTACAGGAGTGCATGCAGTATGCTGTGGAGAACTCTGCAAAGATGAAGCTTCAGCAGATGGATGTGGATGATGCGCGTGTTGCTCGCAGGGATGCGATCCTCAGAGTATTCACACCTGAGGTCTCGGCCGGAACATACGCATATTCAAACTTCGGACGATCCGTTGACCCAGAGACCAACACCTACGTCTCCACGACATCATTCAACAACGGCTATCAGCTTGGAGCGGGCATCACCCTGTTTGACGGATTCTCGGCGGTGAATAACATGAAGGTCAGCAAGACTGCCTTGAAGATGGGAATCGATCAGGAGGAACTGACACGCGACGAGATATGTCTGGCAACAATGGAAGCATATTATAACGTCGTATATTTCGAGCAGCTTGCTCAAATTCTTGAATCTCAGGTTCAGACAGCTCAGGATGCGTTGACTCTCGCAAAGAAGCAGGAGGAACTCGGACAGAAGGGATATACCGATGTCATCGAGATGGAGGCCGAACTTGCAGACCGCGAATATCAGCTGATAAATGCAAGAAACCAGCACGCCGACGCTCTCCTTACTCTCAAGGACCTTATGTTCTGGCCTATGGATGAGGACCTGCACATAGACACATCGATGGCTGAGGCAGAGGTGATAGTCTCTTTGACTCCTGAAGATGAGACAGAGAACATCATCGACTACGCGGTGCATAATCTGCCATCCATTGCTATTGCCAAGGGACGTATGGATAATGCGATGCTTGAGCTCAAGACTGCAAAATGGAGATTCACTCCGAGCCTGTCATTGAACGCAGGATGGTCGACAAGTTATTATACCTATCCAGGTATGGAGGGATATGTCGCTACTCCATTCCACACACAGTTCAAGAACAACGGAGGTGAATATATACAGCTATCTCTGTCATTCCCAATCTTTGACCGCCTGTCAACCTTCTCAAACCTCAGAAAGAAGAGGAACGAGAGCAAGAGGGCTACCGTCCAATACGAGCAGAAAGTGCGTGAGGTCGAAGCAGAAGTGATCAGGGCTGTACAGGACAGAGACGGAGCATCAGCGGCTTTCCATCAGGCTGACAGAAGAGCCGCACTACAGGAAGAGGCATATCACCTGAATGTAAGGAAACTCGAGCAGGGCCTTATATCAACCATCGATTTCCAGAAGGCTTCGGACAACTGGCTCAATGCCAAGACCAGCAGGCTGGATGCACTCCTTAAATTCTACATCAAGCGCAGCGTGGTGAACTATTATAATGGAATTAGCTATATCAATCAGTAATAAACGAGAAAACATAACCCTATGGACAAGATAATTGAAAAGAAGAAAGGAATTGCAGTGGCATTCACTAAGAAGGCTTTGCCGTTTTGGTTTGGTGCCCTAATGGCGGCGTTCATCCTCTGGCTCGTGCTTCGCGACGATGCTAGCACACTCAGGGTTAACGGTGAGACTCTCTCTATCAGCGAGGTACGAAGCGGCGAGTTCAACGACTACATCCGCATCAGCGGTCAGGTGCAGCCGATGACCACTATACAAATCAGCCCGCAAGAGGGTGGAATCGTAAAGGAGATCATCATCGAGGAGGGATCCAAGGTGAATGTCGGAGATGAGATCATCCGTCTGAGCAATGATAATCTTGACCTTCAGATCCTGAATTCGGAAGCCGAGCTGGCAGAGAAGGAGAACCTCCTCCGCAATACCATGATTTCTATGGAACAGCAGAGACTGAGCGTGCAGCAGGAGAAACTCCAGCTTCAGATAGAGGTCAAGAGGCTCAAGAGAAAGTATGAGCAGAACAAGGCTCTCTACGAGGAGAAGCTTATCGCACGAGAGGAGTATCTCATGGCCCAGGAGGATTATGAGCTTGCTGCCGGCAGACTTGAGCTGGTAAAGGAGCGTGCTACCCAGGATAGCCTCTATAGAAGCGTGGAGATCCGTCAGATGCAGGAAAGCCTTGAGAATATGCGTCTGAATATGCAGATGATACGTCGCAGAAAGGATAATCTCACAATCAAGTCCCCTATCAGCGGCGAGCTCGGACTTCTGGACGTTACGCTCGGACAGTCGATTGCCAGCGGTACAAAGATCGGTCAGATAAATGAACTCGGAAGTTACAAGATCGAGGCTCAGATCGACGAGCATTACATCGACAGGGTATCAGCAGGACTTTCTGCTTCGTTCGAGCGTCAGAACGAGTCATACGATGCGGTCATCAGAAAGGTCTATCCTGAAGTACGCGAGGGCAAGTTCAAGGCAGACTTCAAGTTCAGCGGTGAACAGCCTGCCAACATCCGTACAGGCCAGACCTACTATCTCAACCTGCAGCTGGGTCAGCCGGAGAAGGCCATCCTGATTCCACGCGGCACATTCTACCAGAAGACAGGAGGAAAGTGGATCTATGTTGTATCTCCGGAGGGTGGAAAGGCCGTAAAGCGTGAAATCCGTATCGGTCGTCAGAATCCTCAGTTCTATGAAGTGCTTGAAGGATTGGAAGCCGGCGAAAAAGTGATAACTTCGGGCTATGATAATTTTGGAGATAATGAGGTGCTGGTATTCTAACTAATGACCTTACAAAATGAAACTAAAGGAAACTATAATAAAGGCGTTATCTCTCGGTACGGGAGTAGCCATCGGTCTGATTCTGATAGCGAAGGTATGCTATGAGATGAGTTATGACACCTGCTATGCTGATTATGAGCAGATTTATCAGATACGAACCGTATATACCCAGCACGGAGAGGATAGGGATTTCCCACATATTTCCGGTGCTATTGCTCCGGGATTCAA
>JAFYRK010000135.1 GCA_017559545.1 Bacteroidales bacterium
CAGTTCTCAACGGTAAGCTTACTGGTATGGCATTCCGCGTTCCTACTTCAGACGTATCAGTAGTTGACCTTACTGTAGTTCTCGAGAAGGAGGCTACTATGGCTGAGATCTGCGCTGCAATGAAGGAGGCTGCTAACGGTGAGCTCAAGGGTATCCTTGGTTACACTGAGGATGCAGTTGTTTCAACTGACTTCCGTGGTTGCGCTAACACTTCTATCTTCGACGCTAAGGCTGGTATCAGCCTCGACGCTAACTTTGCTAAGGTTGTTTCATGGTATGACAACGAGTGGGGTTACTCAAACAAGGTTCTCGAGATGGCTCGCGTTATCGCAAAGTAATTTGAGAAAACACATAAAAGAGTCACTTAAAAGTGGCTCTTTTTTTATTAATAACCATTTAAACTAATAACACTATGAATCTTAAAGGAATTGAATTGACAGCAATGCTTTCTGCAGGTATGATCCTTTCAAATGCAGATGGTCGCGTTGCAGATGAGGAGAAGGAACTGCTTCTTAAGGAACTTACTTCTTTCAACGTAACACGTGAAGAGGCTGAGATCTATCTCAAGGTTGCCATTGACATGACAGTTGAGCAGACAGTTGAAGTACTCAAGGCTATGTCATCAGATGCAAAGAAATATGCGTGCGGTTACCTTGCTGCAGTGATGGTTTGTGACGGAGACGTTGCAGAGAATGAAGTCGAGGGCTGGAGAGCATTCAGCGAAGCATGTGCTTTCCCTGAAATGACACTCGGAGAAGCATTGAACTTCTGGAAAAATAACTAAAGTGTCTCGAGCGTCTCTTTAGTTGTGACGTTCAGATCTACTTCGCCGGCAATGCCATATACAGTGGCGTTGTCGGCGAATTGCCATATATGCCACTTGTCACAGCGTGGTCTTGACACTCCGTAATGCGCGACCCAGATAGGGTAGTTTTCTTTGATTTCCTTGCAGAGGATGTCGTTTATGAAGGAGGCAGATGAGTATACGACAGGCTTTCTTCCGTAATGTTTTTCTACTGCCTTCAGCCATATAAGTGCCTTCTCATTCAGTGTCTTGTACGAGCAGCCCTTGTGGATTGTTTCTATGTCAAGAACGGGAGGGAGATCGTTCGCAGAAAGATCTCCAACTGTTCTTATGAAGTGATTTGCCTGCAGACCTGCGTCTTTGGATGATCTGAAAAAATGATACGCCCCTCTTCGTATCCCTCTTTTACCAGCATTTTTCCAGTGTCTCTTGAAGTATTTGTCTCTGAATGAGTTACCTTCAGTTGCCTTAATGAATACATAAGATATGTTCCTTATGTCTTTAGCCTGGTTAACGGAGTTCGTAGTGCGTCCGTGCGCATCGGTCAGGACCTTTATCTTCTCCCATTCGATATCAGTCTGATATCTTGATATATCTATACCATAGCAATAGTATCCGCTTGGAACTGAGGCTCCCTTGTAAACTTCGTTCTTCTCTTTGATATAAGGCTTTGCAATCAGTCCGGCGACTGCGAGGAGTAGAATCAAAACAGCCGACATGACGTAGGCTGTCACTTTTATCTTTATTGGTTTTCTCTTCCTGTTACGCTTCCTGACGGCTTTTTTCTTACTGCCTTTGCTATTTGCTGATTTCTTTGCCATAACAATACAAAATTATGAAAAATCCGTTGATTTTAGTAACTTCGCAACTTGTTATTAGTAGCTAAAGTGTATTAAAATGAAGTTTTTCAATCGCGGTGAAAAACCGTCGTGGTGGGTTTCCCTCATTCCTTTTCTGGTGTTGATCGCAACCCTCGTGGTTGTCATCAAAGTTTTCGGAGCTGACGCTCTTGAGGGAGGTAGCCAGGTTTCCCTTCTATTTGCAACCGGCGTGGTTGTTGCCATATCCATGGCCTTCTATCGTATCCCGTGGAAGAATTTTGAAGATGCAATCCTTGACAATATACGTTCAGTCGGTTCGTCAATCATAATTCTGCTTCTAATCGGAGCTGTTGCGGGTTCATGGATGGTCAGTGGCGTAGTGCCGACCATGATATATTATGGTATGAAGGTCATTTTCCCTTCTATATTCCTGTTTGCTACATGTCTTATCTGTGCCTTGATTTCCATCATGACCGGAAGTTCATGGACCACTATCGCAACTGTCGGAGTTGCGTTGGTCGGCATCGGAACAGCACAGGGATATGAGCCTGGCTGGATTGCAGGTGCAATCATTTCCGGAGCATATTTCGGCGATAAGGTATCTCCGTTATCAGATACGACGGTTCTGGCATCATCCTCAGCAGGAACTCCGCTGTTTACTCATATCAAGTTCATGATGATCACTACGGTGCCTTCATTCCTTATAGCGATGATCGTATTCCTTGTGGTAAGTCTATGTCATGAAATGCCGAACACTGTCATGACCGCTGATTTTACAGCAGACCTGACATCCACATATAATATCAGTCCATGGCTGATGTTGGTGCCTGTTCTTACAGGTATCCTCATAGCACGTAAGGTGCCGGCAATAGTGACTCTTTTCGTCGCTTCGCTTCTTGCTGGTGTCGCTGCGTTCTTCTTCCAGCCTCATATTCTCGGTGCAGTGGCCTCTGGCAATCTTCCTGCTTCTGTCCAGTCACTGTCGTTTCTTGACGGCTTCAAGGGTGTATTCATATCCTATTATGGATCAACTGCCATAGATACTGGTAATGCTGTACTTAACGACCTTGTCTCTACCCGTGGAATGACAGGTATGCTTAATACCATATTCCTTATCATCTCCGCTGTTACTTTTGGCGGTGCGCTTGTCGGAAGCGGAATGCTCCAGAGCTTGACCGAACTCCTTACGAGATGTATAAAGCGCAGAGTGACAATGGTTTCTGCAACAGTGGGTACCGGTATATTCTCTAACATGATTACAGGCGACCAGTATCTTTCGATCATTCTCACAAGTAGTCTTTACAAGAAACTCTATGAGGAGAGGGGATATGAAACCAAGCTCCTTAGCCGTTCAGTCGAAGATTCAGCTACCGTAGTATCTGTGCTTATCCCATGGAACTCATGTGGCATGACCCAGGCAACTGTGCTCAAGGTCAGCACACTGACTTATCTCCCTTATTGTCTGTTCAATATCATATCTCCTCTCATGTCTATTTTAATAGCAATGATTGGCTACAAAATTGCTAGAAAATCAAAATAGTTTTATAAATTTGTTAGGCCAAAATCTGGTCCGTCACGGGTAGTGACGAAATATGTATAGGAAACAATTACAGATTAAACTTGATATTTATGAAAGATTTGAAAGGAACACAGACTGAAGCTAATCTTCAGACTGCATTTGCTGGCGAGTCAATGGCCCGCAATAAGTATACTTACTATGCTTCAAAGGCAAAGAAGGACGGATATGTACAGATCGGTAAGCTCTTTGAGGAGACTGCAAACAATGAGAAGGAGCACGCAAAGATCTGGTTCAAGCTTCTCCATGGCGGTGAGATGCCTGATACACCTGCTAACCTTCTTGATGCAGCAGAGGGCGAGAACTACGAGTGGACTGACATGTATGCAGGTTTCGCTGTTGTAGCTCGCGAGGAGGGCTTTGATGAAATCGCAGACCTTTTCGAGAAAGTAGGTGCTATTGAGAAGATGCATGAGGAGCGTTATCGTCAGCTTCTCGCTAATGTAGAAGGCGGTCTCGTATTCTCACGCGACGAGGATATGATGTGGGAGTGCTCAAACTGCGGTCACGTAGTAATCGGCAAGAAGGCTCCAGAGATTTGCCCAGTGTGCAAGCATCCAAGAAGCTATTTCATGATACATCCTACAAATTACTAAAATACCTGCTAATCACAAAAAACAAGGAGATGACTATAAGGTCATCTCCTTGTTTCTTTATATATGACGACAGTGGCGGTAGGGTAAGTTTTATGTGCCGGATCTTATTCCCTTGCTGTAAATAGGTATGCAATAAGGTTAATCAGAATATATCCGATGAATACCAGGAGAATTACCATTGACCAGTTCAGCCCTAGGATGGCTACTGCCAACGCTTCCGCTGCGGTCATGCATGCAAATGTGAGTCTGAGTATCCTTACTTTGTTCTCGCTACCTTTCTTGAATTTCATTGAGAACATAGGCATTTCGCAGACAAGAAGCGCGCTGAGAAGTATTGATACTGCGGGTATAAACCAGGTTGTTCCAGCCCATCCTGCAAGTATGCTGTCTGGTGTATTGCATACGTAATACGCAAATGAACCGATGATCATAGCACATGCCGGTGTCGGAAGACCGATGAAGTTTTCAGTCTGCCTCTCGTCAATATTGAACTTGGCGAGTCTGAGAGCTGAGAATACGCCGATAAGAAGCGGAATATAACATACCCATGATGTTGTACCAGCTTCAACCATCATTCTGTGGGACATCAGGGCAGGGAGCGTTCCGAAACTGACCATATCAGCAAGCGAGTCAAGTTGCTTTCCCAGCTCGGAGTATGCCTTGAGGAGTCTTGCCGAGAATCCGTCGCAGAAGTCGCAGACTGCAGCAGCGATCATCAGCAGGAAGGCTGTGTCCAATTGTCCCTTAAATGTGAATATCACACCCATGAGTCCGCAGAACAGATTCATGGATGTGATTGTATTAGGAATATGTCTGATGATATTCATAGATTATTTGATGCCGAGCTTCTTCGCAATATGCTTTGGAAGAGCGTCCTTGTGAACTACGATGTTAAGAGTCTTGTAGCGTACGAATGCGTCTGAAGCGTACCATACGCCCTTGTACTTACCTGTCTCGCCCCATGAGTTCTTCACCATGAAATAGTCAGTGCCGTTCTGGTCCTTTGCGAGACCGTAGATGTGCATTCCGTGGTCGTCGGTTGTTGTCTTGCGGTCGTAGCCGTCCTGACGCATTTCCTGGGTGATGGTCATTTCCTTTGGAAGCTCAGCCTTTACCTCCTCCTTAGGAGCATCGGCTGCCTTTCCTACCCAACGCTCCTGGTCTGAACCGGCACCAACCTTCTGCTCGGTGTCAGGCACGGTTGCCAGACCGTCACGTGTAAAGCCCTTCTCGCTTACATCAGAACCCCAGGCGATAGTGTATCCCTTGTTGATAGCGTTGTACATAACCTCCATCATTTCATCCATTGGAAGGTTATATGCGCTGTCCCATCTCCAGTTGTCGCAAACTTCGATGATGAAAGGCTCGTAGAATGGGTGGTGTGTGAATGAAGTTATATTCACATAGTCATCAGTATTGATACCGAGGAAGTCTCTATATGATTCTGGAGTATATTCAGCGCCTTCAGCAGTGAAAGTTTCTGGGTATTCGCCGAAATAAGCCTCAAGAATACCGTCGAGACCGTTTACCCATGCTGTAGTCAGCTTCTTGTTAGGGTTTCTTGAAATAGCGTTTACGTAACCATATAGCGCTGCATCAAGCTCATTGTGCTCAGGCTTGTCTGTACCGTAGTTGAATCCAGGCATGGCATCCTGAGGAACGATACCGTAGTCTTCGATTACATGAAGTACATCGCCGAACGAGCTTCCTGCTGCGAATCTGAGGTTACCGTCAAGGCGAACATACTTGATGGCTCTGTCGTGGTATGACTTTCCAACAACGAACATTTCTGAAAGATCAACCTCTAATCCCTTGGTTCTGAGAATCTCAGACTCAATGAACGAGAGTGCAGAGAAACACCAGCATGTACCTGAACGGTACTGGTTCTTGATTGAAGTTACAGGGATTTCCTTCACTGTAGTGAACTGGTAATCCTGTGCAGAAGCAGCAGTAGCGCCAAGAGCTATGACGGCTGCTGTGAGGAATGATTTGATTTTCATGATATATTGTATTTTGTTTTATATTCAAGTGAACGGACAAAGATAACAAAAATATATAACTTTGCGCTGTTATGCTGAATGTACTTTACATACATGGAATGGGTGGGGGAGGCGATAGCCGTATACCCTCGATTCTTGCTGATGCATTGTCAGCGGATATGATTAATGTTGTTGTGCGTACATATGATTTCGATCCGGAGACTGGGGCAGACCAGATTGCAGGATGGGTGAATGAACTCAAACCAAATCTTGTGATAGGTGAGTCCTTGGGCGCCTTACAGGCAATGCGGGTGCGTGGCATTCCACATTTATATGTATCTCCTGCTGTCAACTCTGCTCTTTATTTCATGCCTCTGGCATGGCTGACCTTGATTCCTGGTGTAACTCGTTTTTTTGATGGTTTCTACCGCCCTAAAGAAGGCGACAGGCAGCCTCTGCACTTCACATTCAAGACATTACGCAAATACCGCCGTCACAGGAAAGAAGCTTTGGCGGCCTCTGCTGCTGACGGCGGTAAATATATGAATCTTGCCTTTTTCGGAACACATGACCATTATCGCAGAAGCGGTGTGGTAAGTGTGCGTGCGTGGCGGAGATTATTCGGTAAAGACTCCTATGTCATGTATGAAGGAACGCATTTCATGGAGGAGGAATTTATCCGCTCCATGCTTGTTCCTGTGATTAAAGAGTTCTTCCAGGGTAAGCTTTAAGTCCCTCTTCAAGGATGTGGAGAGCCTTCTTAAGTTCTTCTACTTCAAGTACATATGCTATACGGGCGTGGTTCTTGCCCATGCCTGGAGTCTTGTAGAATGAGGCAGCAGGAGTAACCATTGTTGTCTCGTTGTCGATCCTGAAGCTTTCAAGCATCCACTTTGCGAATTTCTCAGTGTCATCTACGGGAAGTTCAGCGATTGTGTAGAATGCACCCATTGGAAGCGGTGTGTACACGCCTTCGATCTTGTTGAGTCCCTCAATCATGAAGTCTCTTCTCTTGATGTACTCAGCCTTGACCTCCTCGAAATATGAATCAGGAGTGTCGAGAGCTCCGATAGCGGCCTTCTGTCCAAGAACCGGTGGGCAGAGGCGCGCTTGGGCAAACTTCATTGCTGCCGCCATAACATCCTTATTGTGCGAAACGATGCATCCTATACGTGCGCCGCAGAGATTATATCTCTTTGATACAGAGTCGATAAGGATTACGTTCTGCTCAAGTCCCGGGATGTTCATTGCCGAGAAATGAGGCTCGTCTGTATAGCAGAACTCGCGGTAAACCTCGTCAGAAAGGAGGAAAAGGTCGTGCCTGCGTGCGATTTCGCCGAGAGCAAGCATGCTTTCCTTCGAGTACTGTGTTCCTGTAGGATTTCCAGGGTTGCAGACAAGGATTGCCTTGGTCTTCTCAGTGATAGCCTTCTCGAACTCCTCAATGTCAGGAATCTGGAATCCCTTTCTGATATCTGTCTTGATTGCCTTCAGGGTAAGTCCGTTCATGAAGGCAAAAGTGTTGTAGTTTGTATAGAACGGCTCAAGTACGATAACCTCGTCGCCAGGGTTACATGCGATTTCCAGAGCAAGGTTCACGCTCTCGCTTCCTGCCACAGTTGTGATAAGCTCGTCAACTGTAATATCTATGCCGATCTTCTTATAATATTTCTCAACAAGACCTTTACGGAGATCCATCAGACCCGCAGAGTGTGAGTATGATACATTTTCTCCGTCGAAGTTTCTGATTGCATTGAGAGCACAGGCTGGAGATTTGATATCAGGTTGTCCGAGATTGAGGTGGTAAACCTTTACTCCTTCTTTCTTTGCTGCGTCTGCGAATGGAACAAGTTTGCGGATTGCAGATGCCGGCATCTGCTGTGCTTTGATTGAAATGTTTGCCATGATGGTTGGTTTAGTTCGTTTCTATAGTTCCGTAAAGCTATTCGATTTAGCTTTTCGGGCTGCAAAGATAAATATTTTTAAGGTAAAACTCTCAATACATTTTTGTATCTTTGCGCCCGACTTGACAATTTTTTTCAGTTTATGGCAACATTCAGAAAAAGAGCTTTAGATGAGGCTGCATCCCATCAACCACATCGATTCTATGAGGAAAAGGCATCTGTATCGGAATATTTCGGACAGAATGTGCTTGATCTTGACAAGATGCGTGGATATATGTCCCAAAAGGCATTTGAGGCGGTTCAGGCCTCTGTGCTTCATGGAGCAAAGCTTGACCGTAGCCTCGCAGATGAGATTGCTGAGGGTATGAAGGAATGGGCCATGGAGATGGGAGCGACTCACTACACACATCTGTTCCAGCCACTTACTGACTCGACAGCAGAAAAGCACGAGGCGTTTGTTTCTGTGGCTGATGATGTCGCTTTCGAGAAATTCAAGGGTACAGCCCTGGTTCAGCAGGAACCTGACGCATCAAGCTTCCCGAACGGAGGTCTTCGTAATACATTCGAAGCCCGTGGATATTCCGCATGGGACCCTTCTTCACCTGTGTTTATAATGGACGGAACTCTTTGTATCCCTTCTGTTTTTGTTTCATATACGGGTGAGGCGCTGGATACCAAGGTTCCACATCTGAAATCGCTGAGCGCATTGAGCGAGGCGGCGGCATCTGTTGCGCAGCTTTTCGACGAGAATGTCAAGTCAGTAAAGGTTAATCTGGGTATTGAACAGGAGTATTTCCTTGTAGATGAGGCACTTTATAATGCCCGTCCTGACCTGATGCTTTCAGGAAGGACTGTAATCGGACATACATCTGCTAAGGACCAGCAGCTTGAAGACCATTACTTCGGTGCTATTCCTTCTCGTGTAAGCTGTTTCATGAAGGATTTCGAGACAGAGGCATATAAACTCGGCATCATGCTCCAGACAAGGCATAATGAGGTTGCTCCGAACCAGTTCGAGTGTGCCCCTATGTTCTGTGATGCGACAAAGGCGATAGATCAGAACATGATGCTGATGATCATAATGCAGAAGGTTGCCCATAAGCACCATCTCAAGGTGATCTTCCACGAGAAACCTTTTGACGGAGTAAATGGATCCGGAAAACACTGCAACTGGTCAGTTGTCACTGATACCGGTGTGAATCTCCTCTCTCCGGGCAAGACTCCGACAAAGAACCTCCAGTTCCTGTCGTTCTATGCTTCGGTCCTGAAGGCGGTACATAAGCATCATTATCTGCTTATGGCGTCAGTGGCATCCCTGAGCAACTCATACCGACTCGGTGGGGGAGAGGCCCCTCCAGCTGTGATGTCAGTATTCTCTGGATCGACGCTTTATGGTATCTTCAAATCGATCATGGAGATGGGAGATGCTGAAGTGTCCTCGCATAGCCTTGAGTCCATCAAGGTTGTGAATTCACTTCCGGAAATCTTCCCTGACAACACCGATAGAAACAGAACCTCACCTTTTGCCTTTACAGGTAACAGGTTTGAGTTCAGGGCTGTGGGTTCGTCGCAGAATGTCGCTTCAGCTGCATATGTGCTTAACTGTATTGTAGCTGAGAGCCTCAAGGAATTCAGAGCAGAAGTTGATGCCCTCGAAGCTGCAGGTGAGGATAGATCGTCGGCTGTGATGTCGACTGTACGCAAGTTCGTCACAGCGGCAAAGGATATCATGTTCGAAGGAAACGGTTATAGCCGTGAGTGGGAAATCGAGGCTGCTTCAAGAGGACTTCGTGCCATAAAGAATGTGACAGAAGCATACGAGGTCTACCATGAGCAACAGACAGTCGACCTGTTCGGAAAGCTCGGGGTATTGGCATTGAACGAGGTGGAAGCCAGATTTGAGATCCTTAATGAGACCTATGTAAAGAAACTTCAGATTGAGGCGCGTATCATAGGAGATATGTGTCTGAACCATGTCATACCTGCGGCTGTCAGATATCAGAACATTCTGATTGAGAATGTCAAAGGTATAAAGGAGATTTTCGGCAAAGACTATCTTGATTACTGTTCGTCAGAGATTGAGACCTTGAAGAAGATTTCCAAATATATAAATAGCGTGTCGGCAGACGTGGAGTCGTTGGTGGAGGCGAGAAAGCAGGCTAATAAGATAAGCAATATAGCATTGAGGGCTAAGGCGTATTCACGTGATGTGAAGGAGATGATGGATAAAGTGCGTATCAGCGCGGATAACCTCGAGATGCTGATTGACGATGAGATGTGGCCATTGCCGAAATATAGGGAACTGTTGTTCTTTTAGGAATTAGCAATGTTTAAGGAAAGTATAACGCCAAAGGAACTGGAGGCGCTTGAATATGCGTCATTCCCAGGCAAGATTATAGTGATTGATGCGGTTGGTGCAGAATTCAACCGTGCCATTACATATCTTCGTGCCCAGAAGATCATCGGTTTTGATACAGAGACCAGGCCGACATTCACTCCGTCGCAGCCTCGTTATAATGTGTCATTGCTGCAACTTTCCGGCCCTGATAAGGCTTTCTTGTTTAGGGTCAATAAGTTAGGTATGCATAGAAGATTGTGCAATCTGCTGGCTTCCAATAAGGTTGTAAAGGTTGGAGCTGCTATCCATGATGATATCAGAGGTCTGCAGAAACTTAATGACTTCAAGGCTGCTGGGTTTGTGGACCTGCAGAAGATCGGCTGCGAATGGGGCATCAGGGACAAGGCAGTTAAAAAGATGACTGCAATTATCCTCGGATTCCGTATCTCCAAGACACAGCAGCTCTCGAACTGGGAGGCTGAGACACTATCTGAGTCCCAGTGCAAATATGCCGCTACAGACGCATGGGTGTGCCGTGAGATGTATATCAAACTGATGAACTCGGAAAAGAATCCGCTTCCTGTTGATACGGAATAAAACTGATATATATAACGCTATGATAAAGATAATACTGAAAAGAGGTAGGGAAGAGTCCCTTTTAAGATTCCATCCGTGGGTGTTCTCCGGCGCGATAGCAGAGGTCCAGGGTAACCCTGCAGAGGGTGATCTGGTATCTGTTCATGCATCTGATGGAGGCATCCTTGCGTATGGACATTACCAGATAGGATCTATTGCAGTACGCGTGCTCAGCTTCAATGAATCCGCTCTTCGTCCTGATTTCTGGGAGACTATGCTTTCCCGTGCCCTCCAGGTACGCGTTGCGTGCGGTCTCCATAAGGGTTCATGCAGTTATTCGGCTTCACGTCATTGCGAGGAGCGGAGCGACGTGGCAATCTCTACAAACTGCTACCGTCTGGTACATGGCGAAGGCGACAATCTCCCTGGCTTGATTATCGACTACTATGATGGCGTTTGTGTAATGCAGGCCCATTCAGTAGGTATGTTCCGTGCCAGGAAGCATATATCTGACGCTTTGCAGAAGGTTTATGGACCTGAGCTTAAGGCTGTATATGACAAGAGCTCTGGAACTGCACCATACAAGGCAGGTCTTGAACTTATTGACGGCTACCTCTATCAGCGCGAAGGTTTCTCTGATGATGAGCAGACAGTTGTTGAGAACGGTCACAAGTTCATAGTCAACTGGACCGAGGGTCAGAAGACCGGTTTCTTCCTTGACCAGAGAGAAAACCGTGCTCTGGTAGGCAGTCTTGCGCGTGGACGTAATGTATTGAACCTCTTCTGTTACACCGGTGGCTTCTCAATCTACGCTTTAGCTAATGGAGCGCTCCACGTTGACTCAGTCGATAGCTCTAAGAAGGCTATGATGATGGTGGATCGCAACGTTGCTCTGAACGGTTTTGACGAGTCAAAGCACACCAGCCTTTGCTGCGATGCAATCGATTACCTTAAGAATGTTCCTGAAGGCAAGTACGACCTCATGATCGTCGATCCACCTGCATTCGCAAAGCATAGAGGTTCCCTCAAGAACGCCCTCCGTGCATACCAGCGTCTCAATGCAGCTGCAATCTCGAAGGTTGCCCCAGGTGGTTTCGTGTTTACATACAGCTGCTCGCAGGTTGTGGACAAGGAGGCCTTCGCCCTCGCAGTCTTCTCTGCAGCAGCGCAGTGTGGCCGCAGCGTCCGCATCCTTGACCGTCTTAACCAGCCGGGTGACCACTCTGTCAATATCTACCATCCGGAAGGAGAGTACCTGAAAGGCTTGCTGCTTTATGTAGAATAGGGCGCCTGACCGCTATATCGCTGACTATCAGTGTTTTCCCATAAGCGCGTGCTCCCTTTTGGCGGCACGCGCTTTACGGTACGCCCAGCATGGGCATGCTCTAACGGGTGAAAGTCCCCAATGTGCCCTAATGACGGGAAGCATATAGCCAAAGGCAAGGGTGTCCATCGTGAGGTGGAATCTGAAGGAAGCCGGCGGCAAAAGTCTGGCCTGACGG
>JAFYRK010000136.1 GCA_017559545.1 Bacteroidales bacterium
GAAAAGTATCATTGCAGATAAGGAACCGCCGTATGCGGACCCGCATGTACGGTGGTGTGAGAGGTCGGAAAACAAAAGTAGGAGGAAAACCTACTTTTGTTTTCCTCCTACTCGATTACCCCATTATACCTTTAAATTATGAAATAATTTATTATATTTGCATGTTTGTATTTTGGAAAAATGCGGGCATGTAAATTTGTATTTTAACTGATTAACTAATTGATAACGTTATGAAAAAGGTAATTGCTACTCCAGATGCACCGAAGGCGGTGGGCCCATATTCACAGGCCATTGAAGTGAACGGAACTCTTTACATTTCAGGACAGATTCCTGTCAACCCTGCTGACGGTAAGGTTCAGGAGGATATCGTTGCTGCTGCTCATCAGTCGCTTAAGAATATCGGCGCAATCCTTAAGGAGGCTGGTATGACTTATGACAATGTCGTAAAGACTACAGTTCTTCTCGCTGATATCGCTGATTTCAAGGCAGTTAACGAGGTTTATGCGGAGTACTTTACAGGTGATAAGCCTGCAAGAGCATGCTATCAGGCTGCTGCTCTTCCACTCGGTGTGAAGGTTGAAATCGAGGCAATCGCAGTTAAGTAATGAACAGAAAGTCCCTGATAATATGCATGGCAACGCTTGGTGTCATGCTTCTGGCAATGGTTGTCGCCATTGCAGTACTGTATCATGATGGAGATAAGAAGGAGTCGAAGGTAGAGACCCGCTATGAGCTTTTCCAAGCCGTACCGTCTGACGCCGTAACCATGGCATGTCTGTCACGGGTAAAGGATGTCTCTCAACCTGCATTCTCGGGCTTCGCTTTCCTTGCATCTTTGGCTGATGCGGTTTCACAGGGACAATTCGGAACTCTTGCCGAGGCGCCTATGGCGTTCTCGCTGCATTATTCGGGAAAGCTTGCTCCTCTGTACATCTTTGATGCGGGAGCGGCTTCCCAAAATCCTTCACCCGAAGCTGCTGCTTTGATGGCTTTCGGTCAAGGAAAAGGTCTTCAGACCGAATATGTAGACTGCTCGTCAGTCATTGATGGTGAGGGACTTGCAAAGAGATCTCTTGTAATTATGGCAGAGACCGAGACACTTTTGAAGTCATCTCGCAGACATCTCTCCCAGGGGTTGTCGGTAATGGGAAATCCTGGATTTTCTCATGCAGCCGAGACTGCAACCGGTGCTGACCTCCTGTTCGTATCCTATGCGCAGGCAAAGCCTCTCTTCTCATCGGTGTTCAACCGCGCATACTTTAAGGAGATATATGGAAATTCAGGCTATTCTGCCGCTTACACAGCCAGGGCAGCCTATGCAGGTACCCTTGCGCAATGGTCTGTCTTCTCAGTAGGAATGGAGGAGTCGGTACCGATGGCGTTGAAGGGTATGCATATCTTTGAGGATGACGCTTCTGAGTTCATGTCGATTCTCAAGGCTTCATCAGGTGGAATATCGCAGATATCTTCAATTCTTCCTTCGTACACATATTATATGCTTTCTCTTCCGTTCGCGGAGACCGAGGCATATGTAGAGGCATACAAGGCTTACCTTGATTCAAAACAGGCTCTCCCGTCATACAACAAGATCCAGAAGGAACTTCAGAAGAAAGATGGAGTTTCTCCTGAGGAGCTGATGCGTAAGATTGGAGTAAAGGAAGTGGCTACAGCAACATTTGGGGACCAGTCCTCTCCAACCAAGGTTAATCTTGTCAAGATTGGCCGCCAGGACACCATTATTTTCAGAGGTACAGGCGTGAAGGCATTCAAGGGATATGTACCTGAAGTTCATAAGTTCGCATTCCCTGGTCATATCGCAGCAGTATTTGGCGAATATTTCCAGCTCAAGGGTGAGTCATGTTTTACTTATATTGACGGCTGGCTCATCACAGGAAGTAAGGCGGCTGTAGCCGAATTCCAGTCAGGAAGGGCCGGAGAGTATACTTTGAGCAAGTACATGGCAGATGCAGGAAAGGATGACCTTATCGCTCGCGAAGGAACAGTCCTTGCAGCATATCTTGACTTGGGAGCTGACAAAGGTACTTTGTCCAAGATTCTCAATGAACCTTTGGCAGGCATCCTTAAGGGGATCTCAAAGGATGTGGATTATGCACCGATGGTCATGACTTCATACAAGAAGCGTGGAAAGGTGGCTACGGATATCTTTGCCTATAATCTTTTCATGGAACGTGTCAAGGCTCCTGAGTTCGAGCGTGACACGGTAGTGGTGGTTCCGGAAGGACCATTTAAGGTGAAGAATTCTGGAACAGGCCGCATGAACTTGTTCTACCAGAACTCAAGTGGTGCTATATGCCTTAAGGAGGAGGATGGAAGAGGCATTTGGGGTGTTCCGTTCGGAAAGCCACTCTGCGGCACAGCACAGACTGTAGACTATTACGCAAACGGCAAACTTCAGATTCTTTTCGGATCAGGAAGCAGCATATATATGATCGACAGGCTTGGACGATTTGTAACAGGTTTCCCTGTCGACCTTGGAAAGGAAATACTTATAGGCCCGGATGTATACGATTTTAACGGTACGAAGGCCTACAATATAATGGTCTTGCATAAGGACAAGACAATAGAAATGTACAATCTCAAAGGCAACAAGCCTGCATCATGGAAGGGCATCGCTCTTCAGGAAACTATCAAGGGGTTGCCGGAGAGAATAGAAGTCGGAGGAAGGACATACTGGGTTGTAAGGACTTCAAAGCAGACCCTTATCTATCCGTTCACAGGTGGAGAGCCTTTGACTACCTTTACAGGCCAGCAGATGATCATGCCTGACAGCAGCGTTGATGTTGTTGATGAGGCGTCGGTGCAGGTACAGTGCTATGACGGCAAGGCAAGGATTGTGAAGGTGAAATAAAGAGAAAAGCATACATAACTGGAAAATATTATGGAATTGACATCAGTTAACAAAATCTTTGAGAACTCATTCAGGAAGAATTGGGATCGCGCTGCGATTTCCAATTATCATGGCGAAACCCTCCACTATAAGGATTTGGCCAGAAGAATGGAGAAGCTGCACATCATGTTTGATGAGTGTGGTCTTCAGAAAGGAGATAAAGTGGCGATATGCTCCAGAAACCAGGCAAACTGGGCAGTGGCATTTCTTGCCATCATGACACATGGAGCAGTGCCTGTTCCTCTCCTTCATGAGTTCAAGTCATCAAACATCCACCATCTTGTAAATCATTCAGAGGCTAAGATCCTCTTTGTGGACGAGGTGATCTGGGAAGGACTTTCAGAGTCAGAGATGCCGGATCTGCATGCGATCATACAGGTGAACAACTTCAAGATCCTTTATGCAAAAGACGAGAGCATAGCAGAGGCAAAGGCTCACCTTAATGAGCTCTTCGGAAGGAAGTATCCTGAGGCCTTCACAGAACATTGCATCAGCTACTATGAGGATACACCGGATGAACTTGCGGTGATCAACTATACATCCGGAACTTCAGGTTTCTCAAAGGGTGTAATGATACCATATCGCGCCATTCTGTCAAATCTTGAATTTGGCCGCACTGTGCTTCCTGACATGAACAACACCCATTCTGTGGTTTCAATGCTTCCATGCGCCCATATGTATGGACTCATGTTCGAACTCCTTTACGAGCTCAGCATCGGAGCACATGTGCATTTCCTTTCACGTGTGCCTAGCCCTAAGGTCATCATGCGTGCCCTTTCTGAGGTCAAGCCATACGTGGTCATCGCTGTTCCTCTTGTGATCGAGAAGATCTATAAGAATAAGGTTAAGCCGATTCTGGAGAAAGAGGGTATGCGATTCCTTATGAAGGTTCCGGGAGTAAACCAGGTAATCATGAACAAGATCAAGGCTGAACTTATCAATGCGTTCGGAGGTGAGTTCTACGAGGTCATCATCGGCGGTGCCGCTTTCAATAAGGAGGTCGAGTCGTTCTTTAAGAAGATGGGCTTCCCATTCACGGTGGGTTACGGAATGACAGAGTGCGCTCCAATCATCACTTACGATGACTGGCAGGTAGAAAAACTCTACTCTTGCGGAAAGGCAGCTCCTAACATGCAGGTAAGGATTGAATCAGCTGATCCTGCCAACATACCTGGCGAGATCCAGGTAAAGGGAAACAACGTTTTCCTTGGTTACTTCAGGAATGAGGAAGCAACTGCAGAGGTTTTCACTGAAGACGGATGGTTCCGTACAGGTGACATGGGTATTCTCGATGCGGACGGATCGCTCTTCATCAAGGGCCGTACCAAGTGTATGATCCTGGGTCCTAGCGGGCAGAATATCTATCCTGAGGAAGTTGAGACAGTTGTAAATGCCCAGCCATACGTTGTGGATTCTCTCGTTATCGAGGATGACGGAGGACTTACAGCTCTCATTTATCCGGACTTCCAGCAGGGAGAAAAGGAGGGTATCTCTCAGGAGGCAATGGTGAAGTACATGGAGGGCACACTCTCTGAACTTAACACCATCCTTCCGAACTACGCCCGTCTCAAGAAGATCGAGGTAATGTCGGAGGACTTTGAGAGAACTCCGAAGAAGAGCATCAAGCGCTACCTATATCAAAGATAAAACGTCCTCCTGGCTAAATGCCAGGGAATTAAATACGAAATTATGGAAAAATTCGACCAGAGCTACATCGCCATGGCAGGTGTATGGGCAAAGAACTCATACTGCAAGCGCCGTCAGGTTGGCGCCCTTCTCGTGAAGGACAGAATGATCATTTCAGACGGATATAACGGCACTCCTTCGGGATTCGAGAATATCTGTGAGGACGAGAACGGCGTGACAAAACCGTATGTTCTCCATGCTGAGGCAAATGCGATTTCCAAGGTCGCACAGTCGGGCAACAGCAGCAAAGATGCAACACTTTATGTTACAGCATCTCCATGCGTGGAATGTGCCAAACTCATCATTCAGGCCGGTATAAGAAGGGTGGTTTATAGAGACGCATACCGCCTGACAGACGGCATTGATCTTCTCAAAAGAGCGGGCATTGAGGTGGAGCAGGTAGAAGAATAAGATGAAGCAGAATACAAATACACTCCTTATAGCACTCCTGGGCGTAGTCCTGGGAGTTCTTATTACTTTGCTTTCGGGCAAGATCTTCGAGAGAAAGAAGTTTGATGGTGACTATAACCGTTGGAGAAAGCTCAACCTGATTCTTCAGCAGGTCCAGAAGAACTATGTGGACACCATTGACATGACTGCCATGACCGATGCCGCAGTCGTTGCTGCTCTTGCGGAGCTTGACCCGCACTCGGTTTACCTTCCTCCTGTTGAACTGGTAGAGTCCGAGGATGAACTGGCCGGTAACTTCGAGGGAATCGGTATCACATTCAACGTTCCGAACGATACGGCTATTGTATTGAACGTGATTCCAGGAGGTCCGTCTGAGAAGGCGGGACTTATGCCGGGTGACAGGGTTGTCAGGGTGGATGAGAAGGTGATTGCAGGTAAGAAGACTCCTCAGGACAGTATGATCCGTCTGATGAAGGGCCCTTCCGGCACAAAGGTAAAGATTACTGTGAGCCGTGATGGCGCACTTATCCCATTCGACATCATAAGGGACAAGATTCCTGTGCATTGCGTTGATGCGGCTTTCATGATCAACAAAACGACAGGTTACATAAAGCTTTCAAAGTTCTCAAGGAATACATATAAGGAGTTTACCGAGGCTGCGGACAAATTGCGCAAAGCAGGTATGAGTCATCTGGTGTTTGACCTCAGGGACAATACCGGTGGCTATCTTGATCAGGCCTTCTTGCTTTCGAACGAGTTCCTGGAAAGAGGGGACTGTGTCGTTTACATGGAAGGACTCCATAGGCCTCGAGAGGATTTTAAGGCAGATGGTCGTGGATACCTTAAGGATATCCAGGTGTCTGTTCTCATTGATGAGGGCAGTGCATCATCAAGCGAAATCTTCGCCGGAGCGATCCAGGATAATGACAGGGGAGTTATCTTGGGACGCAGGTCTTTCGGTAAAGGATTGGTACAGGAACCTATCAATTTTACTGATGGTTCAGGTGTTCGCCTGACTGTAGCACGTTTTTATACGCCGTCAGGAAGATGCATTCAGAAGCCATACAATAAGGATTATCAGTATGACATATATGAGCGTTATGCCCATGGCGAGATGGTGTCAGCTGACAGCATGAAGGTGGACACGTCGGCTGTCTTCTACACAGTGAAGAAAGGTCGTCCGGTGTATGGCGGCGGAGGAATCATTCCTGATGTGTTCGTGCCGATTGATACCACAAAGGCTACTACCTTCTTCGTTAAATGCAGCAAGAAGGCGACCACGATGAGATTTGCCTCAGTGATGTTCGATAAGTACAAGAGTACGCTCTCTGCCATTGATGATTTCAACAGGCTTGAGAGGTATTTGCAGGAGATAGATCTTGAGCAGCAGTTCCTTGATTATGCTGCGCGTGTTGACGGCATAAGACCGGCGGCAGGCGAATGGGAGGAGTCCCGCTCGTACATGATGCCGCAGATCAATGCTTTGGTAGGACGCTACTCAAAGCTTGATGAAGAGGCCTTCTATCGTTTCTATCTGCCTATAGATGATACGATCAAGGCGGCCCTGGACCAATAAAATGTCCTTTAGTCTATTCTCTTGCAGATAAGAGTTGCCGAGGTTACAGACTCAACCTGTACGTAGCAGTAATCTCCTGCCTTCTCTCCTCTTGACGGGAATACGCACATCTTGTTGCTGCTTGCCCTTCCGCAAAGTTCGTCCGGATTCTTCTTGGAAGGTCCTTCCACAAGGACCTTCTGCACTTTTCCGATCTCCCTCTCGTTGCTCTTGAGGCTCATGCGGCCCTGGAGTGCTATTATCTCGTTGAGTCGTGCGGTCTTGGTCTCGTATGGAATGTCATCAGGATATTTTCTCGATGCCAGAGTGCCCGGACGCTCCGAGTATGCGAACATGAATGCAGAATCAAACACGACTTCCTCCATGAGGGTAAGCGTGTCTTTGTGGTCCTGCTCGGTCTCGCCGCAGAATCCGGCAATGACATCAGTTGTGAGTCCGCAGTCAGGAAGTACGCTTCTGATCTTCCTGACTCTTTCAAGATACCACTCCCTATTGTATTTGCGTCTCATCTTCTCAAGCATGATGCTGCTGCCGGACTGCACAGGAAGGTGGATGTGCTTGCAGATGTTCTCATACATCGCCATTGTATAGATAACCTCGTCGCTGATGTCCTTAGGGTGAGATGTCGAGAAGCGCACTCTCAGTTCAGGGCTGATCTTAGCGACTGCCTCAAGCAGCTGCGCAAAACTTACACTGCCCTTTGGACCTGCCCAATTGTATGAGTCCACGTTCTGTCCAAGTAGGGTGATCTCCTTGTAGCCGTTTTCAAACAGCACCTTGGCTTCGCTGATGATAGTCTCAGGGTCGCGGCTTCTCTCGGCGCCACGAGTGTACGGAACCACGCAGTATGAACATACGTTGTTACATCCTCTCATGATTGAAATGAATGCAGACACGCCGTTCTTGTCGAGTCTTACCGGTGATATCTCTGCGTATGTCTCTTCGTGAGAAAGGAGCACGTTGATCTGTGGCGAACCTGGAGCGACAGCCTCAAGCAGAGCCGGAAGGCTTCTGTATGAGTCTGGACCTGCAACAAGATCTACTGCGGTGAGGAGCTTGTCCTTGAGTCTCTCCGCCATACATCCCACGATACCGATCACGACATTTTCGCGCTTTTTCTTCTGGATCCTGAACTGGTCGATCCTTCCCCAGATTCTTTGCTCTGCGTTATCGCGGATCGAACATGTGTTGGCGAGTATGACGTCAGCTTCCTCGATGTTTTCAGTAAGTGCATATCCGGCATCCTGAAGGATGGATAGGATCACTTCGCTGTCGTTTACATTCATCTGGCAGCCGTATGTCTCAATGTATACTTTAGGTCTTGATGGGTCTATAATCGGTCTAATCATATCTATACTATATAATATGGCAAAGATAGTTTATTTAAATGAATATTGTATCTTTGCGTAAATGTTAATGCAGGTAAACGTGAAGAAACTCGTACATAAACTCTCTTTGGCGCTGCTTTGCGCAGTGGCATTATGCCTGTCTGGATGCGGTGATATAAGGGAACTTAAGGTAACCTCTGTACAGGTTGAAAGTATTGCTCCGAATGGACTGCGTGGGGTCAATGTCTGGCTGGCTGTAGGTATAGATAACCCTGCCTTTCAGGTGAGTCTTTCAGAAATCGAGGGGTCGTTGAAACTTTCTGGCAAGGTTCTTGGTAGGATGGCGATGGATCCGTTCGTTCTGCATGCCCGTTCTGCCGAAATCTACCATTTGAGGACCACTCTTAACATAGAGCAGGGAGTGACTTTGACGGAGATGCTTGCCTTGACGGATATGGAGACATTGAACAAGTGCATGGTGGATGTGTCTGCAAAGGCTACGCTGAAGGGCGGTGTCTCCAAATATTTGAAATTTAATGATATACCTTTGACTGACCTATTATAATGACTGACATGAAAAGAAAATCCATAATTTACCTATCAGCACTTGCTACCGTCATTGCTCTTTCGTCGATTACGACTTATGCCCAGGAAATTGAGGTTCCTGAAGGATATGAGTATGTCGACTCTTTGGTATATACCCGTAAGGCTTCAGTTGATTCTACTCTTGTAGGTAAGGATATCTTCCGTGATATGCCGTCCCGCATTGCCGGCGATCCGGCAACGGTTGAGGTGGAGCAGTCGGAGTTGCTGGAGATGTCAATGAGACAGCATGTGCTTAAGAATGGAGCAAGAACGCTTGCAGGTTATCGCGTCAGGATATTCTTTGATAACAAGCAGTCAGCAAGACACGAGTCGGAACAGACCCACAATCGCTTCAGGGCGATGTATCCGGATGTGGCTGTGTATCGCACATACACAAATCCATATTTCAAGGTAACTGTAGGCGACTGTCGCACGAAGTCTGAGGCAATGAAGCTTCTGGCCCGTATCAAAGGTAACTTTTCAAGCGCTTTCGTCGTAAAAGAGAATATCGAATTTCCACTGGTTGATGACCAGGCCGCATATACGGTAGATACCATAAAGGTTCTCAGGCCGGTAGCGAAAGATTTTTAATGGTTTTAAACATGTAGTGTATTATGTTGAAGCAAGGACTTGAACTCAAACAGACTCAGAAACTGTCTCCGCTTCAGATCCAGACAATAAAACTGATCGAGCTTCCTATACAGGAACTCGAGCAGAGGATCAGAAAGGAACTGGAGGAGAATCCTGTACTGGATGAGGATACGGCAAAGGATAAAGATGATGAAGAGGCTCCAAGAGAGGTCTCTCTCTCCGAATATAAGGATGATGATTCCATCCCGAGCTATCGTCTCAGGTCAGACAATTATTCAAAGGACGAACGTCCTCAGTATAATACTTTCTCTGTAAAGGAGAGCTTTACGCAGAGCCTGATGGAACAGTTGGGCTACCGCAACCTTACAGAACATCAATATGCAGTCGCAGCCTTCCTCGTTGGAAGTCTTGATGATGACGGTTATCTTAGAAGAAGCCTTGACAGCGTTGTCGATGACCTGTCGTTCAGGGCAAACATAGAAACTGACGAAGATGAGGTACTTCAGATGCTAAGGCTCATACAGGAGTTTGAACCTCTTGGAGTTGGAGCACGTGACCTGCGCGAATGTCTTCTTCTGCAGATCAGACATTGCAAGCCGTCACATGCTGTGGCGAATGCGACAAAGATACTTGAAAGCTATTTTGCTGACTTTACCGGTAAGCATTTCCAGAAGATCATGACCCGTATGGGACTTTCTGAAGAGGAAATGAAGGCGGCAATCGCAAAGATTCTGAAGCTCAACCCTTCGCCTGGCGGACAGATCGACGACTCATATTCGGATCAGGCGCAACAGATTATTCCTGACTTCTTCCTGGAGTATAAGGATGGTAAGCTTCTGCTCAGTATGCCTCGTTTCTCCATTCCTGAACTTCGAGTTAACAGGAAATATGCTGACCTTCTCATGGATGCGGCAACCTCATCTGAAAGGGAAAAGAAGGAAGCTGCGGCTTTCGTGAAGAAGAAGCTGGATTCTGCGAAGTGGTTCGTTGAGGCGATAAAGCAGCGTCATAATACTCTTCAGAGCACGATGCAGGCGATTATCGATTACCAGCATGAGTACTTTATCGACGGTGACGAAACCAATCTCAAGCCAATGGTCCTGAAGGATATCGCAGAGAAGACCGGTTTTGATATATCGACGATTTCGAGAGTTGTGAACAGTAAATATATAGAGACTCATTTCGGAATCTATTCTCTCAAGTACTTCTTCTCGGAAGGATTGGAAAACCAGGACGGCGATGAGGTATCGACAAGAGAACTCAAGAAGGTGCTGCAGGAGTGTGTTGATGCAGAGGACAAGCATAAACCTCTTACCGATGACGAACTCGTAGTAAAGATGACTGAGAAAGGCTACAAGGTGGCGCGTCGTACGGTGGCAAAATATCGTGATCAGCTGGGTATTCCAAAGGCCCGCCTCCGCCGGGAGCTTTAAACCAAAAGGCTCGAAGAACTTTTGGTCCGTCCCGAGTAGGGACGAAAATATATAAAAAGAGAAATAATTTAAAAAAAGAGAAAAATCTTTGTTCCAATACCATGGGATGAAGATTTTTCTCTTTTACCTTAATCATATATTTGCCTCAAAAAAGGTCTATGAAAATGAAGGAACTATGTGAGGACGACAGACCTCGCGAGAAGATGATGCGCTCTGGGGCCGTGAGTCTGAGTAATGCTGAACTGCTGGCCATATTGCTGCGTACGGGAACAGGAAAGATGAATGTGCTGGAGGTTGCACGTGAGATTCTCAGGGAGGCTGACGGGAGACTGACTGAGGTGGCTGGCATGTCGGTTGAGCGGTTGTGTCATGTGGATGGCATAGGGCCGGGGAAGGCGGTGGCGGTAGCGGCCGCCTTCGAACTTGGCAAACGCGTGGCGGCAGAGGATGGTATGGAGAAGATGCCCCAGATGGATTCGCCCAGAAGGGTGTATATGAACATGCTTCCGCAGCTCAGGGATATACGTCATGAAGAATGTTGGGTGCTGTTTCTGAATCATGCCAACAGACTGATAGGCAAGGAGATGGTAAGCAAAGGTGGGATGGATTCAACTGCCGTGGATAAGCGCATCATAATTCGGCGCGTGCTTGAAAGGAAGGCGTCGGGAATAATACTGGTACATAACCACCCTTCCGGAAGTCCGTATCCGAGTGTGGAGGATATACGTCACACCAAGGAATTGGGCAAAGCGCTTGCCTCATTTGACCTGCATCTTGTGGATCATGTGATCATGGCAGGCCGCACATATTATAGTTTTTCGGACGAGAGGGTAGAGGAGAATTGAGAAAAATAGGTTATATTTGCCAATCCCGGACAGGGACGAAATGCAATATAGATTAAAAACAGTTCATAATGAAAGTCGTCAATCTTGGAGAGAAGAACTCCATCCTTAACAAGTTCGTGGCGCAGATGCGCGACAAGGATGTCCAGAAGGACAGCATGAGATTCCGTAGAAACCTTGAAAGACTCGGTGAGATCTTCGCCTACGAGATCAGTCAGACAATGGAGAATTCTCCTAAGGAGGTTGTGACTCCGCTCGGTATCGCGAGTGTGCCGACATATGATGAGAAAGTTGTCGTTGCCACTATCCTCAGAGCCGGACTCCCTCTGCATCAGGGTATTCTGAATTTTTTTGACGATGCTCAGAACGCATTTGTAGCAGCCTACAGAAAGTATGACAAGGGAGAGGATTTCCATATCCAGATCGAGTATGCCAGTACTCCTGATCTTACAGGAAAGACCCTGATTCTCGCCGATACGATGCTGGCAACGGGAGCTTCCCTTGAGATTGCCTACAAGAGACTTTGCGAGGAGGGTGAGCCGTTCCATACCCACCTTGTATGCCCGGTATCAAGTGCCTATGCAGTCGAGTATCTCCAGAAGCATCTTCCGGAAAAGGGCGTGACACTTTGGGTGGCGGCAATCGACGAGGAACTCACAAGCCACTCGTACATAGTTCCGGGACTTGGTGATGCAGGCGATCTTGCATACGGAGTGAAGAAATAAACTACGAAACTCTTTGAAATTCCGAAAATTATCCATATTTTTGCGCGCTTTTTAGACCAAAGCGCGCTTTTTATGCGCCGCTGCGGCAGGCACAATAAATAATGTTTAACCCACTAGTTTGTTTTTCAATTAATTACAATGGAAGAAAACAAGACAGTTGTTGAGGCTACTCCAGAGGTAGCTCCAGCAGTAGAAGAAACCAAGAAGGTTGTTCTCAACGCTTCAATCGCTCCTGAGGAGTTCGATTGGGATGCATTCGAGAGCGACGATGTTTACGGCGCTTCAGTTGAGGAGATCGCTGAGCAGTACAACCAGACACTCTCTAAGGTAGTTGAGGGTGAAGTTGTTGAGGGTGTTGTTACATCAATCAGCAAGAGAGAGGTTATCGTTAACATCGGCTACAAGAGCGAGGGTGTCATCATGGCTCCTGAGTTCCGTTACAATCCTGAGCTCACAGTAGGTGACAAGGTAGAGGTGTTCGTAGAGAGCACTGAGGACAGAAAGGGTCAGCTTATCCTTTCACACAAGAAGGCACGCCAGCTCCGTTCTTGGGATATGGTAAACGCTGCTTTCGCAGCAGACGAGATCGTAAAGGGTTACGTGAAGACTCGTACAAAGGGTGGTATGATCGTGGACGTATTCGGAATCGAGGCATTCCTCCCAGGTTCACAGATCGACATCAAGCCTATCCGCGACTACGATCAGTATGTTGACACA
>JAFYRK010000137.1 GCA_017559545.1 Bacteroidales bacterium
GGTGCTACAGTCCAGGAGATCCTGGCAATGTTCTGCAGCCGATTCGTAAAGATCGTCCTCGTATGCTTCGCTGTAGCAGCACCAATCAGCTGGGTCATCGTGGACAGATACCTTGCGACATTCGCACACCGCTGTCCTATGTACTGGTGGGTATTCGCCCTCGCCCTCGTGACCGTGCTTGCAGTCACCATCGGAGTGGTTGTGGTCAGAAGCTGGAAGGCATCTACTGCTGATCCTGCGGAGGCGTTGAAGACGGAATAAGTTATATATTTGTATAAGACAGTAATGAAAAATTTCATAGCGATACTGAGACGCTACAGTGTAGCGATGGTGATGAACTTTATCGGGCTGGTATTGGCACTGACGGCATTCATGGTCCTGATGCTTCAGGTCGGATATCAGATGGACTTCGACAAGGAGCACCCGACATCGGGACGTATATACCGCGCAGATAAGGTCGGAGCGGCAGATGATGATATTTTCAAGAATATAATTCCGAGAGGATACGCGGACGATGTCATCAAATCGTCCCCGCATATAATTGCCGGATCCATAGATTGTCCCTTTATTGGAGAGACAGTGTTCAATGCAATACTTGATAATGATAGTCCTGCATTCATTTTCAAGTCAGAGACAAATGTCATATATCCTGATTTCTTCAAAGTTTTTGGGACAGAGTTTATTGAAGGCAGCGCAGAAGCGTTAAACGATCTGTCGCAGATTGCCATACCTGAATCACTTGCAAAGAAATTGTATGGGAATGAGTCCGCAATCGGACATATCATGACCCACAATGAAGGGTATCAGTTCGGAAAAGGGAGAACAAAAGAATTCAGCGTCGGAGCCGTTTACAAGGACTTCCCTGCGAATTCTCAGATAGGAAACCATATTTACCTTCATGTAGGTTCCCTCCATGAGGGCAATTACGGCGGTGCTAATTTCGCCTGCTGGGTGCTTCTTGATTCTTCTGACAACAAGGAACTTGTGGAGCAGAATTTCAATGACAACTACAATTATACAGACAGTGAGTGGCTTACTGATATAGAACTGACTCCAATTGAAGAGATTTACTTCGAAGATGAAGGCAGCACTATCTGGAAGACAGGTAGCAAGAAGCAGGCTTGGATGCTTATCTGCATTTCAATACTCGTCATGCTCATAGGTGGAATCAACTATGCCACATTCTTTACCTCGCTTGCTCCTATGCGTGTCAAGGCTGTGAACACCAGGAAGGTGTTGGGCAGTTCCATCGGCAAGCTTCGTGGGGAGCTGATACTTGAGGCTGTATTATTCTGCTTTGCTGCATTCTCCATTGCTCTTGCAGTAATATCTCCTGTCAGCAGATGGTTGATGTCCCAGGGAATATCAGATATGGCATTCGACTTCACGTCACAGTTCTCACTTATACTGATAACCGGATCTATTTCGATTGTCATAGGTCTGGTTGCAGGGCTATATCCGAGCTTCTACGTCACTTCCCTACCGACAGCATTTGCACTGCAAGGCAACTTTGCATTTTCTATAGCAGGGAGAAGATTCCGCACGGTCATGATCGCGCTTCAGTTTGCGATTACTTTTGCCCTGATGATATTTGCATTGACTGTCTACAGGCAGAATGAATATATGACCGGATATGATACAGGCTTTGAAAAGGACAGGATAGCTATAGTCCAGATATCATCGGAGCAATATCAGTTCAAGTCAGAGTGGCTACAGGAAAGGCTCTGTTCGCTTCCTGAGGTGGAAGACGTGGCATTTGCATTGGAAGGAATGGGCTTTTCAGACTCATATTCTACGTTCACTCTCGAACTAGGAGGAGAGCAGGTAAGATGCTTCTCAATCTATTGCTCACATAACTTTCTGGATGTAATGGGAATTCCCGTTATCGACGGCAGAAACTTCCTGGTGTCGGA
>JAFYRK010000138.1 GCA_017559545.1 Bacteroidales bacterium
TCCTTTATAGTAAGAAGCTGCTGCGCTATCGCACTGTCCTGAGTCGCGACCGCCTTTCTTGCGCACCACTTTGACCACTCCCCGCAATATGCTTCGATAGCTGAGAGAGTCGCCCCTTTTTCCCACTGGCCGAGACAATGGTCAAGCGAAAGCACGGTCCTGCGTCCATCCTCCGGCTTTGCCGCCTCGATGATGCTGTTCCAGTCACACTGGGTCCTCTCGTTCTTTCCGAATCCTCCCTGACCTATCATGTGCGAAAAGAGAGCATAACGAAGAGTCTTGTCTTCTGACAAGATATAGTCATTAAGCGGATGTACAGGAACTGACAGATACGAGACAAGCGCATCATAATCCACCGGATTGATGAAGAGCTTCATTCCTGATGAGAAAAGCTGAGATATTGGAGTATATACTCCCGACGCCTCGGCACCGACAATGGCTTTACCCAGAGACGTCAAGACTCCGTTCAGAGAGACGTTGTCATTATTTATATATACACCTTGTTGCGCATTGTCCTGAGTCAACGCCCACTGGTATCCATCCACCAGATTAGCGAACTTGTTAACGGTGACATTATGACCAATCTCTGGAAGTTCAGTAATGAACTCGCATGTAGCACCGGAACGCTTGAGACAATTGAGGATTACCGGATCAACGAGGTCCTCCTTCATCCTGACCTCAATAGTCCAGTCTGAAGAAAGATAATCACTTTCCTTGGCAAGGCGTGCCCACCTATCACCTATTGAGTTCTCATCCTTGAAGTACTCCTCTACATTTAGGATATCAGAGAGTATGGCTTTGGCACCGGCACTGATTCCCTCAGGGACAGCTTCCAGATCTTTCATGCCTGCATAGACAAGAGCATCCCTCCATTCAAGAAGTCTGCGAGACACGTTCAGCATGTCTACGCCGAATGACTTCCAGTAGAACAGAGAGTCGGGATCTGCCGAGTCCTTTCCACACTGGTTCAGTGCTTCGCAATAATTAAGGACTCGTGTAGTCTGGCTTGGATATAGCTTGGATAAGCCTGAGCGTAGTTCTAGTTCGCCGAGAAGTCCGAGTGGACCGACATATTTCTCACGCAACGAGCAGCCCTCATCTACTCCTGCGTAGAGCGGCTGATCATAGAAAGGATTAAATATCAATTTCATCTTCGAATGTGTTACCATATAGTATAGTATCCAAGAACAAGCAAAATGTTAACAAGAAATTTAACTTTTTTGCTCTCAGAGCACATCAAAGTTAGGAATTAATGTTTAATCTAGAAAGTACGAGGGATTTTTGTCTGTCGGGATGCCTTATAATTCGGCTTCGTCAAAGCTTATTGTTATTGCGCCTTTTCGCCACCATGAAGGAAGCGTCACATGATATTTCCTTACACCTTCTTGGTAGAGCTCGGAATCCTCACTTACGACCTCAATACCTGTATCCGGATCCTCCAGAATCATCAGCAGGTTCTGCGTACACCCCTCATAAGGTTCCCATCCGTTTCCGATGTCCATCATGGCTTCAAAGTCATAACCGGTTGCTATGAGCTCTTCTAATTCTGATTTGATTCTTCCCATCTGCTTTTGTTTTGTTTCTGCAAAGCTATGATAAGCACTACTTTATAAACGAATCTTTACAAGCCTTGTAAGTAACATAGTTTGGCACAACGGATATATACCTTTGCAGTGACGATGTGAATCGTGTACGGATATAGAGTTGAACCTTTAAAATCAAAGTAAGATGAACACACCAACCAAAACCCAAGTCTACAACCTTGTGATTCTTGACAAGAGCGGCTCGATGGAATCGATCCGCACAGAAGCCATCAACGGCTACAACGAGACTCTCGGCAGCATCAAGGCTACCCAGCTCAAGTTCCTGGACACTCAGGAGCACTTCGTATCACTCGCCGCATTCTGCGATTGCGGTATCGACATGATTTACGACATGACCCCTATCAAGGACGCAGACAAGCTTACCAAGGAGAAGTATGATCCATGCTGCTGCACTCCCCTTTTCGATGCAATCGGAAAGACAGTAAAGACCCTCAAGAAGAAGATTGCTGACGTAGAAGACGCAGCAGTCCTTGTCACCATCATCACTGATGGTTATGAGAACTCATCGAAGGAGTGGGACGGCAAGGCTGTATCGAAGCTTATCGAAGAGTGCAAGGAAGAAGGATGGATGTTCTCATTCATCGGAGCCGGTGAGGATGTCGTGAAGGTGGCTACAACTATCTCAATCACCAACACCATGGTGTGGGAGAACACTTCTGAGGGCACAAAGAAGATGTTCGATATAGAGAATGATGCTAGAGCAGAATATTGCTGCTGTCTCGAAGAGCCTAGCTATCGCACTATGTCAAGAGCCGAAAAGATAGTTGCCAAGAAGAATCTTTCAAAGAAGTACTATGAAAAGAAGTAGTCTTCTAACTGGCAAGCCAGGTTGGTACCTGACCTCTACCTATTAGAGACTATAGGGAAATCACGAGCATCTGCGGGATCAATTCGCTGACTGGTGGTTTCCCATACTTCTTTGTAA
>JAFYRK010000139.1 GCA_017559545.1 Bacteroidales bacterium
GAGCGGTCTGAATATTCTAACAGTGTGGTGATTTCCATAGTGCTCGATCAAAGTTGGCTATTTTACCGTCCATTCACCGCCTTTTGCAGGGCCTTTTCGCTCAATGACTCCGTCGGATTTCAGTTTGGCGAGCTGTTTCTCTACTGCCTTGGCTGTGATGCCAAGTTTCTCTGCAAGTGAGGCTGCACTTTGCTTGCCGTCTTCGGCGATGAGGGCAATGATTTTGTCCCTGGTCTTCATCGGCTTGTCGGCAGGGGAGTCTACCTCTCCAATTGACTTGATGTATGTGTCAATTTCTGATGTGAGGTTCTTTTCCATCATTGATGTCATGAATGCTCTGAAGATTGAGAGGTCGTCGTCTTCTCGAGTTTCAATCAGTGACTTGATGTATTCTTCTTTGTCTTCCTTCAAGATCTTCGCCGGAATTAGTCTGAATTCGAACTGAAGCATATTCATTACTAGTCTGGCCATTCGGCCGTTTCCGTCAGCCCATGGATGAATAGTTACAAGATTATAATGAGCGTCGAAAGTTAGCCTATAAAGCTCGTCAATTGACATTTCAGAAGCCTTCTGACGGTCAGCATTCAGTTGTCTGCAGAATTCTTCCAGTTTAGCAGGGACTTTATTGTAGCTCATGTATGAGCGACCACCTACTCCGGCAGTGACATTCAGGAGTCTGAGTTCACCACGTGCTGATGAGAAGTCACCTAAGGCGGTTTTGTACTCTTTGCCTGTATTCTTCATTAGAAGGGCAGAGAGGTTGATAAGAAGTTCTGTTGTGATAGGGGTGTGATTCCTGGCAAATTCGATGGCTTTTTCATAGGCGATCTTGAGGTCAAGGTTCATGCTCTGCTCCTCGAGACTCTTTCCTTTAATGGTGACTCCATGGTCAAACATTATTTGGTTCTCTACCTCGGTGATGGTTGAACCTTCAATAGCTGTGGAATGGGTAATCAGAGAGTATAGATAGAACTTGTCGTAGTCTATCTGCTGATCAATTCCAAGCTGTTTGTATTGAGCTATGAGTTGTTGAAGATTACTTTTCATACCACTTTTCTTATGTTTTCTCCCTACTTTGTGAGCAAATATAGTGATTTTCTCCCTACTTTTTGAGCAAATGTAGTGATTTTCTCCCTACTTTTTGAGTTTTCTCCCTACCTTTTGCCAAGAATTACTATCGAACTTCCTTGAATTCTTTGATGTCAAGCATTGAGAAGAGGATTCCTTCAATCTCAGATGTCCAGCTGCGGTGAAAGTGACCATAGTACCAATGGGAGATTGGATGTTCAGCTGATTTCAGGTGATGGAATATCTGATCTATGGTGTGTCTTTCTTTGTCGATGTCTACGAATAGCTCCGGGTCCCATTCTGCCCAATCTGCTATTCCGTCTTTTGAGAAGAGTTCGCAGAATGATGGGGTAGTGTGGGTGACGACTGTGTCTATCTTGAATTCCTTGCTGATGTCATTGAGTAAGGTCTCATTATATACAGGAAGTTCATCCGGCCAATATGATGCAACCTGGGAGATGCGGTTCCTATTGTCATATTTCTGTCTGTTGTAGCGGTCTATGCTGATTGCTCCTCCTACGCAGAGTATGTTGTGGTCACAAGCTTGGATCACACTATAATCTGGTATTGTACGGAATCTTTCGTGTGAGATCTTCTCCTCGTTGAAATATGATGGGTCATCGTGGTTTCCACGGACCATCAAGATCCAATTGTTCGCCTTGCTCAATCTTGCTGAGTTACGATTGTAGATGATGTCGTAGTATCCGGGCTTTTCGAACCCAAATCCACAGTCTCCGGCAACGATGAGCAGAGTGTCCGTCATTTGATACTGGACACAAAGTTTGAATACCAAGCCATTGAAGTCTCCGTGGATGTCACCGCAGACTACTATGTTCTTGGCGTTTGGAAATGAATATGTGTGAATAGTTTTCACTTTACTTTCTTTCAGCAATGAACCTCTTGAGGAGGAAGGCGAGGAAGTACGGGAATGTGTAGAACTTGCCGTTGAAGCCGATGTTCTTGTAGCCGAACTTTATTCCATACTTGATGTCTGGGTATTTGTCTTCTTTCAGAAGGTTGTTCAGGGAGGCGGTGGCTCCGTCAGTTGCTTTTACTTCGACTGGAATCAGTGAGTCTGCATCTCTTACAAAGAAGTCCATTTCGACGGCTGGCTTGTCGCTGTGATAGTAATAGAGGTTATATCCCTGCTTTACGAGCATGTCTCCTACGATGTTTTCATAGATGGCTCCTTTGTATGTGCCGAGGTTCTTGTTTGCTCTAAGGTCTTCCTGGGCTTCTTCGTCGAGCGATGCGATAAAGAGTCCGGTATCCTTGTAGTATATCTTGTAGAGTTTTGGGTCGTAGTTGCCTCTGAGTGGAAGTTCTGGCTGGTTGAGACAGTAGCAGATGTTGATCACGCCTGCGTCTGCAAGCCATTCTACGCATCCTACGTAATCTCTGTTTCGTGCATTCTTTCCGATCTTGGTAATCTGGAATCTCTTATTCTCCTTTGCAAGGAAAGTTGAGATGTGATTGTATACGGCTTTGACTTTCGCTTTGTCAAGGCCTTCTACGTATTTTGTGATATCTTCCTCGTAGTCTTTGAGCAGCTGCTTCTGGATGGCGAGTGTACCGCTGAAATTCTTGTTCTTTACGAATGTCTTGACAACTTCAGGCATACCTCCAATTGTTACATAGTCGCGGAACAGCTCGAATAGTTTGTCTGTCTGGAGTGACGAAAGCGGTTTTACCTCGTGCATGTGCTGATATAGCTCGTTGATGAAGTCCTCCTTATATCCGTTTGCCCATAGGAACTCTTCAAAGTCCATTGAGTACATCTCGTAGTCTTCTTTGTAACCTACGCTGTTGGACTCGATCTCCTTGTAGTTGATGCCCATCAGCGAACCTGAACAAATGACGTCGAAGCGGC
>JAFYRK010000140.1 GCA_017559545.1 Bacteroidales bacterium
ATCTTGTCAAGATCGGTCACACAATCCTCTATCCTCTTGTTGAAATGTGCCATTTCCACAAAGATAATAACAATTGTTTCAGCGAGCAAGTCATGACTCTCCTTTTCTCGGAACGTGTACTCCGACACAAACCTGTCATTCTCCCAGTACTTCTGCAACTCGACTATAAAGAAGGTTCCGCTCACATCACGACACATGAAGTCATAATGAAACTCCTTGCTCTGATCTACCACCGGCCCCTGCTGCTCAGTCGGTAAATAATCAATGTCAACAATCTGTCGATGTTCCGGCAGAAGCACATGTTCATCAAGGCGTCCATCCTGTACTTGATGAAGATTCAGTCAGGGTCGTTCTGAAATCTCCAAAATGGAAACCCGCGAAGAAGGACGGAAGCCCGGTAAAGGTAAGTTATACGATGCCGGTAGCCTTCAGCTTTAGATAAACCGGCATTTCTTTAAAAAGATGCCCAAATTTGTCTATATTTACGTGATGTAAGTCAAGAACCAATAATACTTCAAGTAACATGAAAAACAAAATCCTCAAACTTGTCAATAGTCCGGAATTCCAAGCGTTGAAATCATACTGTAGTGAGAAGACCATGATAGAGAGCAATGAAAGTTGTCATAGTGCTTTTGTTGCATGGTTGCTCAATCCAAAGTCGGAGCATGGTTTGGGCGATGCTCCTCTTGAGTTGTTTCTTCGTCTTGCTGCGACAAGGAGTTGGGGAGAAGCGACATTCGGTGTCGATGGGTTTGACGGAGCGTTCTATAATCGCGTATTGGCCGGAAACTACAATGTTGAGTTGCTGGAGGATATAGAAGTTGAGAAGGACGGCATAGATATATGGACGGTTCTTGATCTGTCGTATGAGGAAGATGACAAGGTTGACCGTAGAATCATCCCGGTAGTAATAGAAAATAAAATCTCTGGCAATGAGGGAAAAGGACTGACAGAACGTTATTTAAATGCAGTCACTTCCTATCCAATGGTTGACGGTGTTGTATTGATGCCTATGGGTATACTGCTGACTGAAGAGCCTACGCAGCCTTCATGTAATCAGTTTGATAATATTACTTATCAAGAGATGCTGACTTATGTTGTTGAGCCATTCGTATCCAATAAAGGCCTTCAGCATCTTGTAGATGATAATAGAGAGGTTTTTGATACAGCATTTTCGGTACTATACAGACCTTCTGTAGTGGAGCAGATTATTGGTAAGGATTCTAAAGTGTTGGACACTACAGATAAGGAGGCCAGCCTTCTTCGTATGTTGTGGGATGCAAATGAGGCGGTTTTTGAAGCGGCCATATATCATTTGTATAAAGAGCAGCATCAGGAGGCACTGGACAAACTCTTTAAATCTTCAAATAGGGGTGCCGGCAAGTATATCGTGTCGCACAAAGGCAGAGCAATATTCCCTGGCAAGCGCCTTTCAAAAGCAATGACAGCGTGTGCAATATTTAAGGCATACCTTGAGGAATATCCGGCAACCACCCTTGCAGAACTTCAAAAGGCTTTCCCTTGCGAAGAACTGAGTGATTGCTACTACGATCGTTACTACAGCGATCTGTTCTACGAATCAAATCCTGACAATATTGATTGTAGTGGTGAGCAGGTACTCCCTTACACTGCCGGCAAAAACATCGGATCGGAGGCACTTGCAAAATTGGATTTCTATCTTGATGAGGAACAGCTCTTGCCAATCGAAAACGGAACAAAGAAAGCGATGTGCGTAAAGATATGGCGTAAGGGTGACTTTGATAAACTCATCAACCATGTATTTGCGAAAGGTTACGATGCGTTCATAACCGTTGAGGAATGCTAAGGTAGATTCCTGTTAAAAGACAAAACAAAAACGCCATCCTAGGAATAATCTAGAATGGCGTTTTAAGTGATCCGGGCGGGATTCGAACCCACGACCCACAGCTTAGAAGGCTGTTGCTCTATCCAGCTGAGCTACCGGACCGATCCTTATTTCTTTTGTTCTGCGTGGCAGTTTTCAAAAGTGCGTGCAAAGATAATGTATTACTTTTAATTTCCCAAATTTTAGTTGACTTTCTTGTCGCTTGGTTTCTTTGCAGTAGGGATGGACGGTTATATGCTCTTGATGGGGGAGATGCTGCCCGCTATTCATAGGAGGTGAGACGGTGCATTGGAGTGCTGAATTGGTATGCGGAATTATCAATGTACCATCTAAGGGTTAGATTGTCGCCTGAAGCGCTGGCGTCAATAAATGTGACCATATATCCTTCGATCTCTATGACGAGATTCTGGAAGATGGCGCACTGACCGTCATTTTCGTATGTGCCGTAGGTGTAGCCGGCAAAGGCGTCGCTTTGCAGGCGGACTGTTCCGTCGCACATGAACTCCAGAACCATCTCGTCAGCCTGGAGTGGACCGAGGGGAGCCTCAGAGCACTCCCAGAGAGTACGGTAGAATCTGTCATCAGGGTCGTTGTCATAGATGCATGAGCTAAGACCCAAAACAGCCATGACCCCAAGGACCACGGCTGCGAGTGTTTGTCTGTTTCGTTTCATGGTGCTGTCTGTTAAGTTCGTTGACAGCTGCCATTTCAATGTTTATGCCTGTTTTTTCGATGAGATGATTTTTCCGGCTATCTCAATACCTGTTACTAGGCAGAATCCTATGACTGCGAACAGGAGTGCCCAGCCCCAAAGGTATCCGCCGCAGCGTGAAACCTGCTCCATGGCCTCGACATTGCTCCACGGCCACACCTTTACAAGAGATCCGATGATGAAGCCGGCGAGGACGATGAGGGTGGTGCGGTGCCAGCGGGCGAGAAGCCAGTGCAGGAACTTTGAGAATCCGAGGATGCCGACTACTGCTCCGACCATAAATACGCCGAGAATGAGGAGGTTGCGGCCCATGTCAACGCCTGAAACGACGTTGGTGATGACTCCCATGATGTACTGGTACTTGCCGAGGATCAGCAGGATGAAGCTTCCGGAGATACCAGGGAGGATCATCGCACAGATCGCGAGTGCTCCGCTGAGGAAGATGAACCAAAGTGCATCAGGTGTCTGTGTAGGGGAGAGTGTGCATACTACGACTCCAAGCAGCAGACCAAGCGCAAGAAATCCGAAATCACGTACACGCCAATCAGAAATTCCGCGCAGGATGAAGATTGACGATGCTACGATGAGGCCGAAGAAGAAGGCCCATGTCTGGATAGGGTAGTTTGTAAGGAGTGTCTGCATGAGTCCGGCGAGAGATATGACGCTGACTCCTATGCCGATGACGATTGAAAGCAGGAACCCTCCGTTGATGTGTTTCCAGAAGTCGCGGAATCTTCCGCTGAAAAGCATCTTGACGGCTGTTGCGTCAATGCGGGCGATAGATCCGACGAACTCGTCATATATGCCCATGATGAAGGCGATGGTGCCTCCTGATACGCCTGGAATCACGTCGGCAGCGCCCATGCATGCGCCTTTGATGCCGACTGTAAGGTATTTGAGGAAATTCTTCATTATCCTATCTTGTTGAGGAATTCTATGATTGCATTGAAAATCTTGGAGGAGTCAGAGCGCAGGTCGGCGGTCTGGCTGCCGGAGATGACCATGTCGTAAGCATGACCAGGGAATCCGCAACGGCCGATCTTGAAGCGGGCCTTGGCACATTTGCTTATGAACTCTATAGGGAAGTTTCCGTTCTCTATGAGGGAGATGAAAAGATCGCTCTTCTCGCCTATGAGGCCGATGACCTTGCTGAGGTCCGGTGTTCCGAGCCAGTCCAGATCTTTCTTTATGATGGTGGTCTGGATGCTGGTGATCAGGAGTTCGGTCTTGTCAAGCTTTCTTAAGTCCAGGAAGTAGATGTTCAGTTTCACTCCGGCCTTGCGTCCCCAGTCAAGAATCTGTTCGCGGAGGGCGTCAAAACCAGGTTCTTCTACGTCAAGGACAACATTGATGGACTTGATCTCGTTAAGCGGCAATAGTCCTGTAGGTATGTCGCTGACGAACTTTCCGATCTTTCTTTTGCGGAATATTCTTTTGATGTTATCGAACATGAGTCTATTCTGTTGGTGTGTTTGCCGCAATGAGTTCGCGGATTTCTTTCTTTGCTGCCTTCCAGCGCGGGATATCGATCTTGGTTCCTACTACCTCTACCACCTTTGCGGCGATGATCGAACCGACCTCTCCGCAGACCTTCAGCGGCATGCCGAGCGAATGGGCGTAGAGGAATCCCGCTGCGTAAGTATCGCCGGCCCCTGTAGCATCCACCGGTGTTGCCGGCCATGCCTGGATGAAGTGGTACTCATCACCGCTCTTGACCATGGATCCGTCCTTGCCGACTTTCACCACCGCGATCTTGCACTGCTGCGCGATATCATCAAGAGCTTCACGAGGCTCGAGCTTAGAGTAGGCCTTTGCTTCGGTCTCATTGGCAAATACTATATCTACATAGTTTTCTACGATATCGTGGAGGAATGCATCGTTTGACTCAACGACGTTGTATGAGGCCATATCAAGGGAGATTATGCATCCTGCTGCTTTTGCAAGCTCTACCGCTCTGCGGATGGTAGCCTGATTCTGGACCAGGTATCCTTCAATATGGAAATAGTCATAACCTTCGAAGTACTCGGGCTTGAGGTCTTCAGGCACGAGTTCAAGTGCGGCTCCAAGGTAAACGGCGAATGTTCTCTCTGCGTTAGGTGCTGTGATGAATACCATCGCTCTTCCAGATGAGTTCACGCCTTTCAGAAGCATCGACTTGATTCCGTACTGTGCCTGGTCACTCTTGAAGAGGTGTCCGAGGTCATCGTCTCCGACTTTGCCTATGAAGCCGGATTCCATGCCGAAGATTGCTGTGCCTGTGATGGCGTTAGCGGCAGAACCGCCAGCAACCAGCTGCACTCCCATCGGCTTAAGTGTCTTCCATATCTTGTCGCCGGTTTCCATGTCAACGTGCTGCATGCTTCCTTTCGGAAGATGGAACTCCTTGAGGAATTTGTCATCCGGAAGAACAGCCAGAATATCTGTCAATGCGTTTCCAATACCTAAAATGGATGCCATAATCGTGATTATTTACCTATGAACTTACAAAGTTAACAAACTTTTGGATAACTTTGCATCCTATGAAGTCCAACATAAAGAAGACATTGAAATACATATTATCTGCAGTTCTTGCTGCAGTTCTCCTTTGGTTTTCGTTCAGGGGAGTCCAGTGGGAAGATTTTATTGCAGGGCTGCAGGGCTGCAGATGGGAGTTCGTGCTTCTTTCCATGGCTGCAGGCGCTTTCGCCTTCTGGCTTCGCGCCCTCCGCTGGAGGCAGCTTCTGCTGCCGGTTGATGACAGCATATCCCGTACAACTACATTCAACGGCATCAACATCGGCAACATCTCGAATTTCGTATTTCCGCGTATAGGAGAGTTCGTTCGTTGTGGAGTGATCACGCGTCGTTCACAACCTGTAGATCCCGCTCATCCTGAGCATAAGAAGGCCTCGTATGACAAGGTGCTTGGTACTGTGGTGCTTGAGCGAGGATGGGAGCTTCTGGTGATGCTTCTTTTATTGTTGGTGGTGTTGATTGGCGGTGCGGACCGTTTCGGTGCATTCTTTATGGAACGTATATGGGAACCTATGGCGCAGCGCTTCAACTCAGGCGTGTGGTGGATGTCCGGTGCATTAGTGCTTGTCGGATGTGTGACATTATATGCGATGTGGCGTTTCAGGAACACCAACGGCATTTGCGGCAAGGTCTGGAACGTTCTCAGAGGCATATCACAAGGCTTCGCGACTTGCTTCCAGATGAAGCATAAATGGATGTTCTTTGCCTATACCGCATTGATCTGGATGACATACTGGTTCATGGCGGCATCAACTGTATGGGCGGCTCCTTTTCTTGATGGTCTCGATCTCATAGACGCGCTCTTCCTGTCTCTTGTCGGCGGTCTTGGATTCGCCGTTCCAGTCCCTGGCGGCATCGGCGCATTCCATTTTATCATAAGTATGGCCCTTTCGGTCATGTATGGCGTTCCTGTCGAACTTGGTGTTGTCTATGCGACCCTTTCGCATACATCACAAGCTATTACACAGATTCTTTTCGGATTGGGTTCATATGCGTATGAGGCCATAAAGAAATAGCAACGCACTGTTCTGTAAGCCAGTCTGCTGGCACTTGTTTTGAATTGCTCAGCAGCAAACGAACAAGACAATATGAAACCTCAGATCACTCATCTCCCCAGAGAGCGTCGCTTCACAACTACAGTTGACGGGCATGAAGCGCATGTGGATTATGTTATCAGTGAAGGAGCCCTTGTAGTCACTCACACATTTGTACCGAAAGCAATAAAGGGGCGGGGAATTGCCTCTGAACTGGTCCGTGAGGCATATAGGTTTGCTGACCTGAACGGTTTGCGTTGCAAGGCGACGTGCTCATACGCGCTCGCTTGGCTGGCGCAGCATCCGGGGTATTATTAACACCCGATATGCTGACGCATATCACTCCAAGGTGTATCTCAGCCCTATCCAGGCCGGTTGCCATGTAAACATGACTCCTAAAAAAGAGACTGAAAGTTGCACTCTTGAACTTCCAGTCTCTTTTTTAGTTTATCTCCAGTTCTACAGGGCAGTGATCTGATCCGAAGATTTCAGTGTGGATCTTTGCTCCCGCCAGTCTGTCTCGCAGACTCTCGCTTACAACAAAGTAGTCAATGCGCCAGCCTGCATTCTTCTGACGGGCCTGGAACCTGTATGACCACCATGAATATATGTCTGTCTGGTCTGGATAGAAGTATCTGAATGTATCTATGAATCCAGCGCCGAGCAACTGGGTGAACTTGTCTCGCTCCTCGTCAGTGAAGCCTGCATTGCGACGGTTGCTCTTAGGGTTCTTGAGATCGATCTCCTTGTGGGCGACATTGAGGTCCCCACAGACGATCACTCCCTTTCCTGATGCTTCCAGGCCTTTCAGGTAAGCCTTGAAGTCATCCTCCCACTGCATCCTGTAGTCCAATCTTCGAAGCTCATCCTGTGAGTTAGGAGTGTAGACGCAAACCAGATAGAAGTCAGGCATCTCCAATGTGATGATGCGACCTTCGTGGTCATGCTCGTCTATGCCCATGCCGTATGTGACTGACAGTGGTTCGTGCTTTGTGTATATTGCAGTTCCTGAGTAGCCCTTCTTGTCAGCATAGTTCCAATAGGACTTATAGCCAGGAAACTCCAGGTCCAGCTGTCCAGCCTGCATCTTTGTCTCCTGCAGGCAGAAGAAGTCAGCATTCAGTTCAGTGAAAATATCTGCAAACCCCTTCCCGCACACTGCGCGAAGGCCATTCACGTTCCATGATATGAATTTGTACATGTCTGATGCAGTTAAGAGATGTTCTTGCCGAAAGGCATGAGTGCCAGGAGTGCCATCTTGAAGTGCTGGACTCCGAACGGAATGCCTATAATGGTGATGCAGAATATGATACCTAAGCTTACATGTGCTAACGCAATCTCAATTCCGCCGAACACTATCCAGATGATGTTCATAAGAATAGTAAGGCATCCGCCGTCATTGCTGCCTGGCGTCACGTTACGACCAAAAGGGCACAGTGCAAAGCCAGCTATCTTGAATAGCTGCATGCCGAACGGGATTCCTATAATCGTGAGACAGAATAACAATCCCATGATGACGTAGCACATGCTGATAAGGAATCCGCCCAGTACTACCCACAATATGTTTCCAATCACATTCATTACTCTAAGGTCCATTCTGTGCCGTCCTTTCCATCCTTGATCTGGATTCCCAGTGCCTTGAGATCGTCACGAATCTTGTCGCTTGTTGCCCAGTCCTTGGCCGCCTTGGCTGCCTTTCTCTGCTCGAGAACCATATTTACGAGACCATCAATTGTCTTGATTGCCTTTCCACCCTCTGAAGCTTCCTCATCACGAAGACCGAGCACGCCGTAAACCACATTGTCAAAGAGGTCGACAAGTGCTTTATAATCAGTAACGTCGAGAGTCATCTTCTTATCCTTTACAGTGTTGATGATGCGTACTGCATCGAACACATGCGAGAGTGCGATAGGGGTGTTGAGGTCGTCGCAAAGTGCTTCGTAAACTCCCTCTACCAGAGCCTTCACCTCAGCATTTGAAGCTGTCACTTTAGCAGGAGCAAGTGCTGATACGAACTCTCCGTAAGCAAGTGCCGGCGCTGCCTGTACTCCAGCAGCCGCAGCAAGTGCCTTGAGATCCTTGCCAGCCTGCATGACTCTCTTCAGACCCTTTTCTGCAGCCTGTAGGGCCTCGTTGCTGAAGTCGAGAGTTCCGCGGTAGTGTGCCTGAAGGATGAAGAAACGTACGGTCATCGGAGTGTATGCCTGGGCGAGCTTCTCATGCTTGCCTGCAAACAACTCTGGAAGTGTGATGAAGTTTCCAAGTGATTTGCCCATCTTCTTGCCCTCGATGGTGATCATGTTGTTGTGCATCCAATACTTCACTCCGCTGCAGCCACGTGAAGCTGTGTTCTGTGCGATCTCACACTCGTGGTGCGGGAAGAGGAGGTCCATTCCGCCTCCGTGGATATCGAACTCCTTGCCGAGATATTTTTCGCTCATTGCAGAACACTCAAGATGCCAGCCCGGGAATCCGTCGCTCCATGGTGATGGCCAGCGCATGATATGCTCAGGAGATGCCTTCTTCCAAAGTGCGAAGTCGTACGAAGCTCTCTTGTCCTGCTGGCCGTCAAGGTCGCGTGTTCCTTCCTTCACTTCGTCGAGGGTGCGTCCAGAAAGGATTCCGTATTTGTGGTCCTTGTCATACTTCAGTACATCGAAGTAGATGGATCCGTTGCTCTCATATGCGTATCCGGCCTCAATAATCTTCTTCACGAGGTCGATCTGTTCAATGATGTGTCCTGAAGCGCGTGGCTCAATTGACGGTGGAGCTACGTTGAGCATGCGCATAGCCTCATGATAGGCGAGTGTACATCTCTGCACTACCTCCATAGGCTCGAGCTGCTCCAGACGTGCCTTCTTTGCAATCTTGTCCTCTCCCTCGTCAGCATCATGCTCAAGATGTCCGACATCAGTGATGTTGCGGACATATCGCACCTTGTATCCAAGGTGCTTGAGAAGCTTCACGAATACATCATAAGTCACGCCCGGACGTGCATGTCCGAGATGTGCGTCGCCATAAACGGTAGGACCGCAGACATAAAGTCCAACGTGTCCCTCGTTGATAGGCTTGAATATCTCTTTCTTTCTTGAAAGGGAATTGGTTATATATAAATCTCTCATAATCCTGTTAATATTTTTCGTCCCTACCCGGGACGGACCAAAAATTCTTCGAGCTTTTTGGTCTTGCAAATATAATCAATTTATTCTAAAAGCGGTAGCGTAGAGCCACGCTTGGAATGAAACCAAGTAGTCCGTTTTCATAGAAACCGGTCTTGCTGCCGTAATTGACACTGAGTCCGGTGTCCGGTATCTTGAATTTGCCGTCATTTACGTGTATGCCGAAGCATGGGCGGACGTTCAGCACCACGCTCAATGGTATCTTGAATGTATACTCGACTCCTACATCAACATGTGCTCCTATCATGAATCCGTTGTCCTGATAGCCGCCCATCTTGTTGTCGATTTCATATGGAACTATGTCGTCGACAAATCCGAGTGTCACTCCCGGGCCTGAGTACAGGCTCCATGTGCCCTTGGCTGTCCATGCCGGCTCCGCCCAGATGAAATTGTAGGTCGCCGCAGCCTTCACTCCGGGCCTTCCGTTCATGTTATATCCAAGGTCCATTCCGAAGTCGATCTGCATGAATTCCTTGGCGTGTGTCCTATGCTGGTATGATGCTTCAATACCTGATGCACCGAGCCTGATTCCCATGCCACGTGGCTGGGCGTTGATGGTCAGGCAGACCAGCAGGGCGAAGATGCATGAAAGTGTCTTTCTCATAAGCTGAGTGGTTAGTATATGCAAATATACAAAAAATACGGCCAGGGTAATCCTGACCGTATCTTTATTGCTATATCTGTCTGCAGATTAGAATTTGTAGCGAACGCCGAGTCCGATGCTTGAAGGGAACCAGAGTCCGTTTCCGATTCCAATGTGCTGTCTGAAGTCAAGAGAAAGCTGGAGAGGGAACCAGAATGTATATTCAAGACCTACCATACCGGCTGCACCGAGAGTAAAGTAGTTTGTCTCACCAAGTCCGAGACCTACTGATGCACCTGGACCAGCATAGAATCCCCACTCACCTCTTGAAGTCCAAGCTGGCTGAGCAATCATGAAGTTGTAGATACCTGTTGCGCCAACATTGAAAACACCGTCAAATCCGAGTCCGAGGCCTCCGTCAACTTCGAGGAAGTTATTGCCGAGCTGATGCTGGTAGCTGACTTCTCCACCATTACCAATGCGTACTCCGACAGCTCTTGGCTGAGCTGATGCAGCTACTGCGAAACCGAGCACGAGAGCTGCTGCGAGAATGATTTTTTTCATAATTAATGATATTAGGGTTAATACTTATTTGCTCATTCGTAGGCAAATTTACTAAAAAATGCACTAGGTCTGCAATTTTTTTCATGTTTCTCTACTTGGCCTGTTCCAGATGTCGTTCTTCGAGCAGCCTGGATTCCATCTCCATAAGGATGTCCTCCCTGCTGTACTTTCTGACCATTTCATGGAATTTGTTGTACAATCTCCTGAACTCTTCCTTGTTTGGAGTTGCCCTTTTTCTGGTCGGTTCCAAGCAGGCCAGTGCGGTAGTTCTGAGGAATCGGAGTCCTTCTCCGTAATGTCCTGTCATCAGGTTGAAGTCAGCGCTCTGCTCCAGTAACAGAATTCTGCGAGCCAGTGCAGATCTTCCCTTTCGGTTACATTCTGCGATACCGTTGAACAGATGCTCCTGTGTCTGGTGATGCAGTTGTGGGATCATTCTGACCTCCACCTCCTCCTTTCCGACATTTCGTGTCCATGCTACAAGCTGATACCTCTTTTTAATTTCCATTATAACATAAATGATTAAAGGTTGAACAATCATATCCTCCCGGCTGTCCGTATGTCAAAGAACAGGAATGGTCATCGGACCATCCTCGGGAACCGTGCCTTCCTGTCGTGCAACAGGGCACACCTCTCCCGCAGAGGCTTTGACAGCCTTCGGATATGTTACAATGGAATTTTGTGGTCGTGGATTCCCGACCTTCATATCTATATACGGACCTTTGCTGAAATTGTTAACTCTCCCCTCTACAAAACCATGCCCTCTTCCTGCTCTTCAAATCCCCCCCCATCTGTCCAGAAACCGTTTTCATAAAAGTGTGTGGCTTTCCAATCCTTTTGAGGACGAGTGGCACTTAAAAAACTGATTGATAATCTGTTAGTGTTTTGTTGCCCTTCAAAAAATGTGGCCAAGACTGATTTAAGTACTTGATATATAGGGGTTTAGTTGCCACGGGGTGCAAGGTGGAGGAATTTTATTACTTGATATACGTTGGCGGCAGTTTCTTTCAACATCTTTCCCATCAGCTTTCTTTTGACGTTTTCTTCCAAACAGATCACATCTCCTGCATTTTCGAACCCATTGGCATGGACATATCGGTGTAGATCCCTGAATTCGGCATCTGATCTTCCACAGATGGTTTCGTTGATGTCATATTCGCTGCCGGTATTTGAGTTGATGGCAATGATCATGTTGTCTAGTCCTCCATAGCATGCAGTCAACAGATCATATCTGATGAAGGAATATCGTATTATGATATAGTCCGTAAGTTGCTTTCCCTCTTTTTTGTCCAGTGTCCTCAATAGTCTTCGAATCATTGCATATGACATGTGCTGGTTCCGCTCTCTAGTTCCGTCTACTTCTTTGATGGCCCTCCGTAATGCCCGTGATGCGTGACGTAGCTTGATTGGTTCCGAAAACGGGTTCTTGTTATACGCATATGCTAGGAAATTCCACCTGTATTCTTGCGCCTTGCTGCAGAGATAACGTTCTACAGGATTGTTGAACAGATAGGCGATAGCAGTACGTAATCGTTTTAACCCGATCTTAGGGGCACTTCCGAATCCTTCTTGGAAAAGAGGACCTGACCTGTTATGTGCCTTGTTGTATTCTTTAGCAAAGAGTTGGCTGGCATGGCTCATGAACCTGCTGAAAATTTTACTCTCCGTTGCCGATACCAGAGCATGTATGTGGTCTATCATGAGACAGAGTCCATAGACCAGAACACCATAACGGTGCGCCAATATTGAAAAGATAGTGTAATACACAAGGTAGTCCTCTACTTCATAGAATATGTTGAACCCTGATACTGTTCTTTGGTATGTGTGGTTAACTTTCCCATTCACAAATTTCCTTCTCCTCATAAATCCTGTGTCGCTTAAGTGGTTGGTTATCAATTCGGTAGTCTATCGTTGGCGTGAAAAATATACGGGCAATAATTTTCTAATGTCTTGAAAGTCAGATTAATAACTGCCATGCGAGCTTTGTCGCTCAAAGCTGATCCGTATGGTCGTTGTCAAAGGACTTACCTGTAGGTTTCAGCCTGGGCCAAATTTATAGGAGAACTGTAAGACAATGTTTAAGAAAAAGAAAAAACTGCATTTAAAAAGAGGAAAAATTTTAAAAAAAAGAAAAATCTGCATGTTTAACCAGTATATTTGCATAAAACAATGGAAATGAATATGAAACGATTAAGCATACGGGTATTGGCGGTACTTCTGGGGTTGGTGCCGTTTGTGGGATGTGAGCTTCAGGAGATTCCTAGCGGCAAGACTGAACAGCCGGACAACTCAGGAGATGGTGGGGGAAATGGCGGCAATGGTTCGGGAGAAGGACAGCTACAGCCAAAGGGTAAGGAGTTTGTGATACTGTTTACCAACGATTTTCATAGTCAGATTGAACCGCTCAGCAAGGATGAAACCTATAATGCTGACAGGGGAGGCATCAAGAGGATAAAGGCGCTGGTGGACAGCGTTCGTGCAGCAGAGCCTGCCGTGCTGCTTGCTGATGCAGGAGACTTTGTGCAAGGAACATATTACTTTAGTCTGCTGAATGGTGTCGTGGAGATGATGGCGATGGAGGAGTTGGGCTATGATGTCCGCACGATAGGAAACCACGAGTTCGACAAGAAGATGACAGTCCTGGGAGACATGCTGGCTCTCAGCAGCAGTGTTCCTATGGTCGCTTCCAATTATGATTTCTCACAGACCAGCCTTTCTACATTTGTCAGAAACTCTACAATGATCGAGGCCGGCAATGTGAAGGTGGGTTTCATAGGCCTGAATGTACGTCTGCAGAACCTCGTTGATCCAATGGCGTGTGATGGAGTTCAGTGGCAGAACGCCATCAATGTTGCAGATGATGAGGCCGAGAAACTGCGTGAACAGGGAGCCGATATGGTCATAGCTCTATCCCATCTGGGATATGAGAATACTGACGAAGTTTACTATGATAGGGGAATTGCCATGAATACCCGACATATTGATATGATTATTGGAGGTCATTCCCATACGTTCCTGAACTATCCTGAATATGTGACTAATCTGGATGATGAGAAAGTTCTTATCACCCAGGCCGGAAGTAAGGGAATATGTTTAGGATATGCGAAGATAATCCTTGATGATAATGGAAAGCCTTCGTTTACATATAAGCTCATCCCTGTAAAGAACCACCTCGACAAGAAGATCGATCCTGCGTTCTCTGATATGATCGACACCTATTCTGCGCAAGTGACAGCAGAGATGGATAAGGTCGTAGGATACTGTCCGAAAGCAATCAGAAAAGGTACGCCAGAGAGTCCGCTCAGCAACCTCACTGCTGATGCCCTTGTGTGGATGGCGGAAGAGTACTATGGTATCAAGGCTGATGTGGCTCTGTATAATACAGGAGGTATCAGGGCAGAGATTTCTGCCGGTGACCTGACTGTGGGAGACGTGTATGCGGTATATCCGTTTGATAACGTGCTTTCTGTGGCTACCCTCAAGGGAAAAGACCTGAAGAAACTCTTTGAATATGTCGCTTCAAGCGGAGGCCTTCATATCAATAAGGAGGTCAGAATGGTCATCTCCGGCAACAAGGTGAAGTCCGTTACGGTAAACGGAAAGGCTATCAATGACAACCAGACCTATACGGTAGCGACGATTGACTACCTGATGAACCTTGGAAGGTATGGACTCGAAAATGCAACAGACAGAAGGGATGCGTCCGAGATCATACGAGACTATTTCGTAGCATACTTCCGTCACCTGGCAAGCGAGAACGGTGGTAAGATCACCGCTTCAACCGACGGCCGCATAACTATTCAATAAAATTAATTCCAGTCCTATCTTGACAGTCACAATGGCCAGTCTGCAAATAATGTTGTTCAAGGACTGGATTAATAAAGTAAGTCCCCTTTCCGAGAAAGGGGACTTAGGGGATAGGTAACGTAGATAAAATAAAAAGGGGATGACTAATAAGGTCATCTCCTTTTTTTATTTATATATGACGATAGTGGCGGTAGGGTAAGTTTGGCTTGGTTCGTCGGAACGAGTTCCGACTTCATCCCTCCCACGACTTCGTCGCGGGCCCCTCCCGTTCA
>JAFYRK010000141.1 GCA_017559545.1 Bacteroidales bacterium
AAGTTCTATATAAAGAGATGTGTTGTGGATTATTATAATGGTGTTGGGTATATGGAGCAATGATTGGCATCATAATAATCTTTAGGAATTAACGCAAATATTAAAATATTATGGATAAGGTAATTGAAAAGAAGAAAGGTGTAGCGGTGGCTTTTACTAGGAAGGCGTTGCCGTATTGGTTTGGAGCCCTGCTGGGAGCGTTCATCCTGTGGCTTGTCCTCAGAGATGACGCAAGCACTCTCAGAGTGAATGGAGACACCCTCTCTATCAGCGAGGTAAGAAGCGGTGAGTTTAATGACTATATCCGTATCAGCGGACAGGTGCAGCCGATGACCACGATTCAGATCAGCCCGCAGGAGGGTGGAATCGTCCAGGAGATTCTCATCGAGGAAGGTTCAAAGGTGAAGGCCGGTGATGAGATCCTGCGTATGAGCAATGATAATCTTGACCTTCAGATCCTGAACTCGGAAGCAGAACTTGCAGAGAAGGAGAACCTCTTGAGAAACACTATGATTTCCATGGAGCAGCAGAGGCTGAGCGTTCAGCAGGAGAAGCTTCAGCTCCAGATTGAGGTGAAGAGACTCAAGAGGAAGTACGAGCAGAGCAAGGCCCTCTATGAGGAGAAGCTCATCGCACGTGAGGAGTATCTCATGGCAGAGGAGGACTATCAGATTGCTGCCGGAAGACTCAGACTTGTGAAGGAGCGCGCCACTCAGGACAGCCTTTACCGAAGTGTCGAGATAAGCCAGATGCAGGAGAGCCTTGACAATATGCGTCTGAATATGCAGATGATCCGCAAGAGAAAGGATAACCTGACAATCAAGTCTCCTATCGACGGCGAGCTCGGTCTTCTTGATGTTGTCCTCGGACAGTCGATTGCCAGCGGAATGAAGATAGGTCAGATCAATGACCTTGACAGCTATAAGATCGAAGCTCAGATTGACGAGCATTATATCGACAGGGTGTCTGCAGGTCTTGAGGCAAGATTCGAGCGCCAGAACGAGACTTTCGGTGCTGTCATCAGAAAGGTCTATCCTGAGGTCCGTGAGGGTAAGTTCAAGGCAGACTTCAGGTTCAACGGAGAGCAGCCTGCAAATATCCGCACAGGTCAGACTTACTACCTGAACCTTCAGCTCGGCCAGCCGGAGAGCGCAGTCCTCATCCCAAGAGGCACATTCTATCAGAAGACCGGAGGCAAGTGGATCTATGTGGTTTCTCCGGAGGGTGGCAAGGCAGTCAAGCGTGAAATCCGCATCGGGCGACAGAATCCTCAGTTCTATGAAGTGCTCGAAGGTCTTGAACCTGGAGAAAAAGTGATAACTTCGGGCTATGATAATTTTGGAGACAATGAGGTGTTGGTATTCTAATCCATTTGATCTATGAAACTAAAGGAAACAATAATAAAGGCTTTGTCGCTCGGTACAGGAGTGGCGATAGGACTGATCCTGATAGCGAAGGTCTGCTATGAGATGAGCTATGATACCTGCTACAAGGATGCAGACCAGATTTATAAGATCCGTACCCTATACCATCAGCAGGGAGAGGAGCATACGTATGACAATGTGTCCGGAGCTGTGGCTCCAGGATTCAAGGAGCATGTTCCCGGAATTGAGACCGCAACCCGATGGACTTTCATCTTCAATAGCGACAAGTTCATCGACGAACAGAAGAATGTCATCACTGGAGAATGCATTGTTGCCGATACCTGCTTCTTTGACGTCTTCGATACAGAGATTTTGGCCGGTAATCCTAAGGAGGCATTCAGCCAGATTGCAGTTGCAATGGTGTCCGAGTCTTTTGCCGAGAAACTTGGCGGTATATCTGAGGCTGTAGGCCAGATCATATACAATGAGGAGATGCCTAACTTCAAGCTTGAGATTGCTGGCGTTTATAAGGACTATCCTTTCCACAGCTCGGTCAAGAACGATGTTCTTGTCTCTATGGAGAGCCTTGTCAAATCATCTACAGAGAACTGGGTGGGAAATGACAGGTACAGAGGATTTGTAAGACTGGCAGAAGGCGTGGATCCGGAGATGCTTGCACCTGCCATCAGGCTTATGCAGGAGAATAATTATCCACCTGAGATTAAAGCTATGGCGGAAAGCTCAGGCATGGATATCCATTATTTCCTTTCTCCGCTTGTTGGAGCTCATACATCTTCTTCTGCAATGAGGAACATGATGGTCATTCTGACTATCGTAGCCGTACTTCTTATCATGATTTCTCTCCTGAACTACATCCTGATGTCGGTTTCGGAATTGGTGAAGAGATCGAAGGAGATGGGCGTCCGCAAATGCTATGGAGCTGCCAGCGGTAATATCTACGGAATCATGTTCAAGGAGGCTGCCCTTGATGTCGCAGCTGCATTGGTTGTTGTAGCAGTCATTGTACTTTCGCTTCAGACAGTCATCAAGGACATCGTAGGAGTTCCTGTGGATGCTCTTCTGGTAAAGGGAACATATGTTACAGCCGCTGGAGTCATGTTGGCAGTATTCTTCATTGCAGCCCTTGTGCCTGGTTATCTTTATTCTAAGATACCAGCAGGCGCAGCAATCAAGAACTATCGAGAGAACAAGAAGGTGTGGAAGTTAGGACTCCTGTTCATCCAGACCGGCATATGTGCACTTCTTCTTACCTTGGTGTGCGTCATCAGCGCACAGTACAACAAGGCAATCAATGACAAACCAGGATACGAGTATGAGGACCTGCTCTATGCAGTACTTACGGGTACAGACAAAGGCGTACATCAAGGTATCATCGATGATCTGAAGTTGACTCCTGGTGTGCTTGATGTACAGGTTTCATATAGCCTTCCGCTTGATTACAGTTCCGGCAATAATATCTATATCTACGATAACGGATATAAGGAGCTGTTCAATATTGCTGACCAGTATGAGGGTTCTTCCGGATTGTTTGAGATGCTAGAGATTCCTTTCGTGGAAGGCAGATATCCGCAGTCTCCATCAGAGGTCGCTGTCAGCGAAAGCTTCGTTAAAAAGATGATGGAGTTCCAGGATTGGAGTGACGGAGCTGTAGGAAAACAGATCTGCATCACTGAACACAGCCAGACATCCAATCAGACATTTACCGTAAGCGGTGTATATAGGGATTATAGAATCAATACGTTGACCAATCAGGATGCAAGGGCCAGCATCAAGTTCCTGGGTGAAGTAGGAAAAACCAATATGCCGTTTATGGCCATCAAAGTGTCAGAAGTCTCTAACGAGATGATGGCAAAGGTGGAAGAAATCATTCAGGGCAGAATCGAGAACAAGGACGTGGTCGTGAAGTCATACAAGGATTCTATGCGTGAGGCATATGCGAGCGAGAGAAGGATGAAGAATACGGTAATTATCGGATGCGTAGTCTCTATCATCATCGCCCTTTTCGGACTGATCGGCTATGTGAGAGATGAGTCTCAGCGTAGAAGCAAGGAGATGGCAGTGCGTAAGATCAACGGTGCAACAGTGAGAGAACTCGTAGGAATCTATGTAACGGAGATCATGAAGCTCAGCATCCCTGCAATAGTCCTCGGCAACGTGGGAGCATACTTTGCCGCCTCGGCTTGGCTCAAGAACTTCTCAGAGAAGATTGCTCTTTCACCTTGGTACTTCATACTTGCGGACGCGGTGATCATCCTTCTGGTATCAGGCTGCGTGATTATGAACAGTCTCCGCATATCAAGAAGCAATCCGGTGGACTCACTCAAAAACGAATAGGGCTTTACAAAAGTGTAAAGATTATTTACAGTGCCGATCTTAAGGGAATTTTGCATAACTCTGAATGTCAATAATATAGGTAATTTGGCACGGTAATGATTATAACATATATATCATCAGAATAAAATAATAAAAGAATAATACTATGATTACAGTAACTAACCTCAGCAAAGTATTCCGTACAGAGGAAATCGAAACAACAGCACTTAACGGTGTATCATTTGAAATCAAGGATGGTGAATTTGTAGCCATCATGGGCCCGTCAGGATGCGGTAAATCAACCCTCCTGAACATCCTCGGTCTTCTTGACAATCCTACAGACGGAAGCTACCAGCTTCTCGGACAGGAAGTGGGCAAGCTCAAAGAGAAGGACCGTACAAAGTTCCGCAAGGGCAACATCGGATTCGTATTCCAGAGCTTCAACCTCATCGACGAACTCAATGTTTACGAGAATGTAGAGCTTCCATTAAAGTATCTTAATATCAGCTCATCTGAGAGAAAGGCCCGCGTGACAGAGATGCTCAAGAGGATGAACATCAGCCACAGAGCCCAGCACTTCCCACAGCAGCTCTCAGGAGGTCAGCAGCAGCGCGTCGCTATCGCCCGTGCAGTCGTTTCGAATCCTAAGCTGATCCTCGCCGATGAGCCTACCGGTAACCTCGACTCAAAGAACGGCAAGGAGGTGATGGATCTTCTCACTGAACTCAACAAGGAAGGCACTACCATCGTGATGGTGACCCACTCGCAGAAGGACGCTGCTTGCGCTCAGCGCATCGTCAACCTTTTCGACGGTCAGATCGTATCAGACGTAAAGAACGAACTCTAGAGTTGTTAAACATACATATTGAACTTGACATAAAAGACACTGTCGCGAGATACTGTCTTTATTTCCATAACTTAACAGATAGACACCA
>JAFYRK010000142.1 GCA_017559545.1 Bacteroidales bacterium
AAGTCCGATTTGCCACAGATAGCACAGCTTAAAAGACAGGTCGAGCAGTCTATTGATTTTCCTCTGTCTACTCATGGTGATTTCCTGCGATTATCAGCAGGAATAGAATTCACGTTGCGAGAACACATGTCAGAAAGTACCCTGGAGCGCCTCTGGGGTTATTCTACACGCCATTACGAATCGGCTTCCATGAGGACTCTGAATGTGTTGTCTAGATTTGTAGGCTATAAAGGATGGGATGATTTTTGCGCATTTCTCCAGCGCAATTCCGTGGATTCTGATCTTTTTGTGGCGGAGGCAGTATTCTCATCCGATCTGCCTGTCGGAGCAAGGATAAGGGTAGGCTGGCAGCCTGACCGTCTTTGCGTGGTTCGTCATCTTGGAGGATGTCGTTTTGTAGTAGAGGAGGCTGAAAATACAAAGTTGCAGCCGGGTGATACGTTCTCGTGTGTCCAGTTCCAGAAGGGAAAGGAGCTCCATTTCGATGACTTCTGTCGTCAGGGGTCTCCTGAAAGATATCGATACGTCGCCGGTATTAATTCCGGTATAACCATTCTTGAAATCCTGTAGTGAATATAGGATAAATTACCGTCTTGTTACAGTCTGCTTTTCAGTTTTCTTGAAAAATATTTTCGATTGCATTATATTCTGCGTATATTATCTTATATTTGCATAGTTGAAATTTGACTATGCGAAACGGAGGATATCAGGTTGGTAGAGGTGATCTTCTACTGCAACTATCAGAAAATCAAAAGAGTAATAAGTTCTGGACTCTGATTTACATCAGGGAAGGTGTTGGAATGTGCCTTATAGAAGGACAGTTGAAGTGCCTGAATGAGGGTGACATCCTATTTTTTCCGCCACGCGTTGCATATAGCTTTGCGTCAAGGGATTTAGGAGATGAATATAATGAAAGTATCAATGTTGTCGTCTTTCGTTTTGACAGCGTTTGGATTGACTCCCTTTTGAAGACATTCAAGTCTCTTTCCAGTGTAGTCCTTTCTCTGAAAGAGTATCATCATCCTCTGATGGTGGTCGGTCCTAAATGGATGAAGATGTCTGTCTTGATGTCGGATCTATGCTCTGCAGACCCACATGATGAAGTTTTTCTCGTCCTTGATCTGATAAGGCACCTCTCGCAGGAGTCAGATATGATTCCTTTGTCTGCTGCGACTCATCAGCTGGAGGATAGTGCATCAAGAAAAGAGAAAATAGAAAGATATGTATCCTGCCACTTATACCAGAAGATATCCCTTGATGAGATTTCCTCTTATGCCGGCATGAACAAGACTTATTTCTGTCTTTTTTTCAAGAAGCATTATGGAATGTCGTTCACTGATTATCTTAATCAGAAACGTCTGGAAATAGCTTCGACCATGCTTTTGAAGCCAGAGGCTTCAATTGCGGAGGTTGCAGTGGCATGCGGCTATCCTACCGTGACTTACTTCAATAGGATATTCCGAAAATACAAAGGCGTGACGCCGACGGAGTTCAGAAAATCAAACTTCACCTAAGCGGTTGACTGATAACTATCTGATAATCAGTTAGAAGCATGCTACGTCCGCAACTACTCCTCCGACGAATCTGATGAGGTCTGCCGATGCTATCTCCACCTGCATACCTCTGATGCCGGCGCTGACGTATATGGTCTCAAAATCACATGCAGTGGTATGGAAGAAGGTCGGAAATTTCTTCTTCATGCCGATAGGGGAGCAGCCACCACGGATGTAACCAGTTACGGCGAGCAGGTCCTTCATCGCGATCATCTCGACCTTCTTGTTTCCAGAAGCCTTTGCGAGGGCCTTCAGGTCGACTTCTCCGTTGCCAGGAACCACGCACACGATGTGTCCGCTCTTGTCTCCATGCAGCACGAGCGTCTTGAAGACGCGCTCTATCGGCTGACCGAGACAGTCCGCAACGTGCTGTACAGCAAGGTCGTTCTCATCGAATTCGTATGGAATGAGGTTATATGCGATGCCCGCCTTATCAAGCAGGCGGGCTGCATTAGTCTTTTCTGTCTTCTTTGCCATATTACTTGACGTTTTCGATTTCAGCGATCTGTTCGGGCTCGGTCAGCACTTTGCCTTTGCTGAGCTTGCCTCCGAGGTCGATTACTGTCTTTGCTGATTTGGTAATACTGTGGCCGCCTTCACGAAGCTTTTTGACTCCTAAGTTATAGGCTTTCCCTGCCTCGCTGAGCTTTTTGCCGACCTCGATGTAGTGGGTGTAGAAATCAGCAACGCGGTCTATCATCATCTGCGCCGCAGCAGTGATCTCCTGGATTCTGGTGTCGTGGCGGTATTTATTCCAAGTGAGATGCATGATCTTGAGGAACGGTATGATGGTCTGTTCCGTTACGATAAGGACATTCTTGTGATATGCGTCCTGCCATAACATCGGATCGGCTGCCAGTGCTGCCCTGTACGCCATTTCCATAGGCATGAACATGAGTACGTAGTCGGCAAATGACTTGCTGGTTTTCTTTGTGTAGTCCTTGGCAGCGAGCTCATCTATGTGCTTGCGCACGCTCTTGACATGTCTGTCCAAAGCGGCTGAGCGCTCTTCTTCTGTCTCCGCGTTCATGAATTCCACGTATGCGGTCAAAGATACTTTCGAGTCTACTATAAGGTCTTTTTCCTCAAGGCCATCTTTGAAGTGGAAGACAAAGTCCGGACGGCTCTTGTCTGCGTTTGCTGCTTCGCGAGTGTAGTGTTCATTCTCCTTAAGTCCTTCTCTGACGAGGATGTCGTTGAGGAAGTTTTCTCCAAAGCATCCCTGTACCTTAGGACGTCCTGTGAGTGCTTCGGAAAGCGTATCCGCCTTCTTTCCTACATCACTGGTCTTCTCTGTCATGTCTTTTACGGCCTGCTCAAGCTGCTTTGACAGCTTAGCGGTTGTCTCAACATGCGACTTTTCATTATCCTTCATAGCCTCCTGCATTGATTTGATGCTCTCCTTCAAAGGCTTGAGGATGTCTTCCATATTACTCTGATTGCCTTTTTTCAGTTCTTCCTCTCTTTCTCTGAGCAGCTTCTGCGTCTGAGCCTCCATAGTTGCCGTAATGGTCTTCTTCATCTCTTCAAGAGCCTTCTCGTACCCTTCCTTTGCCTGCTGTGCCAGTTTTTCAGCATTTTCTATCTCTCTTGAGTGCATCTTCTCCTGTGCCTGAAGTTTACCGATGAAGATAGATCGTGTTATAAGCCATGCGCAGAGCGCTGCGATTGCGGCTGTGACCGCTGCTGTGATTGTAATTTCCATAGTACTATATTTTTGTCCTTGCCAGGACGATCCAAAAGTTCTTCAAGCCTTTTGGATTAGATACTTACGAAATTAAGAATTGTTATGCGGATAAACAAAAAAAGAGACTGATCAGTGTGTGACCAGTCTCCTTTTTGTATCTGTTAAAGATTATCTATACTGTGCGAACTCTACGTCCTTAGCAGCCTTAGCAGCAAGCTTCTCGCACTTGCCAGCAGCCTCAAGGTTAGTCTTCACAGCCTCTGCGTTGCCCTGGCGTGCAGCAGCAACTGCGCGGAGGTAAGCAGCCTGTGGGCACTCACACTTAAGAGCAGCAGCTGGAGCGTAGTTGCCTACGAGGAGCTGAGCGAGAGCGGCGTTGTAACCCTCTACACCAGCAAGCTTAGCAGCTGCAGCCTCATACTCGCCAGCGAGGATGTCGAGAACAGCGAGGTTCTCCTTTGCAGTCTGGTTAGCAGCCTTGCTGAAGTAAGCCTTAGCATCTTCGAGCTGACCCTTGCGGAGAGCTATAACTCCCATTGCGTTGTTCCAGTCAGCGTCCATCTCAAGACCATTGAGAGCGGCAGCAGCCTTGTCGAGTTCGTTCATGTGAACGTAAACGATAGCCATGTTGTACTTAGCGACAGCGCTTTCATACTTCTCAGCAGCCTTCTTGTAGATCTCGATCTTTTGTGCGTTCTCCTTAACGAGGGTAGCAGCACGAAGAAGTGCAGTCTCGTCAAGTACGTCAATGTTGTCCTCGATAAGCTGGAGGATCTCCTCGTTAGTGTAGTTCTGGAACTCTACGTTAGCGATGAATCTTGCGCGGCGGAGCTCTGGAAGGATGTCCTTAGCAAGTGTAGAGTAAACTGCAGACATGTTCTTGATCTCTTTCTCGCGGATAGCTGGGTCGCTGTACATAGAAAGAACGCGGATGATAAGCTCCTTGTCCTCGATGTCTGAAGCAGCTACGAGCTCCTGGAAGCCTTCCCAGTCCTCAGCGATGCTTGAAACGTTAACGTCTCCAGTCATCTCCTTGCCCTTTACTACCTTGTTGTAAGCCTTCTGAGCGCTCTTTGAACGGTTGTCAGAAAGCTTAGCGTTCTGATCCTCCTTTCCATCTGGTGAAGCGTATGCTACAACGTCAGTGCTTACGAGGGTCTTGCGAGCGTTAGCGAGGATCTCGTCGAGAGCAGTCTGGAAATCCTTTACTGACTGACCCTTGAGCTGGCTGTTTCTTACAGTTGAGCTGTTGATCTGATAAAGGATCTGACCCTCAGCTGTCTGCTTGATGATCTCCTGGTAGCCGTCAGCCTTGAGGTCTATCTTGCCCTTCTGGCAAACGAGCATGTAAGTTGTGTTTGCACCGTCAGCTACCTTCTTTGAAGGCATCTCTACTGACTTCTTCTTGTTTGTTGCTACACCGCGAAGCTCGAGGTAGCAGTTCTCCATACCAGGAACATAAGCGAAGTGAACCTTCTTAGTTACAGTAGCGCCTGCAGATGGAACAACCTCGTAGTTGTCCTCTACCTTCTCGCCCTGGAAGTAGAAAGGCTCCATCTTAACCTCGCCACCTTCGTAAACGATTACAGGAGTAACCTCAAGGATAGCCTTAGCATGGAAATAATCCTCTGGATAAGTAACAGAGACTGTTGCGTCGATTGCACCTGCAACAACCTCAAGAACAGCTGGCTCGCACTTTACAGTAACGTTCTCAGCCATCTCAGCCATCTTCTCTGCAGAGCTACATGCAATAGCTGCGAATCCGAGAGCGATAGCAGAAAGGAAATTGATTGTTCTTTTCATTGTTTTAAATAAAAGTTATAATGGTTTGTATTCTTTTGGGACGTACGGTTCGCATAAATGCGCAATACCGCGCAAAGATAATCAAATTTTTATATTTTTTCGTAACTTTGTGGCGTTATGACGAATCAAGAGCTACAGATATTAAAAAATAAGTACGATATCATAGGAAATGATCCGGCGCTGAACAGGGCGCTGGAGGTTGCTATGACAGTTGCTCCGACGGATATTTCCGTTCTGGTGACAGGTGAGAGTGGTGTGGGAAAGGAAAATATACCTCGCATAATACATCAGAACAGTCCAAGGAAGAGGGGTAAATATTTTGCAATCAACTGCGGAGCCATTCCGGAGGGAACCGTAGATTCGGAACTTTTCGGTCATGAAAAGGGCTCATTCACAGGTGCAGTCGAGATGCGCAGAGGATATTTCGAGGAGGCGGACGGTGGAACGCTTTTCCTGGATGAAATAGGAGAGCTTCCGATGGCGACTCAGGCAAAGCTTCTCAGGGTTCTTCAATCTGGTGAGTTCATCAGGGTCGGTTCCTCAAAGGTTCTCAGGTCGGATGTGAGGGTTATTGCTGCTACCAATGTGGATCTGCTTAATGCTGTATCAAGAGGTAAGTTTCGTGCAGACCTGTATTTCAGACTTAATTCTGTAGTGATCCAGATGCCTGCGTTGAGGGAACGTCCGGCAGATATTAACCTGCTTTTCCGCAAGTTCGCTTCGGATTTTTCTGCAAAATATGGAATGGCTAAAGTTTCTTTGACGGAAGATGCTGCGATCCTTTTGCGAAAATATCGTTGGCCGGGAAATATCAGGCAACTCAAGAATATAGCTGAGGCCGTGTCGGCGTTGGAGTCATCAAAGATATCTCCAGGCTCGGACAAGTGCATCATAGATGCTGATGTCCTTGCTAAATATATTCCTAAGGAAGAGCCGAATCTTCTTCCTGCTACAGTTCAGCAACAGGATAAGTTTGAGACAGGTGAGCGTGAGGCTATAATCAGGACTCTCCTCCAGTTGAGGCAGGATGTTGATTATCTGAAGGAAGTGATAGAGAAAGCCGGACTCGGAAGAAGGACATCGTTGCCGGTTGCACTTCCTGAACCATGCGAAGACGTGCCGGAGTGGCCTCGACCACAGAGAACTTTCAACGAAGACCCTGAAGATCAGGATCCGGAAGAGCAGTTGCTGGAGGAAACAGAGCCAGAGCAGATTTCAATGAAGGAGGCTAGTCTTGAGCTTATAGAAAAGGCTTTGCTGAAGCATGGAGGAAACAGAAAGGCAGCGGCAAAGGAGCTCGGAATTTCAGAGAGGACAATTTACCGCAAGATAGGTCAGTTGAAAAAGAAGAAATAGAAGATGGGGAGCAAAAGAAATATATTTGCAGTGATAGGTGTGGCCGCGGCGTTGGCGTTTACGGCAATGCTTGTACATTCGTGTGGAATCTATTCGTTCACAGGAACGTCTATTCAGCCTGATGTCAAGACAGTTACAATCAACTATTTTGAATATCAAGCGCTTAAGGTAAATCCATCCTTGAGCAATCAGATCACTGAGGCTCTGCAGGAAAAATTCCTGAAACTGACTAAGCTTGAGCTCGTGGATATGGACGGTGATCTTGAGATTACGGGCGCGGTGACAGGATACGACGTTAAGGCGACAGCCGTGACAGCTAACGAGCAGGCGGCGCAGAACCGCCTTACCGTGAATGTCAAGATATCATTCACTAACAGGAAGTATCCTGAGGATGATTTCCCTGATAAGTCATTTTCCGCTTATGCGGACTTTGATGCCATGACATCTCTTGATGCGGTAGAATCTCAGCTCTGCGAGGAGATTGTTGAACAGCTCTGTGAAGATATTTTCAATGCAACCGTAGCAAACTGGTAGTAAGATGGAATATATTGATATAAGGAAACTTACCCTTGACGAGCTTGTCGGTGTTGTCAGCCTCTATCCGTGGTTTGGCGGCGCAAGAAAGGAGTTGTGCAAGAGGATGAGAAATATGGGCGAAGGATGGGATGTCGCTCAGTATGCAGATGCGGCAATGTATATAAGTGCGAGGGAGAAAATATCCGATGTCATGCGTTCTGGTGTCAAGGGAGATTGGAGTGATGCTGATATTGAAAAGCTCATCAAATCGTATCTATCTGAAAGACAGGAAGTAGAAGAGAAATCGGAGAACAGGAAAGTATATGCCGGTGCAGGTGATTATTTCTCTCAGGAGGATTATGACAATGTCCGTACGTCGGAAGATAATGTGTTCTCGAGGTACGCTGCCAAGGCCCGCAGGGAAAAGCCGGAGCAATCATCCACCGAAGCGGTTGAGGATATTGGTTTCTATACTGAAACACTGGCTCAGATATACGCAGAGCAGGGATATTACAGCCAGGCCAAGAAAATTTATTCAAAACTAATTTTGGCATATCCGGAAAAAAGTGCTTACTTTGCATCCCTTATTCAAAAAATTGACGAAATAAATTAGATTTAAAGATAATTATGAGCGCATTATTCACAATTCTGACAGTGCTTGTACTGATTGCCAGCATTCTGATTACACTTATCGTTCTTCTTCAGAACGGAAAGGGTGGTGGACTTGCAAGCAACTTCGCAGCAGGTAACCAGACTTTCGGTGTACGTCAGACAACTGACATCCTTGAGAAGATCACCTGGGGCCTTGTTGTATTCATCTTCGTTGTTTCTATCGCTACATCATTCACATCAGGAAACAGCAACAAGGGTCTGCATTTCTCTGAGCGTGCTGAGAGCGAGCTTACTGAGGATGTTGCATTCCCAACTCCAGAGGTAGAGAGCCCTGCAGATTCACTCGCTGAGTAGCTTGTGCCCATGCTGACATTTTGTCAGTAATAGGCGTTTGGAATATATTTTGACTTATTATAGCCGTCTGTTCTTTGGCAGACGGCTATAACTGCATTGTGTAATTTAATAAGTCAAGATATGGCAGAAAATAAATATGAAAATCTCAGCAGGTTTGCTGTAAACCTAAATGAGAGAGCCGAGCAGGGCAAGTTGGATCCTGTAATCGGAAGGGATGAGGAGATAAGAAGGGTGCTGCAGATTCTCAGTAGAAGAACTAAGAACAATCCTATTCTGGTCGGTGAGCCTGGAGTTGGAAAGACGGCTATCTCAGAGGGCATCGCACAGAAGATTGTTGACGGTGATGTGCCGGAAAATCTCCGTAGCCGGAAAATTTATTCATTGGATCTGGGAGCGCTTATTGCAGGAGCAAAGTATCAGGGTGAGTTTGAGGAGCGTCTCAAGGGAGTCGTCAAGGAAGTCGTTGACAGTGAGGGTGAAGTCATATTGTTCATAGACGAGATTCATACTCTGGTTGGTGCAGGACGTACTTCGGGAGCAATGGATGCATCCAACATCCTCAAGCCAGCGCTTGCTCGAGGTGAGCTCAGGACAATAGGATCTACAACACTGGATGAATACCAGAAATATTTTGAGACAGACAAGGCTCTTGAAAGACGATTCCAGATGGTTATTGTCGATGAGCCATCTCCAGCGGCTTCAATCTCTATCATGCGAGGACTCAAGGAGAGGTATGAAAACCACCATAAGGTCCGCATTGAAGATGATGCGTTGATTGCTGCCGTAGAACTCTCGCATAGGTATATTACAACCCGTTTTCTCCCTGACAAGGCCATAGACCTGGTTGATGAGGCTGCCTCCAAGCTCCGTCTTGAGATGAACTCTGTGCCGGAGCCTATCGCGGAACTTGACAGTCGCATTCGGCAGCTGGAAATCGAGAAGGAGGCCATCAGACGCGAAGGAGTGTCTTTGAAAATGGATAAGATCAAGACCGAGCTTAAGGAATTGAACAAGCAGCGTGAATCTTTGATAAAGCGCTGGGAGGAAGAGAAGAAGATACTCTCCGAGCTACAGACCGCACGCCAGGATATGGAGGATTATAAGATTGAGGCTCATAATGCCGAAAGGGCAGGTGATTATGGAAAGGTGGCAGAAATTCGTTATGCCAGGATGGCAGAAACCCAGAAGAAGATAGATGATCTTACCTTGAAGCAGGCTTCAATAAAGGATCCGATAATCACGGAGGCAGTAACTCCAGAGGATATTGCAGAGGTTGTGGCTAAGTGGACAGGTATACCTGTACGCAGGATGTTGGAGAGCGAGAGGGAAAAGCTTCTTAGGATGGAAACCGAGCTACATAAGAGGGTAGTGGGACAGAATGCTGCCATTGAGGCTGTCTCTGACGCAGTCCGACGCTCGCGTGCAGGGCTGCAGAATGAGAAAAGGCCGATAGGATCATTTCTGTTCATGGGAACTACGGGCGTGGGTAAGACAGAGCTTGCCAAGGCGCTCGCCGAGTTCCTGTTCAATGACGAGAATATGATGACCCGTATAGACATGAGCGAGTATCAGGAGCGTCACTCTGTGAGCCGTCTTGTCGGTGCGCCTCCAGGCTATGTCGGATATGACGAGGGTGGCCAGCTTACAGAGGCAGTAAGACGCAAGCCGTATTCTGTGGTGCTTCTTGACGAGATTGAAAAGGCGCATCCGGATGTGTTCAATATTCTACTACAGGTTCTTGATGACGGCCGTCTGACTGATAATAAGGGCCGCACCGTTGACTTCAAGAACACGATTCTGATCATGACCTCTAATGTTGGAGCTGATATAATCCAGACCTTCATGGAACATCTTCCGCTTGAAGGAGAAGATCGCTCGAAGATGCTTGCAGACTGCCGCAATGAAGTCGTAGAGGTTCTCAAGCGTACAGTCCGTCCGGAATTCCTCAACCGAATCGATGAAGTCATAATGTTCGAGCCGCTCTCGCAGAACGACATCCGCGAGATCCTCAGGATGCAGATGCGCGATCTTCAGGAGAAACTCTCGGAGAATGGTGTTACACTTGAGTTCACTCAGGAGTTCGAAGATTACATGAGCACCAAGGGTTATGAACCTGCATATGGTGCCCGCCCAATCAAGCGCCTCATGCAGAAGGAGCTTGTAAACCTCCTGGCCAAGTCCATCCTTGACGGTCATGTTCGCCGTGACAGCGCTATAAAGGTTGACATCCATGATGGTCAGATAGTTTTCATCTAATAGCTTGATAGACAGCAAAATAACAAACCAAGGGTCGGAAAATTTTCCGACCCTTAGTCTGTTAACTGGTTGATTTGCAAATATTTAAGTGAATCAGTCTTTTGAAACGGTTATGAAAGAAGTTTCTTTACGGTAGCTGATATTGCGCGGCCGTCTGCGAGTCCGGCGAGTTTCTTGGTTGCTACGCCCATGACCTTACCCATGTCCTGTGGCTTGCTTGCGCCAACCTCTGCGATGATCTTTGTGAGCTCTGCTTCAAGTTCTGCCTCGCTGAGCTGCTTAGGGAGATATACTTCCATTACAGCTGCTTCTGCAAGTTCGTTTTCAGCGAGTTCAGGACGTCCTGCGTCAGTGTACTGCTGTGCACTTTCCTTGCGCTGCTTCACAAGCTTCTGGATGATCTTGACGATCTCCGGGTCTGTGATTTCGCCTGATGCTCCCTCAGCTGTCTTTGCAAGCATGATGGCTGCCTTGATTGCTCTGAGTGATGCCAGACGCACGGTCTCCTTTGCTTTCATTGCCGATACCATGTCGGCCTGTATCCTTTTCTCCATAGTTTTTTCTTTATTTATGATATCCTTCGCTTTCGCTCAGGATGACAGTTAACGATATTTTTCGAATTCCGGCATTGCGATGCCTGAGATGAAGTCTTTGAAGCTCCTGTCGTCCTTAGGGCAGATTACCAAAGCGTCCGGTGTATCAATGACCATGAATCCATCAAGTCCCTTGATCGCTATGAGCTTTCCTTTATCTGTAGAGAGAACCAGAGTGTCCTTTGCGTCCTCGATAAGTGTCTTTTCTACTCCGATGGCGTTGCCGTTCTGATCTTTCTCCTGCATTGTGTAGAGAGACTCCCATGTTCCGATATCGCTCCATCCAAACTTCACCGGATAGATCCACGCTCTGTCAGTCTTCTCCATTACACCATAGTCTACCGATATGTTAGGGCAGTCAGTGAATGCTCGGGCTATGAACTCACCTTCAATCTTTGATTCCAGAGCCATCTCCCATCCCTTGAAGAGTCCTGTAACTTCAGGCAGGTGCCTTTCCATCTCGCTCTTGATCGTACTTGCTCTCCATAGGAAGATACCGGCGTTCCAGAAGAATTCTCCAGTGCTGATGAAGAGCGTCGCCATAGCCTTGTCCGGCTTCTCGGTGAATGTCTTCACCTGCATAGGTTCATCGTTCTTATAAGCCTCTTTTCCTCCTATAGCCTGCACATAACCGTAATTTGTGTCAGGGCGCGTAGGTACAACTCCGAGGGTCATGAGCACATCATTCTCTGCAATGTATCCGAAAGCCTTTCTGATAGTCTCGGCAAACAGTTCCTCATTGTCAATGGCGTGGTCTGCCGGTGTCACAACCACACGCGCTTCCGGATTCCTCTGCAGTAGCTTGTATGTCGCATAGGCGATACATGGTGCTGTGTTTCGTGAGTATGGTTCCAACAGCAGGTTGCTGCCGTCAAGTTCCGGAATCTGCTCCATCACCAGCTCTGCATATTTCTGAGCAGTTACCACCAGGATGTTCTCCTGAGGGACAACCTGCAGAAATCTTTCATAGGTCTGGCGAAGGAATGTTTTACCAGTGTCGGCTATGTCAATGAACTGCTTTGGCTTGGAAGCTCTGCTGACAGGCCAGAACCTTGTGCCGGAACCTCCTGCCATGATTACGCAATAACAATTGTTTATATCCATTAGTTTAAGTGTTTATTCCTTATAAATATATAGGTATATATGCCTGTGGAAACCATTCGGTCTTATGCTCACTCCCTTCGAAGGTTATGCCCACCACATCGAACATGCATTCCATACATCCGTAGGGAGCGCCTTTTCCGCTCTTGAGGTATCGTCCGGCCGCCTTGACTATGTTCGCCTGCTTGGCTCTGTCCACACTGTCTTGCGGTGGAGCCTGTATGCTCATGCGGCGGCTCTTGACCTCTACAAAATGTATTCCATCAGCACCAAGTGAGATTATGTCGATCTCAAGGTGTCCGCTACGCCAGTTCCTTTCAAGAATCTGATGTCCCAGACCTTCAAGAAACGCGCATGCGATATCTTCTCCCTGCTTCCCTAGTTGGCGTCTGTAATTGCTGTCACCTTCCATGTTCCCTCCTCCTTCTTCGTTACAACAGCCTTGCGCTCCTTGCGCATTCCTTCTATCTCTATCGCATAATGTACCTGCTTTCCTCCCTCGGCTTTCTCTACATCTATTATTTCCACGATGACGCCCGTCATCAGCTCTGCCGCAATCTTAGTGACGTTGCTGTCTACCTTCTCCAGATACTCCCAAGCCTGCTGGTTTGCAGAGATATACTCCTTCATGGTCAGTGTGTCACACAGTCCGTATGCATGGTCCCACTGACCGCCAGCTACAGCCTTGCTGAAAGCCATAACCACAGCCTCAGGTCCGTCGGCCTTTCCGCCTCCGTTCCCGCCGCAGCCAACCGCCATAATAGCTACGGCCACTATCAATCCAAAAATGACTTTTCTTTTCATATTACTCAAAGTTAACTATAGTCACACCCGTACCACCAAACTGGATGTGCTCGTCGCGCACTGATGAAACACCAGGAATTGTCCTGATCAACTTCTGCAGCTCATCTCTCAGCACTCCTGTGCCTTTTCCATGAATTATCCTGACACTGGAAACTCCTACCATTACTGCATCGTCAATGTACCTGGTAACCTTTTCTACTGCATCGTTAAGTCTCTCACCGCGGACATCAAGCTCTGTACTGAAATTAAGCTTCCTCTCATTGATTGACGTATCAATCTTTATTGAACTTACAGGTTTTGCCACTTCCTTGACAGCGCTCTTGAATTCATTGGAAGTGATTCTCTCTACCTTCTCATGCGGCAGCTTTGTGCTGATGTTGCCCACGATCACGACCACAGCTTTTGCCGATACCTTGGTGACCTCTCCCACCATGCCGTTCTCCTTGATGCGCACTTTCTCTCCGACCTTTAAAGGTGCAGTGCGGAATGCCTCCATGCGTTCCTGTTCAGCCTGCTGCTCGCGCATCTCCTGCATAGCTCTTTCGTCTGCTTTCTGAGCTTTTCTCTTCTCTCTTCTGGCACGGCGCTCGTCAATCTGCTTTATCTTGCGCTCAATATAATCCTCTCTCTCTTTTTCTTCCTGCTCCTTCTTGGCGCTCAACATACCAAGGAATCCCTGAAGTTCCTTGCGGGCTTCCTGGGTTGCACCCTTCTCTGCTTGCGACTCCTTGATGGTCTTGATGGTGCTCTCAACCTTCTTGTTGGCCTTCCTGATGATCTCCTCTGCCTCCTTCTTAGCCTGCTCTATGATCTCTTTCTTGAGCTGCTTAATCTGCTGGAGTTCCTTCTGGTACTTGTCAGTTATGCTCTCCAGAGTCTTGTCTGTATGTTTGATTCTTTCAAGCTTCTCATCCAGAGCCTTTCGGTTACGCGCTATCTTTCTGAGGTTTCTCTCTATGCCTACGAACTCCTCGCCCGCACGAGCCTCCGCATCCTTGATGATGCTTTCCGGCAGCCCTGTCTTTCTGGCCAGCTCAAATGCGAACGAGTTACCTGGCAGTCCCATCTCCAGCTTGAACAAAGGCGCAATATTCTTCACGTCGAACATCATCGCTCCGTTCACGACTCCGTTCTCTCCGTTGGAAGCATAAAGCTTGAGGTTAGTGTAGTGCGTTGTTATGACTCCGTATGCTCCTCTGCTGTCCAGTTCCGCAAGAATCGCCTCGGCAATCGCTCCACCGGCTGCCGGCTCAGTTCCGGATCCGAATTCATCAATGAGCACGAGGGTACGATTGTCGGCCTTTGCCAGCATGTCCTTCATGTTCATGAGGAACGAGCTGTATGTACTGAGGTCATTCTCTAACGACTGGTCGTCTCCGATGTCTACCATGATGCGGTCGAATACCATCATCTCAGACGTCTCAGATGTTGGTATGAGCATTCCCCATTGGAACATATATTGGAGCAGTCCGACGGTCTTCAGACATACGGACTTTCCTCCTGCATTAGGTCCCGAGATGAGTAGAATGTGTTTCTGTGATGTAAGTGTTGCTGTAAGAGGCACTATCTCCTTCCTTTCCTTCTTGAGAGCGCGCTCAAGAAGAGGATGCCTTGCTTTGCGAAGGTTCATCTCTCCGTTCTCTGAGATTATCGGCATGCCGGCGATGAAGTCGAGGGCTATCTGCGACTTCGCCATGATGAAGTCAATCTCGCCAAGATACTTTGCAGACTTGACAAGATCCGGAATATATGGGCGAAGGAATTCGGAGAACTCATAGAGTATGCGCACTATCTCGCGCTGCTCTGAAAACTGGAGTTCCTTTATCTGGTTGTCAAGCTCCACTACCTCAGCTGGCTCGATGAATGCGGTCTTTCCTGATGCGGATTCGTCATATATGAATCCAGATATGCGCTTCTTGTTTGCTGCGCTGACAGGAATCAGCATCTTTCCGTCTCTGATCGATACGCCTGCATCGCTGTCGACGATGCCCTCCTCCTGTGCCTTCTTTAGTATAGCATTCATCCTTCGCGAAATAGCTCCCTCCTTTTCTCGGAGTGCCTTTCTGATCGAATACAGTTCGTCGGATGCGGTATCCTTTACTTCGCCATACCGGTCCAGGATAGTATCTATTCTTCTCTGTACCTCAGGAAATCCCATGATGGGCGCAGCCATACGCTTGAGATTTGGATACACTTCGTCCTTGACACTGCTGAAGAAGTTTGTAACCTTCCTGAGAGTGTCAAGCATGGTCCTGAGCTTTCTGAGTGATATGAGGTCTATAGCCGAAGAACTTCTCTCCAGTGGCTTGAGAAAATCTATGCAGTCTATGAATCCTCCCGATGGGAAGCTGTCCTCAAACATCATGATGAGTCTCATCTCATCAGTCAGTACCAGCCTCCTGCGTATCTCGGCAGGATCTGTGGAGAAGGTTTCTGTCGCAGTCCTCTCCGTTGCATATGCAGTGGAACACCTGTCCGAGATAATCTGCCTTACGCGGTCAAATCCCAGCTTCTGTTCCAGCCTTTTGTCAATAGTCATTCTTATTCTTCTCCAAATGAAGCTCCAAGCAATAGCTTGAGCTCGTTAATGTTATTTATCGGTGTTACGTTGCCGCCCTTGACGAATGATATCTTTCCAGTCTCTTCCGATATTACTACCACGTCTGCATCGCTCTCTTCGGTAATGCCGATTGCAGCCTTGTGCCTCATTCCATAGTTTGCAGGCAGGTTGGTCCTCTCTGTTATCGGGAGGGTGCATCTGGCAGCAACGATCCTGTCTCCTGAAATCACGACTGCACCGTCATGCAGAGGTGAGTTCTTGAAGAACAGGTTCATGATAAGGCGTCGGTGGATGCCCGCATCGATCCTGTCACCCGTGCTTATGATATCTTCCAGAGTGTTCTTGTGTGCTATCACAATCAGAGCTCCGGTTTTTTCTTCTGACATCCTTCTGCATGCCTCGGTCAGGTTGTTGACCTCTTCGCTTGTAGTCATCTGACTGTTCTTCCTTCCGGCCAGCTTGTCAATGATGGCTCTGCCCTTGGCGTTGTTCATGTATCTGTTTCCGAGCCTTATCAGGAATTTTCGGATCTCGGGCTGGAAGATGACGATGATGGCAAGCACTCCGACATCCAGAATCATGTCCATGATGGCGACCATGAGCCTCATGTCGAATGCGCCTACTATAACCCTGATCATGTACAGGGATACAATTGCCACGAAGATACTCATTGCAGAGGTTCCTCGGAGCCATTTGAATACCAGGAAGATTATAATGCCCAGCAGCAGGATGTCGAGAATGTCGGCAACCTTCATCTGTAGAAAATCAAAAGCGACGAGCAGCATATACCTATATTTATATATCCGCGCAAAGATAGTGATAAATATACAAAGTTTAAGTATGTTTATCTGTTAACTGCATCACGACAAGTTATTAACAATTTTTTGCGGTAAAGTGTTGAAAATTAAAATAATAGTTGTATATTTGCAGCCCGCAAAAATGTGAAGCGGGATGTAAAGTATTTATAATCAATTAATTAAACAAACCAATGCCTGGATTAATTGGAAAGAAAATCGGAATGACTTCCGTTTTCGGTGCTGATG
>JAFYRK010000143.1 GCA_017559545.1 Bacteroidales bacterium
AACGATGTCCATAATCTTGCCTGCAGACTCACACTCATGCTTTCCATGAAGCAGCTGCGGATAATTAATACGAACAAATGCTGCGCATGATGCCGAAGGCCCTACTATATAATCGTATTCCCTGAACAGTTCCTCAAAATGCTCCGCATGCGATACGGCCATAGACTTGAAACCGGCATTTGCTTGAGGCTGGCCGCAGCAGGTCTGATTGAGCGGATAGTCCACATCCAGACCGAGGGCTTTGAGCAACTTATATGAAGCCACACCAACCTCCGGATACAGAGCATCGACATAACATGGTATGAAAAGACCGATCTTCATAACTACAGTCAAATTTAAAACATCAGATATATCATATCAGAACACCTGCGATACAATCTTTTCTGCATATATGGGGTCATTAAAATCCCTTGTTCCTTTATCATTAATATTAAGTCCGCGAATTATCTCCATATCTGCATCATCAAGCATAAAGTCAAAAACATTCATATTCTCTGTCATTCGCTGGACATTTACTGATTTCGGTATTACCGGGATGCCTTGCTGGATTAGGAAACGCAATCCGACTTGGGATGGAGTCTTTCCGTATTTTTCTCCAATGCTCTTCAATACTTGGTGATTGAAAAAGTCATTTTTACCTTGACCCATAGGTCCCCAGGACATAAGACAAGTGTTAGACCTATTGAGTTGATCGCGCATAAAATTCTGCTGACTGAACACATTGGTTTCAAGTTGGTTAACAGCAGGAACAACTTCAGAATGATATACAAGATCCACAAAACGGGCATCATAGAAATTACTGAGACCGATTGCACGGGTCTTACCCTCTGCATATGCTTTCTCCAATGCTCGATAAATTGCATAGTAATCACCAAAGGGATGATGCACAAGCAGCAGGTCCACATAATCAGTCTTTAGTTTATGAAGGCTCTCATCAATGGATCTTGACACACCTTTTTCATCTCCATGATTCATCCAGACCTTAGTAATCAGAAACAGTTCTTCTCTCGGAATACCGCATCCTGATATTGCTGAACCTACCTGTTGCTCATTTGCATAGAACTGGGCTGTATCAATCATCCTATAACCAACATTTATCGCATCTCGGACACACCTCTCTGTGTCATTCGGATCTACCTTGAAAGTGCCATATCCTATTAGTGGTATCTCCACTCCATTATTCAATTTAACAGTCTCCATATAGATTGATAAAAATAATCATGTTAATTTCTTTTTGTTGTACAGCTGTTAACCAAATACACAATAGAACGATATGGTATTCCTGAATTAGTCTGAAGTCCGACCTCGCAAGTGCGACTGTTAGAATAACCAACTTCAATACCATTTTCTTCTATCTGGACTCTAAGTTTACGAAGGGCGTATGAGTTAAGTTCCGGATGTGTCAGACCTTTATCTCCTGCAAAGCCGCAACATCCTACACCTTTCGGCACAAATACTTTAGAAGAACACAGACATGCGAGATCATAGACAATCTGATCAATCTTCATCAGTTTAGTGGAACATGTAAGATGCAGAGCTACAGGAATGTCTGTCTTAACAAATGTCAACTTGTCTCTTAGGAATTTCCAGGTAAATTCTGCACTTTCATAAAGCTGCACCTTAGTTATGTGCTGTTTCATTCTATGCAGACATGGACTCTGATCGCATACTACCGGATATTTTCCATACTCCGAGGCTTCCCAGAGCGCATCCTCAAGCTGTCTTGTCTTTTTATCTGCTATTTCAGGAAGTCCCTTGCTTTCCCAGATGGTTCCGCAGCAGAGCGAATCCATATTATTCGGATATATCACTTGATAACCAGCCTTCTGAAGCAACTGAGCCATCTCCTCGGCAAGCGGTTTCATTCCATTGGATGCCTTGTCTGTACCCATCGTCTGATTAAGACAACTTGGGAAATAGACAACCTTCAACTGACTCTCCTCCGAGTCAGGAAGATGTTTCACAGCATTATATGCCCTCGGCATTGACGGAGTCCATAACGGAAGACCTGCAGCATGAAGGCCTTTGGCAACTGTCCCCATAGCCTTGTCACCCAAGAGAGAATGACCGAAATCCGCAAGATGAAGCACACCGCGTAGAGCTGTCTTTACTCCATGGAAATTATCTGCGACCATCTCTCCAACCCTTTCCGCAGTCTTGCCATGATTCTGACGACGTATCTCATGGGTCAGGTCACCAACATTGATCCCCATCGGACAGGACATAGAGCAGAGGCCGTCTCCGGCACAGGTCTGTTCGCCAGGATAAGAGTATTGCTTCTGCAGTTTGGCGAGCAACTGAGGATTCTCACCTGTCTGTCTGAGACGTTCAATTTCTCTCTGGAGCACTAATCTGGTCCTTGAAGACATTGTAAAGCCGCAAGACACGCAGTTCACTTCACAGAAACCACACTCTATACATTTGTTTATCTTAGAATATGCGGCCACTGACTCTTCCGGAGCGCCTTCGGCCGGCTTAAGCAGAGGGAGGGACTTGAAGTTCTTGAAGCAGCACTCGGGGTCTTCGTTGAATATGACTCCAGGATTAAGAATGTTCTGTGGATCGAAGAGGTTCTTTATGCGTCTCATGATCTCAAAGGCCTTGCTTCCCCACTCGTACTCTACATATGGAGCCATATTGCGTCCAGTACCATGCTCAGCTTTGAGGGATCCATCATATTTCTTCACAACAAGATCTGCCACTTCTGTGATCATATCCTTGTAGCGCTGGATTTCTTTTTCGTTGTCAAACGACTGATTTATGATGAAGTGGAAATTACCTTCAAGGGCATGACCATATATACATGAATCGTCGTAACCATGTCTATCAAGAAGTTCTGATAGTTCTGTAACAGCTTCTGCAAGATCTTCAACATGAAAGGCCACATCCTCTATGAGGCAAGTGGTCCCGGAACGCCTCATTCCACCGACCGTAGGGAAGATTCCCGAACGGATCTCCCAATATCTGCCATATTCCTCCGGATCGGTAGTAAACGCCACATCACCGTAAGTGTCAAAACCTTTCAGAACATCTGTCACAGCCTTGACCTTATCTGCTAGCTCATGCTGTGTTTCAGCCTCGACCATTGTCAGAACTGCCGTCAAGCCCTCAATCTCTCCTGCATTGACCGATGCGAGCGAGCGCTTGTCCAGCATCTCTGCAGCTGACACACCCAATGGACGCATAGTAATGACAGCCCGGGCGGCTTCCGCAATATCCTTGAAGTAAACCATTGCATTTGCCTGCAGCGGCGCAATCTTCAATGTATTCATCAAGACTTCACTCAAGAATCCGAGTGTCCCCTCTGAGCCGACCATCAGATGCAGGATAATATCGAATGGATCCGAAAAAGTAATAAGCGGAAGAAGATTGAGACCCGTTACATTCTTGATGGAATATTTGTGTCTGATTCTTTCTGAGAGTTCCTTATCCTCAAGTACTTCATCCCTGAGTGCTTCAACCCCGCTTATTATTTCGGGATGAGACTGCATGAATGAGTCCCGGCTCTTTGGGTCCTCAGTATCCAGCACTGTACCGTCAGCGAAGACGATACGACCGGAAATAAGCATCCTGTCACTGTTCGCCCATGTGCCACAGCTCATCCCGGAAGCGTTATTCATCACTATTCCTCCGACCATTGCGCTCTTGATTGACGCCGGGTCCGGGCCGAACTTTCTACCATATCCAGATAGAAAATCATTTACTTTTGAGCCGATGACACCAGGCTGCAATCTTATAGTCCTGCCTTCATCCCGGGTTGATATCTGCTCCCAGTTTTTTCCTGCAACCACAAGGACCGAATCTGTAACAGACTGTCCGGAAAGACTTGTTCCTGCAGCTCGAAAAGTGACAGGAACATTGTATTTTGAAGCCGCTTTCAGAATTGCAGAAACTTCACCCTCGTCTTTGGACCGAAGGATTACCTGTGGCATAAACTTATAAAAACCGGCATCAGTCCCCCATGCCAGGCGTCTGAGCTCATCTGTATAGACTCTGCTCTTATCTACAATCGTAGAAACCTCTGCTTTAAACCTACCAATATTCATATATAGACTATCAACACTACAACATCACATGCGGGCAGGAATCCTACGTATTACATTATCCTGAACTTATATGTCCATTCGAACTCTTCGCCGGATTCCAGACAATATGAAATGAAAGGCTCTATGCAGGCGACTCTATGATTGGACCAGAACGTAATATGATCGAAGATTCTGTCTGATTCAAAGATCACCTTGTATCCGGCAGAAGACATCGAAAACACCTCTCCCGTGACCTTCTTGCCATCAACAGGAGCAAGATTGCCCATAAAAACACTTTCTCCCTTCTGAAGAGGGCGAAGAAAGCGTATTCCTTTTTCAGATAGTTCCACACTATCGTACTCAGATCTCCAGTTACCGCAAGGTGTGAATGGAAAATCAATTTCGATATCAGGACCAGGGCGCGATGAGCCAAAATTGAAAAAGTTATGATTATATGTCTTCCCCTCTATCCTGCGTGTGCCGGTGTTGCACAGGCGATGTGTAATCTCAAATGAGCCTTCATCCAACACTCTGACAACCTTTTCATAAACATATCCCCATTCATCTGAATCAATCACATGAATGAATCTGGCCTCTGTATCATTACTGGTTACAGTCCACTTTCCGGTATCCTTGACTTCATATAGCTTGAAGTGGTCATATGTCACATCATCTTTGACCAGAAGACCGACCCCTGGCTTGAGGAAGACCTGTCCAGGATTACACTGTTCATATCCGCTTTGATCGAACTCTTCTGAGGCTCCGCAGACGGTATCATGTCTATATGGGTCATATCCGTCAAACCACTCTTGGGCAATGAAAAATCCGCCTTTGACAATCCTGCGAAATATTCCTGAATGGTCAAATCTGGTTCCACGATAATATCCGTCTTCAAAAGATGGCTGGCAGAGTGTCAATTCCAGATTTCCCTTTCTTACAACAATTTCTTTCATGAACATTATACTATAGGTTATGTACAGCTGTATAATTATGTCACTACGTCAAAGAACGAAGAAATCGTTCTGATTGCCAATGGCCGGATTATAGCGCATCTCCTCTTCCGGGAAGGCTATGAGAAGGCCTTTTCTCACCTCGTCAGGTTCGACAGGAAGTCCTCCACCATTATAGATATAATTAGTATACGACTTCTCTCCATGACTCTGGTCAGAAAGTTCGAGGAAAGAATTCAACGGACTGGTTATCTCATCTATAATATACTGGGCTCCTCTGCGATGGGTATCGAAAAACTCATGTCCTTCGCATCCCATTTCAAAGACCCTCTCCCACATTATAGCCTTCACCAGCTGGTCACGGGTATAGAACTTGCCTTCCTTCCACACGGGCTGAGACGCCTGAGGGGCCCCATCAGGAACAGTACGGCGCGCACGCGCATGAATCTGCTCTATATACCCCAGAGCCTCATTCCAATACTCGTCGTCTGGAGACGAAAGGCTTGCTGCCGCCTCCGCAGCCATCAGAAGAATATCAGCATAACGCAGCATATAGAAATCCGCATAGCTGTTTCCAACATTATACCGTGGGTTCAGGTACTTCTTGAAATAAGGTTCGTTGGCATTCTTTGTCCTTACACATCCTGACGAAGGATAGAGGGCGACATCCTTCTTTGTATTCTGATTATAATAAGAGGTATGTATAAATGTAGCATCGAAACGAGGATCCGGACAACTCACATACAGTACATTCTTCACATCAGTACGCTCATCCTTATCCGCCACAGCGCCTCCGTAAGTTTTCGCCCATTTCTGGAACACGAACCTGGACGGGCGGATCATACCGCTGTTCTTGTTCTCAGCCGAGACATTGAGTGTACCTCCCGGATACACAGGCAGAGTACGCGTCGCAAGATAACATCCCACGGCACCATTATCCGTGGACTGCAAGACAAAAATCCTCTCCTTAAGCTGATAGTCTTCTGGGGCTTCCCATCTGAAAAGATCGGTATACTTATCTGCCAGTTCATATCCGCTGTCTGAAATCACTGAGCGCGCTGTCTCCAACGCAAGAGTCCATGCTTCTTTTTCGTTTCTGATTCCCCCATCCTTAACATTATCCAGAACAGTAAAATCCGGAGCACGACCCTCCTTGGCAAGGTCAAACCATTGCATATCCTTATTCTCAAGCAGGCATGCTATCTGGACATAAACAGCAACTTTAAACGAAGTGGCAGCCCATTTATGAGGACGTCCCGATGTCCCGCTCACCGCCATCTGACGCTCGCTGTCACGCATATTTGCCTCCGCATAACTCAGATCATCCAATATCTGGCGATATACCTCAGTATAATGCATACGCGGAACCGACGCATCAGCCACCGTCTTGGCTGGGGTCAGCACCAAAGGAACATCTCCATACAGACGCACAAGAGTAAAATACAGAATGCCTCTGAGCAATCTGGCTTCAGCCTCTATTTCAACCTTGAAAGCATCTTCCACAGGACTGCCCTTAAGGCCATCAATGAGTTTGTTGCACTTATAGACTGCCGAGTATAAGGCACTGAACATCTTTCTATTGTTGTCATTTACCGAATACATGGTCAAATCCAGCGCCTGAGTGAACTTGGCATCTGTCCTTTGTCCCTTCCAATTGACAAGCAGGGATGCATACTGGAGGAACTGTCCCATTTCGCCCTGGTACATAGCGCTGCCATAAAAAGCGTTGTAGCATCCCACAAGAGAGGTCTCGAGAGCCTCCGGGGTAGAATACACAGACTCCTCAGAGAATGACGTCACCGGAGATTCGTCGAGAAATCCGCATGAGGCCGTCATCATTCCTAAAATCACTGCACACAATATAGATATTATATTTTTCATAGCGAGACGGATTAAAAGGTGAACTTAAGGTCAAAACAGAAAGTACGCGCAGACGGATACGATCCGCAGTCAATACCTACCCTGGTCATATCACTGCCATAACTGTTCACTTCAGGATCCCATCCTGAATATTTCGTGAAGACATGACAATTTCTTGCAGAAGTTCCCACAGACATACCTCTGACCACCTTATTCTCCGGAACAGGTATCTGATATGAAAGTGACACATTGGAAATCCTGAGATAGGAACCATCCTCCACAATCCTGTCTGACATATATTTGACCTCATCCGAAGAAAGAGCCCCGATTGCCGGATACTTACCGCCTTGATTATTTTCAGACCAGGCATTCCTGAACACATCCTTACGGACATTTACTGTAACACGGGAGATATCCGTCTCCTGAAGAAGGTTGGCATTCACAATATCATTGCCATACGATCCGTCACAAGCTACTGACAGGGAAAGACCCTTCCATGAAAGAGAAGTCGAGAAGCCGTAAGTAAAATCAGGGTTCGGGTCTCCTATCACAGTCCTGTCATCAAGGCTGAGATAGCCGTTACCATCCATATCCACATAACTTATCGAACCAGGTCCACGAGGTTCTCCACCCTCGGTAAGCGGAATGCCGGTCTGTCCTACCGGGACAATTCCGTTCGTCCTGTAACCATAAAACAGTCCCACCGGACAACCCTCACGGAAGATATTGGCAGGAGCATTGAAATAATCACCGTTACCGACATTTGAGCCTAGAAAATAATCGCCTGTATCCTTTCCTATGCTGGTAATCTCATTGCGGTTGAACGAGATATTTCCGCTAATGTTCCATTCAAAATCCCCGCGCGCAACAGGAGTGGCGTCAAAAGATACCTCAAGACCACGGTTTCGTATGCTTCCGTCATTGACCCATATTGTCGAGAATCCAGATGAGATCGGGATTCTCTTGCGCTGAAGAAGATCATAGGTATTCTTATCATACAGGTCTACAGTCATCGAAAAGCGTCCTTTCCACAGTCCGAGATCCAGACCAAGATTAACCTGTCTGGTAGTCTCCCATCTCAAATCAGGATTGGCTATATTGTTCGGATATACTCCCACAACATATTCTGCCGCATTTCCGGGGCTATGATCCGCATAAGTACCGGAACCGTATGTAGAGTATATCTGATATGCCGTCACACCGGAATTACCTACCTGTCCCCATCCTGCCCTGAGCTTCAGAGTCTCGACAAAATCCGCATTGAACCACTTTTCCTCTGATATACGCCATGCAAAGGCAAATGAAGGGAACACGGAGTATCTGTTCTGCCTGCTGAATTTGCTGCTTCCATCGACACGGCATGTGGCTGTAAGAAGATACCTGTCAGCATAGTTATAGACAGCACGAGCGAAGTATGAATTCATGCTTACATTGCTCTCATTATATGCGAAACGCATATTTACAGCCGAGTTTATATTCTTATCCTGAATCTTGGACTGTTCTATATTCCATCCTTCGGATGTGGATGTCTTGACAGAATTACGCGAAGTGGTCACGCCCAATGTGGCCTGGATCCTGTGCCGGCGTATCTTTCTGTTATAATTCAGGGTATTATCGATATTCCAGGTATAGGATGTCATGTCAGATGCTGCAGCCAACGAACCTTCTGGTCCTGAATTCACCGTGGCTCCTTTCCATTTCACACGCTCTGATGCACGGAAATCTCCTCCGACAGAAGATTTGAATTCAAGATGACGAAGAATCTTCCACTCGACAAAGAGATGAGGTGTCACCCTGTATTCTTCGCGTGAATTACGGAAATCAGACACCCACTGCAAAGGCGTTCCTATCATTTCATCATCGAAATCCTCATCATCATCCGCCCCCTGCCTATAATACGGCTTTGTTATCATCATGCTCCTCATAAGGCTGGATGAAGCGGTAAGCCTTGTGGTTGATGCTCCCTGAGTCATTTCCGAATCCAGGTAGGCAAAATTTGTCTTTGTACCTATCTTGAAGTTCTTGAACAGGGTCTTGGTCACATTGAGACGGAGGGTGAACTGTTCGGATCCGGTATTACGGATAATGCCATCCTTCCTGTTATACCCGGCAGAGAACTGGTAGTTCAACGTCTTCGGGCGTCCTGAAATGGAAAGATGATATCTCTGATTCACCACCGTACGCATCATGTATTTCTGCCAGTCCATAGGCACAATGGAAGCCTTAAGACCTGTCATATTATCCGGATTGTCATAAAAATCCGCCAAAGACTGTCCCTGAGCCCTGAGATAAAGCATATACTCATCAAATGAAAGCATATCTATTGTCTTATAAGGAGTCGCGACATCCACACCTACGCTGGCACGAATCACTGGACGGTCCCTGTTTGCAGACTTTGTGGTTATCAGCACAACTCCATTAGCTCCGGCAGATCCATAAATTGCGGTTGCAGAAGCATCCTTGAGAATCTCCAAGCTCGCAATATCCTGAGGATTGATACCCATCAGCGAGTTTACGCCCTCATCAGAGCCCGCATTGTCATTTCCCTGAGTAAACATCTGAGGATTCTCCGCAGGCGTCATAATGACACCGTCTATGACATAAAGCGGTTCGTTACTGCCGTTCAGAGATGTCACTCCACGTATCCTGACAGACACAGCGGCATCAGGAGCCGCACTGCTGCTTACGACAGACACTCCGGCAGCGCGACCTTGAAGCAGTTCATCCATGGAAGCGGAGCGTGAAGCCGCTCCATCATCAATCTTCACAGAAGCAACCGAACCGGTAAGGTCGCTTCGGCGCATCGCACCATATCCCACAACGACCACTTCTTCAAGAAGCTCCGAATCTTCTTCCATAACAACATCTACACGGGTCCTGCCGCCAGTTTTCTCCTCAACGGTGATATAGCCCATGCTTGAAATTATCAGGACTGCACCATCCAACCTGTCTTCAGGTATGGCAAGCTGCCACTTTCCATCAAGGTCTGTTACAGTTCCTATAGCCTGGTCTCCCTTAAGCTGCACAGTCGCCCCTATTACGGACAGGCCCTTGGCATCAGTCACAGTTCCGCTTATAAGAGTCTGAGCATAAGCCTCCAAAGACATCAACAAGACAAAGAATAAAAATATCGTTCTTCTCATGACTTTCATTTGTTAGAATTTCATACTGATACCCAGAATCCATCCACGCGAATACTGCGATGAACCGTAATCCATGCCAAGCGTTGAATTGGATACAGCATAACTATTCACATCAGGAGTCCAGCCAGAATAGCCCGTCAGGATATAAGGGTCGGTAACAGCAAACCTGACCTTCATGGATTTCACGGAAAGTGTTTTCGCCAGAGGAACCTCATAACTGAAAGATAATCTGGAGAGCCTTAAAAAGTCCCCCTTCTCCACATATTTCGATGACACTTCTGAAACCCCGTCAATATGCATTCTGGAAAGGTTCAGCAGATTAAAACCTGCGGCGCCATCCATCATAAGTTCAAAAGAGAACCTTTTCCAGTCAATACCGGTCACAAAAGACGCGAGATAACGAGGCGTCGGAGTGCCCAGATATTTACCGTTGCCGTCAAAGAATGAGCTGACAGGATATCCTTCCACATTTGCGGTCGGAGTCAGTCCGCCTCCTATATCCGACCTCTCCATACGGTCATGATCATCCATCATACTGATATTCCCCACGTTGTACGATCCCCTGAGAGCCATGGTCCATTTCCAGTCACGTGTCATCACCGGAACTGCCTCAAGTGACAGTTCAACGCCCTTTCCATCTATTTCACTGACTTGAGACCTCACCTGGCGAGCCGGTGCTTCACGCCATAAACCGTCATTTCCCTCCATGCCGAAAGAGAAACAGCCCAATGCATCAGCGGTACGACGCTGATAGACTCCACCTTCCAGGACTATGCGGTCAGACAGGAAGCCCAGGCTGACAGACAGATTGACCTCTTCGGTACGAAGTCGGTTCAACACCTCATAGAATGCCGTATGCTCCGGAGCCACTTCCATTGACGGGATATATGACATTGCCAGATCATAAGGAAGACATCTGTCAAATCCGGATATTCCATATTCTGCATCTATTCTAAATGACGACATCACGTCATTCTTCGGAAAGAAAGTGCGGCGCACATCCCACCATATCCCGGCAGAGGGATACACAGTCATTGACGCACCGTCAAAACGCGGAGTCGAATCCGCCCTTACGGACACATCGGCGCCTACAACGCCGTCAAAGGCATAATTAGCCGTTCCATAGACACCATACGTGAAATACTTGCAGACATATCTGTGGATCTGAGCCTTGCTGGCCATGACGTTGATCGACTTAGCCCTGAGGTCATGGAGAAAGAAGTCCGTGCCGTTCTGGTTCGAAAACTTGTTCCAGTCTCCGACAACCGAAGCGCCGGCAGAGACATCAAGGTGATGCCTGTCCGACAGATATCGTGAGTATCTGAAATCGGCAGATGCATTATACGAAAACATCGACGAGACAAGTATGGCCGCAGCACCATTCGAAGCCTTGCCGAAAGGAGTGGAATTGCCATACCAGAAACTTCTGGAAGAATTATGGTAGTCCGTACCTATGCGAAAATCTGCAGTAAAACCTTGGAATAGGTTCAGAGTGAGCCATGCGGAAGTCACAGCCCTATAAGACATGTCATCGTCGTTGTAATCTTCGACCCAAGCCTGAGGGTTTCCACCGGCACTGCGCATGGCCATGGTCTGCGATTCTTTGCCGAAACCGGCAGTGGTGGCCGCAGAAGTAGTCCTGCCTGCTGAAAGAATGGAGTTAAGTCCAAACCATACCACCGGATTCGCCTTTGTCTGGAACGAGGTTCTGAGACCTCCATACAGTCCGGACGTACCTGGAATGACATAACGCATATCACGCAGATTGGCACTGACAGTGTAACTCGTACGATCTTTTGAATCACCGGTCCTCACCACATGGTCGTGGCTAAGAGAAGGACGGGAGAACCCGTTTAGCATCGGCTCGCTAAGCCTGACATTCGAATCCCAGGATATACCAGTCTTGGCGGATGTCTCTTCCTTTGTCTTTATCAGTATCACTCCGTTTGCTCCCCTGGAGCCATATAGCGAAGTGGCTGCCGCACTCTTCAACACCACTATCTCCTCCACATCGTAAGGCGAAAGAAAAGACAGGGGGTCCAGAGAAGAGGCATATCCGTTACCTCCATGCTGCCAGAACGGATCCTGATTATATGAAGCAGATGAGCCGATGACCGAGCCATCCACAACATATAGAGGAGACCCGTTGCCACGCAGGGAATTCACGCCCCTTATATTTACCACAGGAGCCGTCTGCGAGCCTCCGTCAAGCGAAGACACACGCACTCCAGCTACCTCTCCCCGCAGCATA
>JAFYRK010000144.1 GCA_017559545.1 Bacteroidales bacterium
AGGAGAGTTGATTTTCCGTTACCTATATGAATATATAGGCTGTGCCACACCTTTTGACCGTCTTTGGATCAGTTCGCTTACCGATAAGGCTATCCGTGAGGGATTGAAGAACCTTGAATGTGGTAGTAAGTATGATAACCTGTATTATGCCGCCAAAGCACGCAGCGAAGCCGACTGGCTGGTAGGCATCAACGCTACACAGGCCATCACGCTTGCCGCAGGTCGTGGTACCTATTCCCTCGGCAGAGTGCAGACTCCCACACTCGCTATGGTGTGCAGACGCTTCTGGGAGAACAAGCGTTTCAAGTCCGAAACCTTCCACCAGCTACATTTCGGTACGGAGTACAGCGACGGTACGGTCGTGAAGTTCGACTCCGAAGAGAAATACAAGGACAAGGCTGTGGCGGAGGAACTGTATAACAAGGTAAAGGAAACACGCAGTGCAACCATCACCAAAGTAGTCCGCAAGGAGAAAGTGGAAGATACACCGCTATTGTATGACCTGACCACACTTCAGAAGGATGCCAACAGCAAGCATGGTTTTACGGCAGAACAGACGCTTGCCATCGCCCAGAAACTCTATGAAACAAAGCTCATCACCTATCCGAGAACGGGAAGCCGATATATCTCCGAAGATGTGTTTGTCGAGATTCCGAAACTGTTGCAGACCTTAAAGAACCGTCCGGTGTGGAGTCTGTACGCACTCTCCATCAAGAAACCGACACGCCGTAGCGTGGACGGCTCAAAGGTAACGGACCATCACGCCATTATCATCACGGGAGAGCAACCCAAGCATATGTCCAATGACGATATGACCATCTATGATATGATTGTCGGTCGTATGTTGGAAGCCTTCTCGGAGAAATGTATCAAGGATGTAACCCACATTACTGCCGACTGCTGTGGTGTCACCTTTACCGCCAAAGGCTCTGTCATCAAGAAAGAGGGCTGGCGATATATTTATGGCTCGGACAAGAAAGATGTACTGCTGCCTGCCGATTGGAACGAGGGTGATATGATAACAATAAATTCCTCATCGCTGACCACTGGGCAGACCAAGCCGAAACCGCTTCACACCGAAGCCTCCTTGCTTGCAGCAATGGAAACCTGCGGAAAGGATATTGAGGACGATGAGATGCGACAAGCTATCAAGGATTGCGGTATCGGAACACCTGCTACCCGTGCTGCCATCATCGAAACGCTGTTCGCACGCGGCTATGTGGTACGTGCAGAAAGATCCCTCGTACCTACCGAAAAGGGACTGGCTCTCTACTATGTCATCAAGGAGATGCAGATAGCCGATGTTGCCATGACAGGTGAATGGGAACAGTCTCTTGCACGTATCGAGCGTGGCGATATGGACGACAGGGACTTCCGCCGAGGCATCGAGGAATACACCAGCCTGATTACCTCCGAACTGCTTTCGTGCCAAAAGATTTTCGGACACAAGGAATCCGAATGTGTATGCCCCAAGTGCGGAACGGGAAAGATGCAGTTTTTCCATAAGGTCGTGCGTTGCGACAACAAGGAGTGCGGCTTGCCTATCTTCCGACAGAAAGCGGGAAAAGACCTTACCGATGATGAGATAAAGGAACTGCTGATACAAGGCAAGACCGGAGTCCTTAAAGGATTCAAGAGCAAGCAAGGTAAGAAATTCAGTGCCATCGTTGCCTTTGACAGCGATTTCAATACCCAATTCATCTTCCCGAAGTAAAAAAGGATGATGATTCTTTCATAAGGAAAAAATAAAGAGTACCTTTGCCACTGATTCATTGTTCAATTGGTTTTTCTTTACGGAATACTTCTTTTTTACAATGGATTTAGTGGTGGCACTCGGAGGGATACCGGGTGCCTTTTTTCTTCCTTATCCATTCTATCCCTATTCCATATACCACTAAATCCAAAGTAATATGAACAAGAAAACCATTCAAGAAACAGAACTGTCCTATTATGGACTCTATCTTCTGAACTATCTCAAGGAACATCGTTTTGTAGAGGCAAAGAATTTGTCCTTCGTACAATCCCGTGCCGACCGTGCCGCAGAAGTCTATGAACAGGCACGCCGTGAAGGTTATTCCGCTGACGGGGCACAGGAGCTGGCTATGGCAGACCTTGTGCGAGGACTCCACTACCCGAAGTACACCCTGCTGATGGAGGTACTCGAAAGGGAGTTTGACAGTGAAGTGCCAGAAACGAAGCGTGTTGCCTTTGCCGAGAAGTTGCTCCCACTCATTGACAATGTGTTTTCCATCTACGACCTGACAGATGATTTCTTCGCCCAATCTCCCGAATACGACCTGCTCTATTCGGAACTGACAGGTGCCGTAATCCTCTATCTCGAAGAGTATGGCATTTAACCGTAAGACGAAGTTGCGTGACAATATCGAGGCGATAAGGACGGTATTCACCCTTGACAGGGAACAGCGTACACCTACACCAGAAGAGCGTGCAGTATTGGAGAAATATTGCGGTTTCGGTGGTTTGAAGTGTATCCTGAATCCGGCCAAGGACTTGACGGATGCCGTCCATTGGGCGAAATCCGACCTCGATCTGTTTGCTCCCACCGTTGAACTTCACAAGCTCATCCGTGAGAACAGCAAGGACGATACGGAGTATAAACGCTATGTGGACTCACTGAAAGCATCCATACTTACGGCATTCTACACACCGAAAGAGATTACCGATGTATTGGCGGAGGTATTGGACAGTCACGGCATACAGCCGAAGATGCTGCTCGAACCCTCTGCCGGACGCGGTGCGTTCGTGGATTCGCTTGTCAAGCACAATCCCGATGCCGATATAATGGCATTTGAAAAGGATTTGCTTACAGGCAAGCTGCTGAAACAACTTCATCCCGAC
>JAFYRK010000009.1 GCA_017559545.1 Bacteroidales bacterium
CTCAGTTGCTGTTGTGTCAGCAGGCTGCTCGTCCTGAGCTGCTGCGTTCTGTGCAGAAAAGGCCATAACGCCCATTACTGCCAAAAACATGAAAATTTTTTTCATAATTGTTTTTGTGTGTTTGATTAATTAAAGTTATTGATTTGTTTTTAGTTAATATCAAACTTTTCGTCAAGGCGTTTTACGCCCCTCAAAAAATGCGGTGCAATTTAGCAAATAATTTTCAATCGGCAATAATTATTTTGATATTTCTCCCCTCAGATTTTCTTCCAGAAACTTCTTTACCTGCTCGTTATCCTGGTAAGTTCCGAGGAGACAGAACAGTTTGGCGAGAGCACTCTCTGTCGTGCTGTCGTACCCACTGACAACCCCAGCGTCCTTGAGGCATTTGCCGGTCGCATAGATATCCATATTCACGCTGCCTGCAATGCACTGTGTGACATTGAGTATGATCTTGCCCATGGAGGACGCTTCCTGGATAATCTTCAGGAACCAGTCTTTCGAAGGCGCGTTGCCTGCTCCGTATGTCTCGATGATTACAGCTCGGGTATCCTTACTGCACATGATGTCCTGTACAATCTGCGGAGTTATTCCAGGGTGCATCTTGAGAATGGATACTCTGGTATCCAGGCACTTACGGAAGATTGGAGCTTCTTCCCATGATGATGGGCGGCGTATTATGCCGGTGTTGTATCTTATGTGGATTCCTGCCTCGGCAAGAGGAGGTAGATTCTCGGAACGGAACGCTCTGAAGTTGTCGGAATTCATCTTGCATGTCCTGTTTCCTCTCATCAGAATGTTGTCGAAGCATATGCATACTTCCGGTACGAGGGCATGACCCTCCTCGTCTTTAGCTGCGGCGATCTCGACCGCTGAAATAAGGTTTTCCTTGCCGTCGGTCCTCGGCATTCCGATCGGAAGCTGGCTTCCTGTGAAAATTACCGGCTTGCTGAGGTTGTCAATCATGAAGCTCAGTACAGATGCAGAGTATGCCATGGTGTCGGTGCCGTGAAGGATGACGAAACCATCGTAGTCGTCGTATTTTTCCTCTATCAGTCCGGCGAGGGAAACCCAAAGCGACGGCTCCACATCGGAGGAGTCGATCAGCGGGTCGAATGTCCATGAGTCTATCCTGTAGGCGAATTTCCTCAGTTCTGGAACCTCTTCCAGTATCTGGTTGAAGTCGAACGGCGTAAGCGCCTGCAAGGTCGGGTCTACCTTCATTCCGATAGTGCCTCCTGTGTATATCAGGAGGATGGATGACTTTTGGCTTGATGTCATATTCCGAATAGTTTTTGTGCGTTTTCTGTGGTGGTGTGAGCCACTTCCTCAAGACTGGTTCCACATAGTTCGGCAAGTCTGCCTGCAATGTGTGGGATATAGCTGCTTTCGTTCCTTTTACCTCGGAACGGAACAGGTGTGAGGTAAGGAGAGTCTGTTTCAAGCAGTATCCGCTCCAGCGGAATCTGCTTCACGGTCTCTGCAATCGAAGCTTTCTTGTATGTCAGAACACCTCCGATCCCTATGTACCAGTCGCCTGTCCTGCTTAGTTCCCTGAAAGTTTCCACGCTTCCGCTGAAGGCATGGAAAACCCCTCGCAAACCTAGGTGTGCGCAGTCTTTTAATATCTTGATTATTAATTCTGTAGATTCTCTTGAGTGTATTATGGCAGGAAGGTTCATACGGGATGCTGTCTCCAGTTGGATGCGAAGAACTTCCTCCTGTTCCTGTAAGAATTCCTTTGACCAATAGCAGTCCATTCCTATCTCGCCGATGGCATATATCTTTCTGCCGAGGTGGTTTTCTACCTGTAGCATCTCGTTCTGCCATCCTGCATCTACTGAGGTGGGATGCAGACCGATGCATGGGAAAAGCGTGCCCTCGTGACGGTCTGCCAGGGCGAGCATCGCCTCTCTGGTCTGAGAGTCGATGTCGGGCAGGATCATCTTGCTGATGCCGGCTTCGACGGCCCTGGCAACGGCGAGGTCCTCTTCGCCGGCAAAGGCTTCATCGTAAATGTGTGTATGTGTGTCTATGAAATGCATATAAATGCAAATCTAAACATTTTCCTTTTAAATTCAGCGCATTTTCCCCGATATGATGCAGCATCTTTGGAGCAGGTCTATCGAGATGAAGCCATCCAGCTCAAGCATCGCCGTCAGGGCTGATGTCTTGCCGTATTCTATGCCTGTCATGATTCCAAGTTCCTCTACAGTGACGCCACGGTTCTTTCTGACGCATTCCAACAGCGCTGCCATCTCGCGAACAGTTCCTTTCCCCACACGATCTCTGTAGAATGATCCTAATAATGTGGGGATATCAATTATTTCGGCGTTTGCTGAAGCGTGGTCCAGTCCTATGGCCTTCAGGAAACTTTCCACGTTGACCAAGGGTTCGGCGATCTTCTCTGCAATCATCTTGTTGCAACCCTGGGATCTGATGTCGTCCACTCTGCCAGGGAGGGCGAACACGTCTCTATCGTAGGAGAAGGCCAGGCGCGCGGTCATCATTCCTCCTCCCTTTATCTTTGATTCTATCAGTACGGTTGCATGGCTGAGTCCGGCGATGATGCGGTTTCTCCTGAGGAAGTTTACCGGTAGCGGTGAGGTGCCGGGAGGGTAGTCGGTAATCAGGGCACACCCGGGGGTGCGGCTGAGCTGGTCAGCGAACGCTAGGTGCCTGTACGGATAGACGGCATCTGGACCTGTAGGCATCACCGCGATTGTAGGTAGCCCATGCTCTATTGCACTTCTGTGGGCGCAGATGTCTGTTCCGAGAGCCAATCCGCTGACTATGAGTGGTTTCTGTTGGGATTCAGCCAAGCCTTCCACTACTTTTGAGCACCACTCTTTACCGTATGGCGATAAGTCCCTGGTTCCGATGACTGCAATGTTCTTTGGCCTGGTCCATAGGTCCTGTGCCCGGCTGGCGCTCTTGATGTATAACCCTATCGGCGGGTCGGGGCATTCTGTAAGCAACAGGGGATAGCCTTCCTGTCCCCATCCGACGAATTCGATCCCTGTCTTTTCAAGTGTCTCGAGTTCTCTGGCGGCTTCGAAGACGGCTGAATGTCTGATCTTGAACCGATGCCTGCAGTATGGGCCCAGAACTTCGTCAAGCCCGTCCTTGTCTAAGGCGAACACAGCGCTCGCGCATCCCATGCGCTCAATAAGCGCAAGCCCCTGTTTAGGTTCGAATCCGAAGATTCTGCTCAAGGCGCAGAGGCATGCCTTCTCTTCAAAACTGTCCATTTGCCTATGTTTCTGTATTGGTTGGATTAGGCAAATAAAAACAGAAAATCGGCATCTGGCTAATGCCGAATGCCGATTTTTCTTTATTTTAAACGATTTTTTTCTTTATTTTAAAATCGTGTCGCTTTTTTTAGATTTTGGTGTTGTGTCAAAATCAGATGATAAGGAGAGCATCGCCGTATGGACCGAATTTGTAGTCCATCTCGAGTGCTGTCCTGTAAGCTTTCATGACATTTTCGTATCCTCCGAAAGCTGCTACCGACATAAGCATTGTAGAGCCAGGGCGGTGGAAGTTAGATACGATTGCGTCAGGAATAGCGAATCTGTATGGAGGGAAGATGAACTTGTTTGTCCATCCGTCATAAGCATTGACCTCGTCGTGTGTTGTCGTGTAGGTCTCGAGTCCTCTGATTACAGTGATTCCAACTGCAAGGACCTTATGCCCAGCCTTTCTTGTGCTGTTGATCTGGCGTGCCGCCTCCTCTGTGATGATGAGTCTCTCCGAGTCCATCTTGTGTTTTGAAAGGTCCTCAACGTCCACTTCTCTGAAGTGTCCAATTCCCATGTGGAGGGTGATGAACGCTTTGTTGATGTCCTTGAGAATCATTCTGTTGAAGAGCTCGCGGCTGAAGTGAAGTCCTGCTGCAGGGGCAGATACTGCGCCTTCGTGCTTGGCGAAGATGGTCTGGAAGTTCTCTGCATCCTCAGGTGTGATTTCTGTCTTTACCCAGTCTGGAACCGGTGTCTGGCCAAGTCCGAAGAGGGTCTCCTTGAAGTCCTCATAGCTTCCGTCGTAAAGGAAGCGGAGGGTACGGCCTCTTGAAGTTGTGTTGTCAATAACCTCGGCTACAAGGCTGTCGTCCTCACCGAAATACAACTTGTTTCCGATTCTGATCTTTCTGGCAGGCTCGACGATGACGTCCCAGAGTCTCTGTTCGCGGTTGAGTTCTCTCAGGAGGAATACCTCAATGTCAGCGCCGGTCTTCTCCTTGTTTCCGCGAAGCTTTGCGGGGAATACCTTTGTGTCGTTAAGAACGAATGTGTCGCCCTTTTCAAAGTAGTCAAGTATGTCCTTGAAGAGCTTATGCTCGATTTCTCCTGTCTTTTTGTTAAGAACCATTAGCTTGCACTCGTCGCGCCATCTTGGCGGTTCTGATGCGATCTTCTCAGCCGGAAGTGCGAACTGGAATTGTGAGAGTTTCATATATTGCTTTTAAAATTTATAGTCACAAAATCAATATATTATACGATATTTTTGTGCAAAGGTTTCAGTATGTCGAACTTTTTGTGGAAAAATTAGATTTTTGCCTCGCGGAATACCTCAATGATAGACGGGTATGTGTTCAATAGGAACGGAGGAAGACTTGATTTCGCTACCCATGCCGCCTTGTTGATGTCCTCTTCGGTCTGAGGAGTCAGGTCTGTTGGATCGGTGTATAGCATGTCGTACCACCAGGTGTGCTTGAGGTGCCATTTGCCGTTACGTATGTAGCAGTGGTCTGTAATGCAGATGAGATCCCTTAGTTCAAGTTCATTGATACCTGTCTCTTCCTGTACTTCACGTAAAGCAGTTACGCTGATGTCTTCTCCAGGGTCCTGATGACCCTTTGGGAGGTCCCACATGTCGTTTCTGTTGATAAGAAGAAAGTCTCCTCTCCTGTTGGATACCAGTCCTCCACCGGCGTTGACTTCTACGAATTCTGCGCAGATCCTGCTGTATGTTCCCTCGATATCATTGGTCGGAATGAATACTTTCGCAAGCGTGTCCGATGCTTCGAACAGGCCCACCAGGGCGGGGATGTCCACGCTGGTACCGATGTTGTATAATATGGCGTTGGGGTCTGACAAGGAGAGTTCGTCAGGAGGGCATATTATGATGCATCTTTTTTCGATGTATATCTTGTGCATCGCGTTATATAATAATAAATTTATTAACTTTGCAGAATGTGTTCGCAAATATAAGTAGAAGAACTTTGAAAATAAAATATTACTATGGAAGCAATCGAGAAAGCAGTTGCCAAGTCCCTGTTGGACATCAAGGCTGTAATGTTGAGACCGGAGAATCCGTTTACATGGGCATCAGGATGGAAGTCTCCGATATATTGTGACAACAGAAAGGTGCTCTCGTATCCCGAGATCCGTGAGAATATCTGCAGGTGGATGGCGGAGATCATCAGGAAGAACTATCCTGAGGTAGAGGTTATTGCAGGCGTAGCTACAGGAGCCATCGCACATGGTTACCTCGTGGCTCATATCCTTGGCAAGCCATTCTGCTATGTAAGACCTAAACCAAAGGATCATGGAACCGGTTCTCAGATCGAGGGTCTCCTTGAGGCCGGCGCAAAGGTGGTTATCGTAGAGGACCTTATCTCTACTGGAATGAGTAGTCTCGCGGCTAAGAACGCCCTTGTCAATGCTGACGCTGACGTTCTTGGTATGGTGGCTATCTTCTCATACAATTTCAACCAGGCACGCAAGGCGTTTGAGGACTCTAATGTGGAGCTTACTACACTTTCCAACTATGATACCCTTATCGAGGTAGCTACCGAGATTGGATATGTAAAGGAAAGCGAAAAGGAAGTTCTCAAGGAGTGGAGAGTGTCTCCGTCTACCTGGGGAAAGAACGAGTAAGTCATGGCAGTGGAAATAAGCAGTAAAAAGGGCATAGTGTCTAAGGCTCCGTACGAGCTTTTCATGCTTTTCACCGATATGCGCAACTTTGTTGCCATGCTTCCTGAGGATAAGAAGGAAGGTGTGGAGGCGGACTATGACTGGATTCATGCGCAGGTCCAGGGGTTCAATATCGGAGTCAAGGTGACCGAAAGGGTTCCTTATTCTAAAATCTGCTATGCGGATGATGGTGCTCCGTTCAAGTTCGGTGTGACATTGCATTTCAATCCGTCGTTCGACCCATACAAGACCGAGTTCCAGATTGTTGTGGATGCGGAGCTTAACTTCATGATGAAGACTCTTCTCGGAGGTAAGATCAAGGAGGCTCTTGACAAGGTCGTGGATTCGCTTGTGGATATGTCGGAAGGCAGGATGCCAGAGGGTGTGGATCCGTCAATCTTCGGTAAATGATCATAGGAGATACATTCAGAAAATATATGGAAGAGGCGATAGGGCGCGACAATGCGCTTGTCGCTTTTTCTGCATTTGATGCACCTGCATCCGTGTCGGTGCGTCTTAATCCTTTCAAGCCTTCAGCAGGGGTGGAAGGCGAGGCTGTGCAGTGGGCTGAGCATGGAAGGAAGCTTCCACAGAGGCCTGTGTTCACGCTCGATCCGCTTTTTCACGCTGGAGCATATTATGTACAGGACTCCTCGTCAATGTTTGTCGGTCATGCGTTCAGGAAACTGCTGGCACAAGTGAGGAAGCCGGAGGGCAGACCTGTCAGGGTACTGGATCTCTGTGCTGCGCCGGGAGGTAAGACTACTGACTTGGCTGCGTCTCTGCGTGAGGCCTTTGGTGACAGGTTCATCCTTGTGTCGAATGAGGTGATGAAGGCGAGGGCGGGTGTTCTTGCTGCTAATGTGGCATTATGGGGCGATCCGAATGTGGTCGTTACATCAGATGATCCGAGTGCATTCCCTTCGTTGCCGGGATATTTCGATATCATATTGGCGGATGTGCCATGCTCGGGAGAGGGTATGTTCCGTAAGGATGAGGAGGCGGTGCGACAGTGGTCGGAAGACAATGTGGCGCTTTGTCAGGCACGTCAGAGGAGGATTCTGGCAGATGTATGGCCTTCGCTTGCGACAGGTGGAGTATTCATCTATTCAACCTGTACATTCAACCGTTATGAGAATGACCTGAATGTCCTCTGGGCGGCAGAAGAACTTGGTGCAGAGTGTATTTTTGCAGAAGACGTTCTTGGCGGCATGCCGGGAGTTATCAGGACTGAGGTTGGATATAGCCTCGTTCCCGGTCATGTGGATGGAGAGGGACAATATTGTTCAGCTCTGCTCAAGACGTCGCAGATTGAGTTCCGTGAAACGAGGTCAAGGTCTTCTAAGCCGTCAAGGAATGTAAAGGATCTGCCGCTCCCTAAAGGTCTTGATGCACTGGTTACCAGGAAGGTTATGTTCAGGCAGAAAGGTGAGACCGTCATAGCCGTACCGGATAATATATACTCAGATGTGATTGCATTGGAGCAGACTCTCCATGTCATTGCAGCCGGTTGCGCTCTCGGTACTGTCAAGGGCAGGAACTTTATTCCAGATGCGGACCTGGCGTTGTCTGTCATGCTTTCTCCAGATGCGTACCCTTCAGTAGATGTGGATAAGGATAAGGCTCTTGCATTTCTCCATAGAGATGCCGTGACATTCCCGGATGCACCTCTTGGCTATCTGCTGGTAAGGTATCAGGGCGTGCCATTAGGCTTTGTGAAGAATCTCGGCAACAGGTGCAACAGCCTCCACCCTCAAAGCCGACGAATCAGAATGGATCTTAGTTACAAAATAAATTAAGAAACTATGAAGATAAGGTTTGCAACCTTGACAGCTATACTTTTCCTTCTGCCTTGTCTTGCAGGAGCACAGGATTTTGAACGTCGATACGAACGATTGGTTGAAAGGGTAGGACCATCTGGTGTCGGTGTTGAGACCCTTCTTGACAGTTGGGCAGTTGCGGAGCCGGACAATGCAGAGATGCTGACGGCAAAGTTCAATTTCTGGCTGACCAAAGGCCAGGGCTCTGAAGTGGTGGCCAGAACCGAGAAGAAATATCTTGGACGAGAGCCTTTAATCGTGCTTAAAGACAGTCTAGATGCCGACGTGTGTTATTATGAGGTGCTTAAGTATGATGATGAGTGCTTCAGGAAGGCGATAGCTTCTGCGGACAGAGCGATAGCGATGTATCCTGAGCGTCTTGACTTTCGCTTCATGAAGGCGAATGCATATATTGCTTATGAAAGAGAGAGTCCGGATATGGCATTGGCCAATCTGTTGGCATTGGTAAATGACTATGCAGGCAGCAAGACCCAATGGACATATGGCGGAGAACCCGCGGATGAAGACTTCTTTGCTGCAGCAATGCAGGAGTATTGCATCAGCTTCTATACATCAGGCATGCCTGCCTCATATGAAGCTTTCAGGAAACTTTCAGAAGAAATGCTGAGACGTTGTCCTGATAATCCTGATTTTATGAGTAATATGGGCTCATATAATATGTTGGTAAAGAAGGATTTCAAGACGGCGCTCAAATATTATGAAAAGGTTCTGAAGAAGTATCCGGATAATTACATATGCATAAAGAACAGTGCTCTGGCTGCAAGGAAGATGGGCAGTGTAAAGCAGGAAAAGAAATATCTCCGCATGCTTTTGGAGCATGGGACCGATTCGGAAAAACTTCAGGCACAGGCAAGACTTGAAATGTTACAGAGATAGATGGACGCATCTTTATTCATAGGTAAAAGAATCCGCTTCAAGGGTAAGATCGTGATGACGTGTGTCGCGGTCAGCTTCCTTATTATGATAATATCGGTTTCTGTGTCTTCGGGTTTCCGTCATGAAATCCGTACAGGCATATCTTCGGTTTCGGGAGATGTGCAGCTGACGCGTCCTGATATGAATTATATGGAGGAGGGAACACCGATAGGTACTTTCCCTTCATATCTGTCAATGATTGAGGAACTTCCGTGTACCGAATCAGTCGTTCCTGCTGTATATAGGGCCGGCATAGTCAAGAAAGGGGAGGATATTTATGGTATCATAGTCAAGGGAAGGCCGGGTCGTGTTTCCGATACCCTTGCATTATCGGTATCTGTTCCGGAATCATTTGCCGAGAAGGCTGGAATCTCTGTCGGTGACCGTATGCTGACTTATTTTATAGGCGAAAAGATGCAGGTCCGTCAGTTTTCCGTGGCAGATATATATGACTCGGGACTTGATCCTGACGGTAAGTTCCTTATCTATGCTGATATAGATGACATGCGCCGCCTGAACGGATGGTCTGAAACCGAGGCTTCTTTGCTGGAGGTAACTCTGAAGCCGGATTTCAAGACAGAAGACCATATCCAGGAGGCAACCTCAGAGATAGGCTTCATCATGAATGCATACGAACAGGATGAAGACGACACCCTGATTGCGACTTCCATAATTTCAAAATATCCGCAGATCTTCGGTTGGCTTTCACTGATTGATTTCAACGTATTCTTCATCCTTCTGCTGATGACTATTGTTGCCGGATTCAACATGATTTCCGGACTCCTGATCATGCTTTTCGAGAATATCTCTACCATCGGCCTTCTCAAGTCTCTGGGAATGACTGATATGGCGATATCCAGAGTGTTCCTTTCCAGCTCTGCAGTCCTTGTTCTCAAGGGAATGGCAGTCGGAAATGCATCAGCAATTCTTTTCTGTATCATACAGGACACAACACATCTTCTCAAGTTGAATCCTGAGAACTATTTCGTGTCATATGTTCCTGTACATCTGGATTTTGGTGCGGTTCTGATAGCGGATGCTGCTGCATTTGCAGTTATAATGCTCCTTCTGCTGATCCCGTCGCTATTCATTTCGAAGGTTGATCCTGCCCGGACAGTCAGGGTCAGATAAACCAATCAAGATGCCGGACAGATAGTGCAGATAGCCTTGTAGATAGACTGGACGCTTTCTATATAGGCAATGGTCTCATGCCCTTGGAACTTTCCAAGCTTAACGGTCTCGTCCTCAAGGATAGAGTCCTCTCTCATCAATGGGATGACTTTGACGATGTTGTCCCATACTCGGTTGTCAAGGCCCTGTGCTTCGGCAAGGTTGCGGCAATCCATGATTCTGCCTTCACCGGCGTTGTATGCAGCGAGAGTGAATCTGATAATCTCTTCCTGCGAGAAACCTTTGCCTTCGAACATCTTCTGGAGTCGTTTCAGGTGTGAGGTGCCTGCGATAAGGTTGTTTTCCGGGTCCACAAGATCTTCAATGCCATACTTGAGACCGGTTTGAGGCATTACCTGCATCAGCCCCTTTGCTCCACGATGTGACTGTGAGTTGATGGAGAATTTTGATTCCTGGTACACCACTGCTGCCAGCATCCTCCAGTCCCATCCGAGCTCTTCAGCGTATTTTCTGATGAGTTCATCGTATGGACTGATGGTATTGGTACGTACCCCGACCGCTGCTCTTTTTTCAGGATTTACGGTGCGATGCAGAAAGAATCTGTCCTCCAACTGGCTATACTCCGGTGTGGATGTGTAGTAGCTGATCCATTTGTTGATTGTTCTTACGCTGTTGAGATCCGAACCTGCTGTAACCCATCTCGAGCAATCGTTGACAGCATGTGATACATTCATGGCATGGCCTTCACGTGCGTCATCTATGTGCGTGATGAGTATGTCGATGCTTCCGTTCTGAAGCGAGTCCATATATGTGGAGGTGTTCTTCCTGTCAGCTGCTATAATCTTGACTGTGCAGCTGTTGTCCTTGGCGAACTGTTTTATCAGTTCGTAACTGAATCCTGTCTCCAGGCCATGTGCGCCAAGCATGTCGTCACCGAGGTCTATGGCGCAGATCAGTTCCTTTCCTGTAAATGAGTCTTTATTGCTGTCTGCTCCGCTAAGATGTCTTACCTTTTGGCAAAGCGGTGTCATGCAGATGACCAGCATGCAGATGAAAAGGTTTATGGATCTTCTGATTCGTTTTTCTGTAAATACCATTATCTTCCTATTGGGGCGCTCTGCATTCCGCCACCGCCAGCACGTTGTGACTGAATGCCTCCGGAACTCCTTCCTCCTCCTGCTGCTCCGCCTCCGGATACGCCTGTTGCACTGCTCTTATTTGGCTTGCTCAATACCCAGAAAGGCCATTTGATTCCGAACTTGATCGCTCTCTGCGGTGCTATGTATCCCGCAGCAGTGAAATAGTCGGTCTGTTTGCATGGCCATCCCATGTTGACATTGATTGCCTTTACGAAGAGGCTCACCCTCTTCCATTGTATGTTGACAAAAGCGTCAATGTACGGACAGTTACCGTATTCTCTTTCTGTCTGGTTGTGGAATACGCCTACAACCGGGTTGAATGCCGGCGCATACCACTTTGTTGTATACAGACCGTTGGCTCCGATCTGCATCTTCATTACATTCTTCACTACGTCAAACTGGAAATACCATCTCAAATTGAGGGCCAGAAGCGGCAGAGGCATCACCTCTTCATCTGAAGAGAACTGGAGGGTCGCTCTGTTTTCCAGGTGGAACTTCCAGAACTGGAAATCCTTGTGGAGGTTGGCAGACATTACGCTCATCGCCGACGCATTCTGGCTGGCGATGCCTTCGGTGTTGTAGTAGATGTTGTTGCTCAGAAGGCCATAGCTGAATGAGCCGTATAGGTTCCATCTAGGAACTGAAACCGATGCTTCCAGTTTTGTCGTAGATATCTTGCTGAAGTTGTTATCCCATCTGTAGTGGTTGGTCAGCATGTGCTGCTGATAGTAATCAGGTTCCTTGAGAGTGGTCTCGAAATGCGCGTTGAGAGTCAGAGGACTGTTTTTGGCTCTACGGAAAGGATATGCACTGAATGATACGTTCGCATCGATTCCGAAGTCGTATATCTCATGGCCAAGGAACGTGTATTGACCTTTTGCATTCCACTGGAGGTACTTTTCGTATTGTCCCTGCGCTCCGGCGTAAAGATATACGGAGTTGAAGGTTACGTTTGAGCCACCAGTGAGATATGAGTCTGGCAGGATGGTGTAGTAGTTGAGGAACTTGTCACCCAGACCGACGTCGAGCTTTGATATGACTCCGTCGCTCTTCCACGGCTGGAGCCTTATGAATACCTTGTTTTCCAGACGCATGACTCGCAGTGAGTCGTGGCTGTATATTGGGTTCAGGTAGAATCTGTTGTCGAAGAACTCTTTGCCGAACTTTTCTGATTTAAGGTCGTCATCATAAGTCTTTCTGACCACGGTGTACTCGCTGCTATGTCCGATGAATGCAGTTGTGATATCGGTCTTGAGCGAATCTGCCTGCCCGTCAGTTCCGGCCAGACTTGCCTTTCTCAATTCGTCTTCCTCCATGAACGCTGCAATGGCAATGGAATCGCCTGAGGCCATTATGCTGTCTCGGCGTGCCGTGTAGAGTTTCTCTTCCTTTTTTCTTGCACGGACGTCTTTGTCAAGGAAAGTGAAAGGTATTCTGTATGTCTGGTCAAGGAATACAGTGTTTTTCTTGAGGCTCGTACTGGCATTGTTAAGATAAACCTCTATTTCTCGGGCGTCCACAAGGGTGTCACGTATCCATGATTCGTCAATAATACCGCCATTTTCTCCTCTGAGAACCCTGTTGTAGATGAAACCCGTATGCATCATGTACTTTTTGCCTATGTAGTTGGCTCCGATGACCGCCGTCCTGTTGTCGGTTTCCTCGTTCCTGAGCATTCCGCGGCTTCCGTTGCGGGTGTATTGCAGTGTCAGGTTCAGTTCTGGGGTGATGTTCTGAGTTGTCAGAATCTTGATGTTAGACTCTTCCTTCTGTGTATTTGCGAAGAGAGTACCCCAGTAGCAGAGTTCTGTGTACGGGGTCTTGGTGTTGAATTGAGGAAGGGTTTCCGGAGTGTACGAGTAGATCTGATACGGTGCGTAGTAGATCTCGTTGTTTGTATCTGGTCTCTTGAAGTAGTCGTACAGCTGAACAGGAGAGCCGATCACTCCTAACCATGAGGCGTTGAGGTCGTCCCTATAGAAGTTGTAGTCGTGGAAGTTATAGTTGAATGACGAGTCAGTTGACTGGTCTCTCAGACCTACGATTTCATGGAAGTCCCTGTCGTGGGTCCATGTTACGATCCTCTTGTAATGCATCGAGTCAGGCAAGGCGAAAGTCTCCAGGATTCTTGGTGTAGCCTCAATGATACTGTCTCTGTGGTTTTTGATGCTGTCCTTACGGGCCATCTTGCGGTTAGCCTCCGCAATGAGACCTGGAAGGGCCTGTTCTGCATCATAACGCTTGCGCTCCTTTCTTGACAATGATGCGTACCATGCGGCATGTTTTGCCTGAGCTACTTCTGTAGAGTCCTTTATATATAAGGAGTCAAGCTTCATCAGCTCAAGGGTGTCACCGGCCATGATGAGAGAATCGCGTATCTCTCTTCTGGTGGTCGAGTCTTTGACTGCGATGTAGTATTTGTAGAAGAACGGATCTGTAACCTTCAGCGAATCAGGTACCTTGATCGTATCTCTCGCTGCGAGTATCAATGTGTCGACTTTGGCAGAATCGACAATCGTCGTGTCGTTGTAAAGGGTGTCTGTCAGGAGTGAATCTGCTGCAAGGGTGTCAGCATATGCTGGAACAGTGCTGTCTGAGGGTTGTTCGGTAAGGAATGATGAGTCCGACTGACGGGCAAGTATGAGAGAATCCGCCAGCCTTCTAAGGCCGACGGCTCTACCTGCGTCAATGCCGAAGGATTGCAGTGCTGCAATCATTACGAGCAGGGTAGGAACCCATATTTTGCTTACTGTTTTCCTCATAACAAAAGGGCAAAGGTACGAATTAATTATTTATTATTCAACACGTATGCCCTCTGCTCCCATTTCCTCAAGTGCCTTCAGATGGTCTGAGTGGTTGACGTAAGCGAGACAGTCCTTAAGCAGATGTACCTTGAATCCGGCCTTGAGAAGATCCTTGCATGTATTCATTACGCAGTACTCTGTCGCTATGCCGCAGACGAATACGTCTTCAGTATCAAGTAGCTCGAGGATTTCTCCGAGAGACTGTCCTGCTTCGTTTTCACCTTCGAATCCTGAGTATTGCTCCTTTGTCCTGTCGCATCCTTTGTCAAAGGTCAGTTCTTCGCAGGCGTATGGCTTCAGGGCTTCGTGGATATCTCCACCCCGGGTGCCTGCAACGCAGTGCGAAGGCCAGATCCCGCCTTGCTCCTTGAATGAAGAGTGGTCTGCAGGATGGTGGTCACGAACGAAGAGAATCGGGAAGGTGTCAAGTATCTCGTGGTCCTCTCCTCCCTGTCCTTTGGTCTGGGAATCAATGAAACGGAGTGTTTCCGTTACAGCCTGTTCTGCGTTCTGGCATGCGAGGCTGCCGTCAATGAAGTCGTAGAGCATATCCACGACTACGAGTGCGCTGTTTCTCATAGCTTGAAATCTTTAATTTCCTTTACGAGTCTGTTGATGATGCTCATCTTGAGGTTGTAGAGGTCGTCAGAGATGTCGACTTTATAGTAGTGCGGGTTGATCAGACGTCGTTCGCTTGGGCTGAAGTGCATGAGCGCGTCGTGGCAGAATGCTTTCTTTTCCGCAAGCGTATATGTCGGAGCTATGTTGACTCCGTTCTCAATGACCTTTTTCTGTAATGTGAAGGCCTGATATTCTCCAGCCTCAAATGTCTTGTATTTATAACGGTCAAACTCGTCGCATACTGTGAACTCTTCTCCGTTCTCGATCTTTTTGCTGAGTTCGTCTCCTCGCAGACATGTAACATCGACCTTGAATATTTCTCCCTTTGAAGGGTCGTTGACCATGATTCTGTATGTAATCTGGAATCCTGGATTGATCAGCTTTATCTTGTCCTCGGAGCGCTTCAAAACTGCCTGACCGTCAATCTCTACAAGCTTGTAAACATTGCCGAAGCATGGGTTTGCCTTGCTGGTTGCTATCGCATCTCCTACTCCGTAGCAGTCAATGCATGCTCCCTGTCGCTCCAGGTCAGTGATCAGGTACTCATCAAGAGAGTTTGTCGCGTAGATCCTGCATGCTGAGAGTCCATGCCTGTCAAGCATTGCTCGGCATTCTGCGGATAGATAAGCAAGGTCGCCGCTATCAAGTCTGATACCGTATCCACCCTCATACGAGTTATCGATGTTGTTGTCCTTGAATGCTTTGATGGCGTTGAGGATACCGCATCTCAATGTGTCATATGTATCGATGAGCAGGACAAGTGGCTCGCCCATGTGGGTCTTGATGTATGTGTCGAATGCATTGTATTCACCGGCAACGCTGCAACCGAATGAAGTTACATAGCTGTGGGCCATTGTTCCGGTGGAACCGTAGCCTGTCGTTGTGCCTGTCAGGATGTTTGAGGTCGATGCGCAGCCTGCTATGATGGCCGCCTTGGCTCCATATACTGCTGCCCAAGGGCCGTGCGCTCTTCGTGAACCGAACTCGCTTACAGGACGGTTGGTGGCACGGCATACTCTTGAAGCCTTGGTCGCTACCGCCATCTGATGGTTCATGATGCAGAGCATAGGGGTCTCAAGTACCTGGGCCTCGATGAGCGGGCCTTCGACTATGATGATAGGCTGGTTAGGGAAGACGATCTCTCCCTCTCTCATCGCATATATGTTGCCTGTGAATTTCATGGTGGACAGGTAGCCTCTGTAGTCCTTGTATTCTTCTCCTGGGAGGAATCTCTCAAAGAACTCAGGGTTCATGTTTCCGAGGTTGCCGACCATTTCCAGCACCTCGTCAATGCCGCTGACTACAGCCCAGTTGTTGTTTTCCGGTGCTTTTCTGTAGAACAGATTGAAGACAGCGTGCTTGTCTTTCATGCCGCTGTCATAAAACGACTTTCCCATTGTGTACTGGTACTTGTCTGAACAATATGCAATATTAAGCATGTCTGATTGAATTTAAATCCAACAAATTTAATCTTTTTTCTCTGACATTTTCGTAAATTCGCAAATAAATTACGCTACGTCATTTCGAGGAGCATCCCCCTTACGTCATTGCGAGGAGCGTCCCCCTTACGTCATTGCGAGGAGCGTCCCCCTTACGTCATTGCGAGGAGCGTAGCGACGTGGCAATCTTTACCGTGAATAGAATTATGAACCAGTTGATAGAACTATATAAGGGTAGATTTGCGGTTGAGCCGGAGCTGTGTATCCCGCTGACAGGAGGATCGGCCAGCAATAGGAAATACTTCCGCCTTTCCGGCGGTGGTAAGTCCTGCATCGGTGTCATAGGTACAGATGCCCGCGAAAATGAAGCATTTCTGACTATAGCCGGGCATTTCCGTGCCAAAGGCATAAATGTACCGGAGATCTATGCGGTTTCGCAGGATAGGATGGCCTATATTCAGGAGGATCTTGGTGATGTTGTGCTTTTCGACATGCTGATGCAGGCGCGTAAGACAGGCGAAGGACTTGAAATTATCGAGTCAATGCTTTCCAGGACCATGGCCGTGCTCCCGAAGATTCAGTTCGAGGGTGCGGAAGGACTTGATTTTTCAATATGCTACCCGCAGCCGTCATTTGACAGGCGTATGGTCATGTTCGACCTTAACTATTTCAAATACTGCTTCCTGAAACCATCCGGGCTGGAGTTTGACGAAGTGGCCCTTCAGGATGATTTTGAGAAACTTGCGGATGAGCTATTGTCTTATGATACGGATACTTTTCTCTATCGTGACTTCAATGCAAGGAATGTCATGATAAAGGACGGTGAACCGTACTTTGTTGACTTTCAGGGAGGTCGCCGTGGGCCGGTCTTTTATGATGTTGCTTCATTTGCATGGCAGGCAAGGGCAAAGTTTACCGACTCCCAGAAAGAAATGATGCTGAAGGCGTATCTGGATGCATATACGGCGTACTCGTCTCTGAATGAGCAAGAGTTTCGTAATGCTCTGCGGCTTTTTGTGCTATTCAGGCTTCTTCAGGTACTGGGAGCATACGGGTTCCGTGGTTGGGTGGAGCACAAGGCCAACTTTGTGACCAGCATACCTGCTGCAATTGAAGAACTCAAGGCGTGGCTGGCGGATACGTCGGACAGATATCCATATCTGATGGAAACATTGAGACGTCTTGTCGCATTGCCGGGATTCAAGGATAAGCTTCCGGATGAAGGCGTACTTGAAGTAAAGGTATATAGCTTCTCGTTCAGGAAAGGCGTGCCTTATGATCCGTCTGGAAACGGTGGAGGATACGTCTTTGACTGCAGGGCGATCCACAACCCGGGCCGATATGAACCATATAAGAAGCTGACTGGACGTGACGAGCCTGTCATAAAGTTCCTGGAGGACGACGGAGAGGTGTTCGGTTTTCTTGAACATGCATACGGAGTAGTGGACCCTCATGTGGAGACATACATGAAGCGCGGATTCAGCAGCCTTATGGTCAGTTTCGGCTGCACCGGCGGTCAGCACCGTTCGGTTTACTGCGCCGAGCACATGGCTCACCACCTTGCCCAGAAATATCCGGGCCTTCGCATCCGCCTCATCCACCGAGAGCAGGGACTCGTTTCACTGATGTAATTGATACTCAGTGTTTTACCGATATGTCCTGCATGGCAAGGAATGCAGGATACTCGTATAAGTCGTTGACAGGCATTTGGTTATGTGAAACGCCTATTGTGGCGCAAGGTTGTTTAGGGGATAGGTGATAGGTGATGGTGATAGAGAACTGACAGTAATTAGAACATATAAGGTTATAAAATATGAAGGCAATGATTTTTGCGGCGGGTTTAGGGACTCGTTTGAAACCTATTACAGATACGCTGCCGAAGGCAATGGTGCCAGTCTGCGGCAAACCGCTGATAGAGCATGTATCAAGGAAACTTTTGAGCTTCGGCATTGATGACGTTGTGGTTAATGTGCACCATTTTGCCGATAAGATAGAGGAGTGGATTGCTGCGCAGGATTATATGCAGATGCAGGTGAGCGATGAGAGGAAAATGTTGCTTGAGACCGGCGGTGCTGTGCTGCATGCCCGCAAGTATCTTGAGGGAAGCGGACACTTCCTTATCCATAATGTAGACATCATGTCCAATGCTGACCTTAAGTGGTTTGCGAGTCAGGTAGCCGAAGATGCATTAGCTACATTGATGGTAAGCGACCGCCCTACAAAGCGCTTCCTGCTTTTCCATCCGGAAACCATGCGCCTTGTAGGATGGCATAATGTTGATACCGGTGACTATAGTCTTGTGGATGGGTCCATGAAGATCGAGGACTGTCTTGCATATGGGTTTTCAGGAATACACATTATGTCCGACAAGGTTTTTGACCTTATGGACCAGTATGTTGCAGAAAGAGGGTTGTCTGTGGATCCTGAAGCGGGAGTGAGATTCCCGATAATGAGTTTCTATCTCTGGGCTGCATTGAGGATGCCTGTCTACGGCGTCGTGGCCGAAAATCTTGACTTCCTTGATGTTGGAAAGCTTGACACCCTCAAGCAGGCCGAGGAGATGTTTACAAGGTTTTTATAAGCTTGCAAGCGCCAAGGTCGCCTTCCGAGCTTGAATCCTTTAAAGGAATAGACCTTATTATTATAAGACCGCTCGCCAATACGACTGCAAAGGCAATGATTACGGTTACATAAGCCCAAGGGCTCATGACATCAGCGAAGAATTCCACGTCCTTGAAGGCTGGGATTCTGCTTACGATAACGGACAGGGTATTGTTGACACAGTGCATCAGCATTGTAAGCTTCAATGATCCTGTCTTGTAGTATACATATCCGAGGATGACTCCGATCAGGAATGCTGGGATGGCCTGCCAGAGGTTTCCATGGATGAGTCCGAAGATTGCTGCAGATATCACGATGGCCCATGTCGGCTTTACTTTCTTCAGAAGCCCGCGCAGGATGATTCCCCTGCAGAGCCACTCCTCAAAAAATGGGGCAAAAACCGAGACTGAGATAAGCACAATCCACACCGGTCCGTTGAGTAATACCTCCAAAGCAGCTTTCATCTCCTCTGACATGTCCGGCAGCAGTATGCTTACAGGCTCAAATACAAAGGCTGCCGCAACTGCCATTGCACTGACTATCAGAGCCATGCTGAATCCGCTTCTTCCTCCGAAATTGTTGTTGTCCAGAGCATATCCTTTCTCGAAGCCTTCATTCATACGGCTCTTTGCCGATGCATATAGCATGGCTGGAATGAACTGGACAGGATATACTATCACCATGCCGTAAGTTGCTGCGAATTCCTGCGATGTCGCGAAGGCCAGCACTGCGGCCACGATTACACCGAGAAACATTCCCGCAAGGAACAGTACCATTACCCACGCCAGCTCGGAAATGTCAGGAACGAAGTAATTATAAGCAGAGAAGAGGTCGTATGAACCTCTTCTGCTGCGTTTTCTAAAAAATCCCATATTATTTATGTGTGATTATTGTTTAAAGATTTTTAGCAGACGCATCAAAAATCTTTCAAATTTAGTTAATTTTGTCAAGTTAAAAGAGAAATACTATGGAAATTTGGGATAAGGTAAAGAATGTATTTACAGGTGAGCACCGGAAATTCGCTTGGTTCGTGCTGGTAGTACTCGTGATTTTTGTGTTTTCGTGGATGTTCGGTCGTGGAAACACTATCTTCCATTGGGTAAGTGCAAAGAGGGAAATCAGACGTCAGGAGGCTCAGATCGAGGAGTATAAGCGTCAGATCGAAGAGATGGACGGAAGCATAGACCAGCGTGTTACAGATATAGATACATTAGAAAAATTCGCCAGGGAGCAATATCGCTTCTCTGAAGAAGGTGAAGATGTGTATGTTATAGAAAAAAGATAGAAACAACCACGTTGTTTCTATCTTTTAAGTCAAGAAAACCTCTGGTTTTCGCAGACCGGCCCGGACAGGACCGAAATATTAAAATCCTGTATAAGTCCAAGGCGTGATTGCTCTGAGTTCCTCTTTTACAGATTCTGATACCTCAAGAGTCTCGATGAACTCCGCTATCACCTCATGATTGATACCCGCACCTGTACGAGTCAGCGCCTTAAGCGTTTCGTAAGGGTTCGGGTAATTTTCTCTGCGGAGGATTGTCTGTATTGCCTCTGCGACAACAGCCCAGTTCCTTTCAAGGTCAGCACGGAGTGCATCCTCGTTGAGGATGAGCTTGCCCAGACCCTTCTTCAATGAGTTTAATGAAATCATTGAGTGTGCGAGCGGCATTCCGATGTTTCTCAACACGGTAGAGTCTGTGAGGTCACGCTGCAGGCGTGAAATAGGGAGCTTCATCGAAAGGTGGGTGAAGAGTGCATTTGCCACTCCGAAGTTTCCTTCTGCGTTCTCGAAGTCAATCGGATTGACTTTGTGTGGCATTGCTGATGAACCTACCTCACCTGCCTTTACCTTCTGGCGGAAGTACTCCATTGATATATATGTCCAGATGTCGCGAGCGAAGTCAATGAGGATAGTATTGATTCTTCTGAGGCAATCGAACAATGATGCGAGATTGTCGTAGTGCTCGATCTGGGTAGTAGGGAATGATCTCTTCAGGCCGAGTGAGGCAACGAAATCATTGCCGAATGCAATCCAGTCTACGGTCGGGTATGCAACCTTATGTGCGTTCATATTACCTGTCGCGCCACCGAACTTGGCAGGGTAGGTGAGTTGCTCAAACTGACGGATCTGCTCTTCAAGGCGTACAACAAACACGTTGAACTCCTTGCCTACACGTGTAGGGGAAGCAGGCTGACCGTGAGTCTTGGCAAGCATAGGGATCTCAGCCCAGTCAGTTGCCATACCCTTGATGAGTCCGAGGACTTCCTTGAGAAGAGGCATGAAACTATTCTCGATCGCTTCCTTGAATGAAAGCGGAACTGAAGTATTATTGATGTCCTGTGATGTGAGACCGAAGTGTACGAACTCGCCCCATTTGATGATGTCCATCTCCTTGAATCTGTCTTTGATGAAATACTCGACAGCCTTTACATCGTGGTTTGTCACCTTTTCTATCTCTTTCACCTTTGCAGCGTCCTCAGGAGTCATGTTCCTGTAGATATCCCTCAAGGCTTCAAACTTTGAGTGGTCGAAATCCGCAAGCTGCGGAAGAGGAATCTCACAAAGCGCGATGAAATACTCGATCTCCACGCGAACGCGGTATTTGATCAGTGCATACTCGCTGAAATACTCTCTAAGTGGTTCTGTCTGACGGGAATAGCGTCCGTCGATAGGCGATACTGCCAAAAGTGAATGATTGTCCATTACTGTTCGTTTAATTATTGCGGCGCAAAGATAACAAAAAGATGGAAATAAATGATATATATCGTTTGTTCATAGGTTGCTTGATTGGAAATTTGCAAAAAAAGTTTATCTTTGCCACGATGTATTCTAACGCGTTGACAATTATTAATTAAAATAAATAAAATTAGATGAAAAAGTTATTAAAAGTATCACTTTTGCTTACACTTTTTGCATTCTGCTTTTCATTTGCTGGATGCCAGAAGGAAGGATATGGTGATTTCTCACTTTCTCTAAAGGACGTAGGAGCGGACTTTGTTGACGTTATGGTTACTGCACCGTCAAAGGTGGAGATGCACTATCTCTTGTCTGATGAGCCGCAGCTGGTAACAGACGCTGTTCTCCAAAAAAAAGGTACAACTCTTCAGGTGCAGCCAGGACAGATTGTCAGGATTGATAAAGGTGTGGTGCAGAATACTCACTATTATCTTTATGCTGTCGCAGCGCTCGATGGAGGCGAATACTCAGACCGTGTGGTGCTTGAGTTCACTACAAAGAATTATACTTTCAATGAAACCGTTAAGATTGTAGAAACCTATTATGACGGATTCAAGGTGCATGTGACTGTGCCTGAGAAGGTAAAGGCTGCAGGTAATGTGCTTCGTTATGGTTACACCAGTCTCGCTGCATATAACAAGGCGAGCAAGCTTTACGGAACAACGGACGTTTTGCGTCTTATCCATAATGGTAACATTGGAGCACGCTATATAAAGAACGATTCTACGCTCGTTTACGATCCTACAAACATCTATGAGATGTATGAGGGTGAGGAACTTGATTATCATGACGATATCTTCCCTAATGAACCGGGAGTTTTCCTTGTGGGAGAGTTCAGATGGGGATCATCAAAGGAGGAAATCGAAGCGGCTATCGGCTTTTCAGGATGGTATCCTTCATACATTATCCCTCTCTATGATTGGAAGTCAGCGCTTTGGACAGGTGAGTTCCAGAGGGTGGACTTCAAGACAAAGGCTCCTGAAGTACTTGAGGCAGACTTTGATGTGGAGGTGTACGATATATCACCGCTTAATGCATCTGTTTCCTTCTATCCGGGAGAAGAGGTGTACCAATACATGTATATGATCATGGACGACGCAATCTATAACACGCTCGTGGATCTTTGCGGCGGCGAGGAGAATATCCAGTGGTTCCTGTCTTCTACCATCGGTTTCATGGAGGGTTCGCAGCTTGGACGCGGCGACGTGAACATCCTTTGCTTTGGTGGAGGAGATTCATCACCGTTCCTTGAGCCTCTCAACAAGGATACACGTTACAGGATTCTTGTCAATGCTTGGGGTGATAGCAAGGGAACATCCCAGAAGTTCTTCGTTAAGGAGTTCAGAACTTTGCCGGCGACACAGCCTAAGCCTGTGATCGAGGTTACTGCTGTTGATGATGATGACCCTTATCTTGCAACATTCAACATCAAGGCCGGCAAGGATAAGAATGGTAATGTGCAGCCTATTGCAGCCGCATATTATGCTGTGAACTACGCAAGAGAATGGCAGCTCAAGTTCAATACCGGTTCAACATACGAGAGCATTCTCAAAGGCAACTACTCGTTCAGTTCGGATGACCTTGCTCAAATCAATTCTCCTGAAGGACTCAACTTCTCGGTCTACACACTTGACGGTGAGGTAACCCGCATGGCTGTATATGGCTGCAATGAAGAGTATACGTTCAACATCGTAGATCCTTCTGATCAAGACCTTGCTAATGGTATAGCGAGGGGATGGGCTGACTATGTTGCTCCTTATGCAAAAGGAAAAGGACCGGCGTCTTCTTATGCGTCTGTAGCGGATCAGCTTTCAGGAGTCTGGACTGCAAGCGCAAAACTCAAGGCTAAGCAGCTCGTTGACGAAGATTCGGAAGAGTATGAATACTACGAAGTTATCCATAAGTCTAAGGTTGAGCTTTCGTCAAAAATGCCGGAACTTCCTACTCCAATGCCGGATTCTATCTATACTATCTATGGTGGAGACCCTGCAGAGGTAGATGGAATGTATGAGGAGCTCCAGATGCTTTCAGACATGTTTGAGGAGTGCCGTCTCAAGAGTTATAGCCGTATTCTCGCTTCCGGCTTCCTGGATTTCGATTACTATAGCACAGGTGGTCGTCTTGACTGGTATTCTCCATTTGATCTCTTTGTGAATAAGAACTATATTTCAGTGGATGTTGCCCAGCTCATTTATGACTTTGGACCGAAGTGGTTCATTCAGGTGCAGGATGATGGTTCGTTGATTGTTCCGTTCAGTCAATACTATCTGCCGCCAATGCATAACTGGCCAGGTTATTCATATTATTTAGGAGGTGTAGGCACTCAGGATGGCAAGTCTGTGGCTGTATATGAGGCAACAGACAAATATCCTGGATTCCCTGTACAAGTATCTGAAGATGGGGAAACCATCGTTATCAAGCCTATCAACTATGAAGGAACTGAACTTTATATGAACGCACTTGGCTTTACTCTTGAGTCTATGGCTTCCGGCAATGCTGATATTGTGGCTCCTGTTATTTCGGAAATTACTCTTACAAGAGGCTGGGATGACAGCAATGCTAAGCGCAATAGAGTTATTCCAGAGAAGGTGACGGCTTCTGTCATGAGCCTTGACGGAACACCATGCAAGGCACCGATTGTCCGCAAGGTGGGATCAATGACATCTTTTGACAATATTCGTGAGGCGACTGTCGTTACTAACGCAACTGTCGTGACAGAAGAGATGCTTGATGCATACATGCTCAAGCAGGTTGAAAAATATTTCGGAAAAATTAATCTCAATGAATAGGTTTATGAAATTCGCATCACTGCTCATGGCAGCAGTGATGCTTATCTCTTGTGGAGGCGATGAAGGTGGTTCGCTCTCAGGAGTCTTGAAGGTTGAAGTAGACAGGAATCTCATCCAGGCAGACGGTGAGGACTACACTACTTTGTCTGTAACGCTTGATGGTGTTGCCGTGACATCGGATGTCGAGTTTTACGAAGGTGATGACCTTTTGAACGTAGAGGACTTCAAATATTTCTCGACAGTTGCAGGAGACCATGAAATCTGGGCAAGCTACCAGACTTATGTTTCTGATCCGGTTCTGGTCAGAGTGATCAATGTGCCGATTCCAGAAACTCCGGCTGACCCGGCTCCGGAAAGGACTGACTTCAAGCCTCGTGTAATGGCTATGCACTTCACTGGAGCAGGCTGCTCATACTGTGGCGCTATGATGGATGCTCTTGCAGCAGCGTATGCAGACGAGGAGTTCTGTGATAAGGTTGTAAAGGTGTCTATCCATAATTATCCGTACACTGCCGGTTTTGAGGATCCTGCATATTTGGCATGGGACTGGGCTACAGCTATGCTTAAGGTTGCGAACCTGAATGATCCTAAGCTGACATCCGGTGTTACTAATCCGTCGATTATGCTTGACTATACATACGGATACTATTATTATCTGTCAGGTACTACTTCAACTCAGTACATGGGATTTATACAGGAGATTCTGGACTCTACAAAGGATGACGCCTGTGGAATCGCAGTAAATGCAACTCTTGTTGACGGACAGGTTGTCGCTAAGGTAACCGTAAAGGCTGCCAAGGCAGGCTCATACCGTGTCAGCGCAATGCTTCTTGAGGATGGTATCACTGCAAAACAGGCAGGTTCAGCTATCAAAGTTCACGATGCATGCGTGCGTCATATTGATGCAAGCGAGAAGATCGGAAACAGATTACAGGACTATGGTCATTCTCTTGGAAACATTGCGGCAGGAAAGACTGCTGATTACCTTTTTGTATGGAATCTTGAGGATATTCAGAAGAAGAACGATCCTAACTACTATTGGAACAACTTTGTTCATGAGAACCTCCGTATGGCAGTGTTCGTGACCGATGTAAGGAACGATGCATACCACATCAGCAATGCTGTGAACGTTACATTCAATGAGGTGCTTCCTTATGAGTATAAATAGTCATAGATAAAACAAGGTCTCGGGATTCCCGAGACCTTGTTTTATAATAATAACATGATTGCAGACACATACAGGAGGAAGCCTTGGAAGACAAGGCTTCCTTTGCTTTCATGTTCTATGAATACTTCTGTGGCATCTGATTCTGCAATCCTGTAAAGTTCTTCTGCGGAAGGAGTGCTTGCGGCGGCCCATTTCCTGATAAGCTGACCGTTGTAGAAGTAGGTGACTCCTGCATTCGAACGGTTCATGCTGATGAGTGTCTTGTAGTCAGAAATGTAAACTTTAGCTTCCAGCGTCTGTGGTATGCCGGTAGTATCGGCGCAAAGAATCAGTGTATCGAATCCAGCTGCTTCTGCATTGGATACGAAGTTCTCTGTCTTCTTCCATCTTCTGGCACTCATATCGGTATCGTATACTGAAACTATCATAACTTTTCCATGGATGGCAAGGGTGTCCATATACTCTTCAGTTGCTGGATCATAGAAGGATAGCTCCGCAAGGGCATCATCGTGTCCTTCCTTAAGCTTGGTGTCAACGCTGATGAAGGTCCATGTTGAATCAGGTAGGTGACCAAGTGAGAACTCCTCGGTGACTCCGTCCTTTTCATATGTGAATATGGATTCGTAGATATCGTCCGCATCGACGCTTGCTCCGGCCTGGAGTTCGGCTCCAGGTTTGTACGCAGTGAAGTCTACCAGAGGGATGTACTTGAGGGAGTAACCGGTGAAAGCAATTACTGATACTGTCACAAGAGCAAATGAGACATATTTCTTCTTCTTTGTTTCTCCAAGGTGCTTTCGCGGGATATAATATGTGAGGAGAAGTGCAAGCAGGATTATGTTCTTGATAAAAGTCTGCCAATGGGTCAGATGAATGGCCTCGCCGAAGCATCCGCAGTCCATCTGTGGGTTGAAGATTACCAGAAGCAAGGTCAGGAAGGTGAAGAATCCTTGCATGATGATGGCAATCTTTGCTGTAATCTTACGCCATACTCCTGTGATCAGTGCGACTCCGACCAGTGTTTCAGCCAGAGCAAACGCCACTCCCATAGCCTTTGACGAGAATGCAAGGAAACTCAGGTTCAGGAAGTCATAGTATCCCTTCATCACAAGCCCTGCTCCTACCGGATCCATGAGCTTGACGATGCCGGAGAGGAAGAATACCAGTCCGGTAATGAAACCACAGAAGCGCTTCAGGCGCAGAAGAAGGTATCTCATGTCTTTATCTGTTTATTGCTTTGTCCACTGCGGACTGTATCTTTGCAAAAATCGCGTCAGGTGGCAGCATCTGGCCGTTTTCGTCCGAGCAATCTATGCGGATGAACTTAGGGTCGCGTTCGCACTGCTTCCTGTAGATGTCCCGTACCTTGATCTGGAACTGAATGTCTGCTTCGTGGATATCCTGAGCGCCTTCAAGATACTCTCTGTCCGCTCCGCCACGCTGGCTCTTGAGTTTGGATTCTACAAATCCGATAGGAACGTCAAGGAAGATGTTCAGATCCGGAACAGGTAGGTCGAACTGGCCATATTCGGTGTTGAAGATCCATTCCCTCAGCTGGTCAGCCTCTTCTGCTGACTGCAGTTTTGCGCACTGGTATGCGATGTTGGAGTAAACATATCTGTCCAACAGCACAGTACCTCCGGCTTGAAGCGTGCGCATCATTTCCGGAGCGGCTCCGTGGCGGTCCTCGGCGAACAGGAGTGCAACCAACTGCGGATGAACGGTCTCGTTTGAGCCGAAGTCACCACGTAGAAAACGGCTTATCAGCTCTCCGTAAACCGGTGCGTCATAACGTGGGAAATGTATGTATTCGAGGCTTCCGAAAACCTCTTCAAGATATTGTCTGAGTTTTTTTACCTGGGTCGACTTGCCTGCGCCGTCCAGTCCTTCGAGTACTACTAGCATATTAATGAATTTAGGGTATCATACAAAGTTATACAAAATTGTTAATTTTGCACATTGAAATATGGGAAAAGGCAGACAAATAGATATAATGGGCATCGTGAACCTGACGGACGACTCTTACTTTGCGGAGAGCCGTTGCGTGGATGTGCCTGCTGCCCTGGAACGTGTGTCCCGTATGCTGGAGGAAGGGGCTGATATAATAGATATCGGCGCATGTTCGACCCGTCCCGGTTCGCTCCCTGTAGGAGCTGAAGAGGAATGGCGGCGTCTTGGACCGGTTCTGAAAGCAGTCAGGGAGGCCTTTCCGTGTGCTCGTCTGTCAATAGATACGTACTGGTCTTCTGTCGTGCGTAAGGCATACGACCTCATCGGTGATTTTATTGTCAATGACATTTCGGCGGGTGAGGATGATTCGGGGATGCTTCCGACTGTGGGAGAACTGGGTCTTACCTATATAGCTATGCATAAGCGTGGCACCTCGCAGACAATGCAGCAGATGACGGATTATCAGGATGTTGTCGCTGAGGTAAAGGCGTATTTTGATGAGTTCTCGGCAAAGGCTGACTCGTTCGGGATCAGGGATTGGGTTCTTGATCCGGGCATTGGCTTTGCCAAGACCATAGAGCAGAACTATGAGCTTATCAGGCGTCTGGATGAGATGAAGACGGTGTTTACGTCGGAAGGCTGTTCGCCTCGTATTTTAGTAGGCGTTTCCCGTAAGAGTTTGATTTATAAGTATTTGGGTATATCTCCGGCGGAATCTCTGCCTGCTACTCAGGTCCTGCATCTGGCCGCTCTGCAGAATGGAGCGGATATTCTTCGTGTCCATGACGTTGCTGAGGCAGTGCATACAAGAGTAATTTATGGTCTGTTGGCATAATTAATTTTGGTAGAAACGAGAAAATTTAGTACTTTTGTCCGTATTATACTCTATTGTATCTAATTGTGTATAACGACTTAAGTATCAATATTATGAGAAATTTTCTTTTGAGTATTGCTCTCCTTATTTCTGCAGTTGCAGCAGCGCAGGTTCCATCGGTAACCGTAGAGAATTCCAAGGGTGAGGCTGTAAATACGAAGACCCTTCTTGCGGAGGGTACACCGATGATTGTATCTTTCTGGTCAACATCGTGCAAGCCATGTATCCGTGAGCTTGATGCTATCTATGATGCTCTTCCTGATTGGCTTGACGAGGTGAAATTCCGCGTCGTAGCTGTATCTACAGATGACAGCCGTCTTCTTGCTAAGGCGAAATCTTTTGCCGAGGGTCGAGGATGGGGAGAGGACTATACTCTTCTTTTTGACAAGAACCAGGACTTCATGCGCGCCATGAACGTTTCGGTAGTTCCTCATGTATTCGTGATTGACGGAAAGGGAAAGGTAGTGTATTCACATACTTCTTATGTTCCAGGTAACGAGCTTGAGCTTTTTGAGGCAATCAAGAAGTGCGCTAAGTAATCTCCCGGAACAGTATAAAACTTATTGTAATGAAAAGACTATTGATCATCGTCGCCTTTGTCGCTACAGCGGTGTCGGCTGTTGCGCAGGACAAGGGATATCTGACAGGTAGCTTCGAGAGCAATGACCATATCTATGTCCAGGATGAGAAGAACAGGTTTATTCCGGATGATGACCGTTTCGGTACAAACAATTATCTCAAGCTTGACTATTATAACGGAAACTTCTCTGCAGGTATGCAGATGGAGGGATACTATCCGGCCCTTATAGGATATCCTCACGAACTAAAAAAGTTCGCTGTCAGCAATATGTACGTGAACTGGAAGGATGAGGATTTCCAGATTACAGCCGGTACTTTCTATGACCAGTTCGGAAGCGGACTTCTTTTCCGTAGCTGGGAGGACAGGCTCCTGGGTCTGAACAATACCATCATGGGTGCGAGATTCGCATATAACTGGGATGACAAGGTCTCATTCAAGGCTCTATGGGGTATGCCCCGTCTCGGTATGGAGTTCTCTGACACCCAGGTAAGAGGTGCAGACCTCAGCGTGTCGCTCTCAAACATCATCGGTCTTGATGATGTGGTTCTTTCTGTCGAGGGTTCGGTACTCAACAAGTTCGAGAAACTCGGTATTGATGCGCAGGAGGCAGGTGGAAGCCCTAACTCTGTAGGTTACTCAGGTAGAGTGAATTTTGACTGGAACGGACTTTTCGTGAAGGGAGAGTATGTCGACCTTGGTAAGAAGCTTGTTGCTTTGCAGCAGAAGAGAGGAAACGCTCAGCTCGTAGAACTCGGATATAACGGTCGTGGACTTGGTGTCACGCTGACAGGACGCCGTCTTGAGTGGATGGGCCAGACTATAACTTCAAGGTCGCAGTCTGCGGCAAACCTGATATCGTATGTGCCTGCGATGAGCACTCAGTACACTTACATGCTTACCACACTTCACCCATACAACCCGCAGGTCGGTGACGAGTCGTCGTATACTTTCAATAGCGGTGAGATGGGAGGACAGCTTGATGCATTCTACAACTTCCGTCGTGGAACTAAGCTCGGTGGCAAGAGAGGTATGAAGGTGCATGCAAACTTCTCTACATACTACACACTGGCTCAGGAGGGCTCTTACACTCCGGGCAACCTTCTCTTCAGAGATTTCAGCTTTGATGTTGAGAAGCAGTGGACAAAGGAGTTCAAGATGGTTCTCCTTTACTCTATGCAGGAGTATAACCCTACATATGGTAACTTCAAGACCACCTGGCTTTCAAACATCGTGGTTGCTGATCTCCTCTACAAGTGGACTCCTACATTCTCGACTCGTCTCGAACTTCAGTATCTGACTACAAAGGAGGATAAGAAGGATTGGATGGCAGCGTTGCTCGAGGTTAACTTCGCTCCACACTGGAGCATCTGGGGTAGCGACATGTACAACCACGGATCTACAAAGATGCATTATTATAATATAGGTGTAAGTTACACTAAGGGACGCACTCGTCTTGCAGCAGGTTATGGTCGTTACAAGGATGGTTTCATCTGTTCAGGTGGAGTATGCCGTCAGATCCCTCAGTACACAGGAGCTAACTTCAGTATCACAACTTCATTCTAATGAAAAAACTTTACTACATAGCGGCAATGGTTCTGGCAGCGGCATGCTCTGGAACCGTTGACCCAGAGGATCAGACTCAGGAGATTCCAGAGGAGTATACTGAGCCATTTACCTTGGTGGCTGATAAGGCGCAGGTAGAGGCTGACGGAGTTGACTGCGTGAAATTCTCATTGAAGGATGCATACGGCCGTGAGATGCTTTCAGACAAGAAGGCATTGCAGAGCATCAATATCGTTTCTGCAGAGGGTGTGCGCGTTCCAAGAATGGACACTAAGGCAACCTTCATTGCAAACGGAACATACAA
>JAFYRK010000145.1 GCA_017559545.1 Bacteroidales bacterium
ACAGCCTTCTGATTCTTTGTAAGTTTACCCATTTTACTTGTGAATTTTAGAGTTCAGGAAATTCTCCTTCTACTTTGATACCCATGCTTCTTGCTGTACCTGCAACCATAGTCATCGCCGACTTGAGTGTGAAGCAGTTCATATCAGACATCTTAGTCTGAGCGATCTCCTTAACCTGCTCCCAAGTTACAGTACCTACCTTCTTTCTGTTTGGCTCAGCAGAACCTGTAGAAATCTTTGCAGCCTCTTTGAGCTGTACTGCTACAGGCGGCTGCTTTACTTCGAATGAGAAAGACTTATCGCTGTAAACAGTGATTACTACTGGCAATACCTTTCCTGCGCTTTCCTGCGTACGGGCATTGAACTGCTTGCAGAAATCCATAATGTTCAAACCCTTCGAACCGAGGGCAGGACCTACTGGAGGTGATGGATTAGCTGCGCCACCTTTAATCTGGAGTTTAATGAATCCAGCTACTTCTTTTGCCATAATTTGATGTTATTCTTTAGTTACTTGTGTAAAGTTGAGTTCCAAAATTGTCTTTCTGCCGAAGATCATAACCATTACCTTAAGCTTGCTTCTGTCCTCGACAATCTCCTCTACAGTACCGTCGAAACCAGTGAAAGGACCGTCAGTGATCTTGACTGCATCGCCAGCTGCGTAATCCACAACTGTCTCTGCTTCAGTCACAGCCATTTCATCCTGCTCACCGAGGATACGCTTGACTTCGTCATCCCTGAGTGGGATAGGAAGTTTCTCCTCCTGTGCCTTTCCGTCACCTCTCTTCACGTCGCGCTTCTCAGTGAGGAAGCCTGACATATGAGGAACTTCGTTTCGGATGATGTACTGCAGTTCACCGGTAAGCTCCGCCTCGATAAGCACATAACCAGGATAGAAAAGACGCTCTGTACAGATACGCTTTCCATCTCGGATTCTATAGACTTTTTCTGTTGGAACAAGAACCTGTGAAACCAGATCCTGAAGGCCACACCTTTCAATCTCCTTTTCGAGATACTCTTTGGCTTTCTTTTCTTTTCCGCCTGCTGCTCTCAGCACATACCACTTTTTATTGCTCTCGCTCATAAAATTCAGGTATTATTACAGTGTATAAATAGCTGTCATCAGATGCTGGATGCAGAAGTCAATTGCGAGTACAAGAAGGGCAAGAATGACAGAAGCCACCATCACAACGACAGCGGAATTAGTCAATTTGTCCCAAGCAGGCCAAGATACCTTCTTAGTCAACTCAGCATAAGACTCTTTAAGATAGTTGATAAATCTTCTCATCTTTACATTTAATGGACAATGCAGGTTGGAAGCTTGTTGCATTGTCTGTTAAACATTACCAAATCGTAACCTTTGATATTTATAATAGCAGGGGAACCAGGATTCGAACCCAGACTAACGGTTTTGGAGACCGCTGTACTACCCTTATACTATTCCCCTAAAATAGGTGGATGATCATTTTCAGGTCATCCACCTGATATTGTAGACTAATTAGTCGATAAGCTTAGTTACCTGACCAGCACCTACTGTTCTACCACCCTCGCGGATTGCGAACTGGAGACCCTCGTTGATAGCAACTGGGTAGATAAGGTTAACTGTAATAGCAACGTTATCACCAGGCATTACCATCTCTACACCTGCAGGGAGCTCGATCTCACCTGTAATGTCAAGGGTACGGATGAAGAACTGTGGACGGTAGTGGTTGTGGAATGGAGTATGACGACCACCCTCATCCTTCTTAAGAACGTAGATAGAAGCCTCGAACTTCTGGAAAGGCTTGATCATACCTACCTTAGCAAGTACCTGACCTCTCTTGATCTCCTTCTTGTCGATACCACGGAGGAGGAGACCTACGTTGTCACCAGCCTCACCCTGATCGAGGAGCTTACGGAACATCTCAACACCTGTTACAACAGTCTTCTTAGGCTCCTCACCGAGACC
>JAFYRK010000146.1 GCA_017559545.1 Bacteroidales bacterium
GCGCTGCCAGACTACTGCTTGGCGGCTTAAGGTCTATGGTTTAACATTTATCGTTCGTCCTCAAGGACTCGCTCGACGGCTTCCTCCAGCAGTTCTATTGCCATCATCCAATCGTCGTAAGAACGATGTGATGTCGGCGAGGTCGATCCATTGATCCCGTGTTCATATTCGTACATCGCCTTCTGTTGGTCACTTAGGAACACACGGTTGGCGTGTCGGCACTCGTTTAGAGCACATCGAAGTACTTCTCTATTTTTTCGTTTCATCGTTTCTCCTCCTTTTTGTTTTCAAGAAAGCCGGATCTGTTTTCCATTCTATAGGATGATCCGCTCAGTTTTACGACATCGCATCGATACAGAAGCCTGTCCAGCAATGCCGTTGCAAGAACTTCATCCTGAAGTACTTCCACCCACTCAGTCGGGGCTTTGTTGGTTGTTATTATTACTGAGGTCTTTTCATGTAGCGCGTTGATAAGATTGAAGAACGCGACAGCTTCTTCTTTCTTCATCGGCATCAGCATGATGTCATCAACGGCAAAGAGGTCTGATTTCAGATAACCGTTGTAGGTACTCATGGCAGATGATGATACATCCTTCATCCTAAGGACACTTATCAGATTGTCCATGGTCACGAACTGAGCTCTGTAGCCTTTCATGACGGCATCTCTGACAAGACCTGCAGCCATGTAGGTCTTTCCTGTGCCGGATGGTCCCATGAAGATGAGATTGTACATCTGGTCAAGCCAGACTAGCTCTCTGAGCTGATGAAGCTGGGACTTGGTGATGCCTGCGCTATGGTTGAAGTCGAAGTTGTCCAGATCACAGTTCCTTGGAAGCTTTGCCTGTTTCATTCTTCTCAGAAGGTCGTTCTGCTGACGGACTGCGACTTCGTCCTTCAGGATAGTCATTATGAAGTCCATATAAGAAGGCTTCTCGATCTGGGCTTTATGGATGATTTCTGCACATCCGTTGCGCAGGTGGCTAAGACGCAGGGCTTTAGCATAGAGACGCACGTCTTCAATGCTGGTAGTCAATGTTTTCTCCATTACTTATCCTCCCCGTCTTTACCTATTATATCCTTATACTCGCTGATGGATCTCTTTTCTGGTGTGATATCAGCGCTTGATAGTCCGATGTGTATCGGTCTGGCTTTAGGGAGATTCTCCATGCTGTCAGCAAGCTGACTCGCTATCTCCTTCATTGTATTTGCATTGTACACCTTGGATTCTGCAAACATTTCAAGAAGTCCATTAGCCGTAGCCTTGTCATAATCAGTCAGAAGGGCTGCCATAGAAGTGATACTCTTGCGGTAGTACCGAGGATGGTCGTTCTTTAAGGCCTTCAAGAAGCGAGATAGCAGACTGTCGTCATCCCATTCATTGAAAAAGGTGCGCAAGATCTGCTCAGACTCCAGGATATCACGACAACGATTGCTGGCATGCCCTTCCTTTGTTATATATCTTCCTCTCAGTAGACTTATCTGATAACGAGTTATAAGAGAGAAGTCCTTCGGGTCATATATCTCGAGCTCATTGCTGTCAACATTCTTGACTACGAGAACCTTGGATCCAGGACCTTCATAAGTACCCAACGGAAGGCTGTAGAAGTTACTGTGATACAGCAGGGTGTTATCCTTACGGATGCTATACTCACGAGCCTCCAGCTCAGGCTCTTCCATAGTTTCGGCATACGGTATCAACTCCAGCTGCTCTATCTTGAACTCTTCGGCAGGTATAAGCCTGGTTGTACTGTTCACCTTTCCGTTACCAGTCCTCTCAAGCCATCCAAGAACTTCATCATTAAGGCTGTCGATGTTCACGTAAGTCCTTCCTGCGAGGAAGTTGTTTTTCACATATTTCACGACAGCCTCGGACTGGCCTTTGCTGGCTGGATCGTATGGCATGCAGAAGACCGGTTCAAAGCCAACGGATTTCACATACTTGGCAAACTCCTCTGTCATGATATAGTCTCCGTAGTTCTCGTTCACAAGCATTCTTCGATCCTGATCATAAACGACCTGCTTGGGAACGCCTCCGAAGTATCTGAACGCAAGATGATGTGCATAGATGGTTGATTTAGAAGTAA
>JAFYRK010000147.1 GCA_017559545.1 Bacteroidales bacterium
ACTCAACAGAGCAGACCTTCTGCATCGACCCGCTACACCGGAAGCATACAGAGACATACTTCCAGACCGCTGGAAAAAGAACTAGCAGGGCCAATGACCCTGCTTTTCTTATGCTGCTACGGCATCCTGGAGACGCTTACACATTTGTAGAGTCCGGCAGTTTTTGCCGTCTGATATTACATATTGTGAAAGTGTTTTTCGCAAGTCCTAAGTAGAAAATGTGGTAGTTTTCTTTATAGCAGGACGACTCGGAGCAACACTCACTTTCGTATAGATACCTGTATCAGGTCGCGTTCTGCGTACCCGTACCCCATATCTATCCGAGTGTGGGGTATTGTGTCGTTTATTGCTATAGGGTCTTACCACAACCTTCTACTTGATAAACGAAAGTCAGCTCCACACTTTCTTTGTATATACATGAAGCATCATGGGGCTTGATGTGCATTTTGAGGACACTATGAATCAGAAGTTGCAAGATTCTTACGAGGCTATTATTGATGAATTAAACCTAACTGAAATCAAATCTTACAAGATTGGCATAACAAGTGACCTTGATGAAAGAAAGGAGAAATATCTTGCCGAGGGATATTCTGATATTTATGCCATAGCTATCGGCGATAATGCAAGTATTATTCAGGCAGAATCTGACTTGATTCAGACCTTGTTGTCGGATGATAGAGTCCGTTCAAAGTGTAACAATCGCTCTACAGCATTAGGATTAGGCCAAACTGAGTATGCAGATACCTTATATGTTGCGGTTCGCATTTGATTTGATAAGCCAATATCTTCGGTAGATATCAATTTAAAAAACGTATTATTCGCTAGCGGTTTCCCTATTTTATTATAAGTCATGGGAAGGATATATTCGAACTCATTTTTTCACTAAACTCAAGAATATGATGTATTAGTAGAAATTTTGAAAAACGGCTTCATTGGCTCATACGCAAACGAACAATTCCCTAAGAATGACGGAAGCATTGGACATTTATATATTCCAATGATTAGTTTTTGTGATATCCCTCTCTCTCGGCTGCAATACATCGTATATGGTAATTATGCAATCGGCATGTCGAGAGTTTGGGGCAATGATTTGCCTTTATGCCCAGTTTCATATTTTCCTAATAATCGCCGTGCAAATCTTACTCGATTTATCACTCATTGTTTTGATGATTTTCATAGCAACAACTCGCTATATGCCAAGATTTTAGGTTATGTAAAACCTGTAAAGAAATATAAAGAAAATGGATATGCGGTAGGCAGAAGAAAGGACAACTATATTGAACGCGAGTGGAGAAAGATTTATTTAAAAGATTGGATAGAAGGTCCTGAACGATACGCCTCATTCAAAAAGAAACACGACACATCTTTGTTAAACCATTTCAGAGCAAGATTTCTGCCCTCTCAAGTTGATATGATTATTGTTGCAAGTGAAGTTGATCGAGAAAATCTAATCACTATAATAAACTCCTTACAGCAAATAGGGGGATATGCGAATATCGGAACCAAAGACAGACTACATCTTATTTCTAAGATTACAACAATAGATGAAATCAAGAAAAATTATTAACCTATAAATCATGAAAAGAACCTTATTATTTGCACTCTCACTACTGGCGGTAGTAGCCTGCAGCAAGTTTGACGACTCCGCAATCTGGGATCAACTCAACAAACATGAAGATCGCATCGTAAAGTTGGAAACACTTTGCAATCAGATGAACACGAATATCACCTCGTTGCAGACAATCATAATTGCCTTGCAGAGCAATGACTATGTCGTAAACATTGCTCCAATAAAAGAGGGAAATAAAGAAATTGGATACACAATAACATTTGCAAAGAGTGGATCCATTACAATCTACCATGGTCAGGACGGTAAAAATGGCAAAGATGGAGCAAATGGCAAAGATGGAGTAAATGGCAAAGATGGTGCCGACGGTAAAGATGGACAAAACGGAAAGGACGGAGTCAATGGTAAAGACGGCCAGGACGGGTATACTCCTAAAATTGGGGTAAGACAGCACACAGATGGCAAATACTACTGGACATTGGACGGTAATTGGCTTCTTGACGATAGTGGTAACATGATTCCAACAACAGGAGAAGATGGAAAGGATGGAGCCAATGGCGCAGATGGCGCAGATGGTAAAGATGGACAAAACGGCAAAGATGGCGAAGACGGTAAAAATGGTCAGGATGGATCCGATGGAAAAGATGGAGTAGACGGAGTTAATGGCACCGATGGTAAGGACGGAAAAGATGGAATCACTCCTCAATTAAAAATAGAAGACGGATTCTGGTATCTATCCTATGACAATGGTGTATCTTGGCAGAAACTCGGAAAGGCAACAGGAAAGGACGGTCTAAATGGTGCTGACGGAGATAGCATCATCGATTCTATTACTCAAGATGATGAAAATGTTTACTTTATTCTTAGTGATGGGCAAATGGTAACAATTCAGAAAAGTACTGAGAAAATTATCATTTTTAGTGACATTAACGTCAAAATTATCTGTCTTGAACATTGGGATTTGAACGAAGATTGTGAGATTTCTCAGACTGAGGCAGCATCAGTAACATCCATTGGGAATGTTTTTTATGATAACGACGAAATTATAATGTTTAACGAACTTAAATATTTTACAGGGTTAAAGGAGATACCATCAAATGCATTCAAGAGTTGCGATAAACTTACTTTTGTAACGTTACCTAATGGTCTTTCATTAATCGGCAGTTATGCATTTTCTGATTGTACTAATCTTAAGAGAATAACAATACCAGCGTCAGTTGTAAGCATTCAAAAAGGAGCTTTTTATAGATCAAAAAATCTCAAATCAGTCTCTTTTGAGAAAGGATCATTATTAACATCTATCCCTGGTGGCTCTTATGATGAAGGTGTATTTGCATATTGCGAATCATTGGAAGCAATAGAAATACCTAATAATGTGGTTGTAATAGGCGGATGTGCTTTTCGCAATTGTAAAAAACTTAAGGAATTAACCTTTCAATCTAATTCCAAGTGTTCAATACTAGATTATACAATGACGGTGTCTGGTGAATGGGGTGCATTTGTTGAATGTAGTTCATTAGAGGAAATTGTTTTACCAGCAAGTTTGACTGAAATTAAGCAGACTACATTTGCAAACTGCACATCGTTAAAAAGAGTATCATTTGAGTCTGGGTCAAATCTTATTTCCATAAGAGGAGGTGGATATGGAACAAGTAGTTCGGATTATAAGGGTGCATTTAAGGGATGTACGAGTTTAGAGGAGTTTGATGCATCAAACTGTACTAACCTTTATACAATAGAAGCTTATGTGTTCAATGAGGATGATTCTCCAAATACAGCAATCAAGATAAAAACATTTAAGATTGGCTCTACAAACCCTCCAACGTCTGGTGGAATCAGTATTGTTGACTTATATGTACCTAAAGGGTACAAGGACGCTTATTTACAAAAGACCCCGTGGAAAAATGCAACTAATATATTTGAATTAGAGTAGTAATACAAAGGAGATAGTACTTAAGCATAGTAATAAATCGTAAATTATGTATCAAAGAGATACCTAGCATGTTAATGTGAGGTGTCTCTTTTTAAGAGTGTATCTGTGAGGCCCAGTAGTGCCCATCTGCACTATAAATTTAAAGTTCAATCGAACTGGTCTATGGGATGAGGTATTCTTCCCTTGTCAACATGGACCACAACTCAGGAAGATCTCAACAATGCAAAGCATATTGGTGAGCCTCAATTGCTGTCAGATTCATTTACCTTGAACATTGATTTGATACAGTGCGGTGTCGGTGGAACAGATACATGGTCCAGCTTTGCTGCTCAATATGCACCTTACCGCATCAGCGAAAAGAAGTACACCTACTCATTCACGCTTCGCCCAGTTGTAAGATAGTGAAAGGTATATTCTACATCACCTCATAAAGCTCCAGTAGCCTGAACTCTTTTTCGTCAGTGAGTTCCATGATTTCGCCTATGCGTTCGGATGCTTTCTGAAGGTCTTCGTAGGAGAGTGTGCCGCTGTTGAGTTTCTCCTCCAGTCCGGCTTTTTCTGATGCAAGGGCTTCGAGGTCTTTTTCCAGCTGCTCAAGTTCCTTCTGTTCCTTGTATGTCAGCTTGCGCTTTTTAGCCGGCTGTTCTTGTGTTGGCTCTTTTGCTGCAGCCTCTTTGGCAGCCTTCTCCTTTGCAGCCTTTTCTTCAGCCCTTGCCTGTGAGCGCTGCTCTGCCTCATATTCCTTGATGTATTCCCTGTACTCGCTGTATGTACCTACGAAGTCTTTTACGACTCCGTCTCCACAGAAGATGAAGAGGTGGTCAACGAGCTTGTCAAGGAAATGACGGTCATGAGATACTATGATGAGCGAACCGCTGAACTCCTTGAGGTATTCTTCGAGGATGTTGAGGGTGACGATGTCAAGGTCGTTGGTAGGCTCGTCAAGGATCAGCAGGTTAGGTTGTTGCATGAGGATTGTCAGCAGGTACAGGCGCCGCTTTTCTCCTCCGCTGAGTTTTTCAATCTTGTTGTTGAGCATCTCGTGAGGGAAAAGGAAGCGGTTGAGAAGCCATGTGTCGTTAACGATATCCAGAACAGTGTCGTTCGGGTTGAATGACATGCCGTTCTGGTGGTAGTAGCCGATCTTCAGAGATTCGCCACGTTCGATTGTACCGGTGAGCACACCTGGGTCGTCTTCGAAAAGACGGCCGGTAAGGATATTCAGGAAGGTTGACTTTCCGGCGCCGTTCCGACCGACGATTCCTACCTTTTCGTAACGCTGGAAGTTGTATGTGAACTTGTCAAGGTAGCAGCTGTCGCCGTAGTAGAAACTCAGATCCTTGCAGTTGATGATCTTGGTCCCCAGACGTGTAGATCCCTTCATCGGATCCATGTTCACCTGCTTTTGGGTATATACCTGCGAAGCCCTGTCCTTGAGGTCATAGAAGGCGTTTATTCTGTAACGTGCCTTACCGGTACGTGCGCATGGGGTACTGCGGATCCATTCCAGCTCACGACGAAGGATGTTACGCACCTTATCTGTCTCTGCGTTGTAATTGGCAATCCTCTCCTCGCGCTTCTCAAGAAAGTTCTGATAATCTCCTTTATATGTATATACGGCTCCATGGTCCATCTCCATGACGGTATTACATACTCTGTCAAGGAAATATCGGTCATGCGTTACCATGAAAAGGGTACAGCGCGAACGGCTGAGGTGGCCTTCAAGGAACTCGATGGCATCGATGTCCAGATGGTTGGTAGGCTCGTCCATGATGAAGAACTCAGCCTCGCTTGCAAGCATCTGCGTAAGGGCTACTCTCTTGACTTCACCTCCGGACAGTTCCTTCATCTTCTGCTCAGGGTTTGTCAGGTTGAAGCTTGTCAGGAACTTGATAACCCTATGCTCATACTCCCACAGGTGCTCCTGGTCAAGGTCTTTTGTGAAATCTGTACTCGAGGCCATTATCTGGTCGAATATAGACCTCTCCGGTTCGAAATCATATTCCTGCTCCAGGAAGGCGATCTTGATGTCCTTGAGAAACATGATCTTTCCGCCTGAGTCGGACTTGTCCTTTCCGGCGAGAATCCTCATCAGTGAGGTCTTTCCGGTGCCGTTAGGTGCAATGAGAGCGATCTTGTCGCCCTCATTGATGTTGAATCCGATCTTTTCGAACAGGACCTTAGGTCCATAGCTTTTGGATATGTTCTCTATCTGGAGATAACTTGCCATTACTTGAAGAATTTATCAACTTCCTTGACTGCTTCAGGGAGGGCGAAGACCGCAACGCGGTCGTATGCCTGTATCTGTGTGTCTCCGACTGCGATGAATGATTCATTGCCTCTGATGACACCGCCGATGATGGCGTTCTTAGGGAAGTTTGTGTTCATGAGGGTGTTCTTTGTGATAGTAGAACCCGGGCTCACGATATACTCGAGCACCTCCGCCTTGGTTCCGCTCATGTATTTGATGAAGCGTACCTTGCTGCTGAGGGTGAATTTGAAGATCCTGCCTGCGGTAATGAGCTTTTTGTTGATCACAGCGTCAACTCCCATGCTTTCGGCGAGCCTGATGTACTCAAGGTTCTCAACCTCGGCTATGGTTCTTGGCACTCCAAGACTCTTTGCGGCAACGCATGCCAGGATATTTGTCTCAGAGTTGTTGGTTACAGCCACAAAGGCGTCATATTCCCTGATAGACTCCTCAAGGAGCATGTCAGAGTTTCGTCCGTCTCCGTTCACTACCATTACGTTGGATGGGAGTTTTTCAGAGAGGTCCAGGCATTTGGCCTTGTTCATCTCGATAAGCTTGATTGAGTCAAGCTGCTTGCTCAACTGCTTGGCCACCATCTCTCCGATAGGGCTTCCGCCAAGAATCATGAGGTTCTTGACCTCGATGTTCTCCTTGCCGATATATCTCATGAGCATGTCCATTCCCTCTCTTTTTGAGATGATGAACACGAGATCATGGTATTTGAACTTGGTGTCAAACTTAGGGATGATGGTCTCGTCCTGACGTGAGATTGCCACGACTCTGAACTTCTGGCCCTCTTGTGCTGCTACGGCACTGAATTCCGCCATGTTCATTCCGATAAGTTCTGACTCTTCTTCAAGCTTGAAAACGGCAATCTGGAGCTTTCCTCGTGCGAATTCCAGTGATTCTGTCGTTGCTGTCCGCTTGAGCAGATCCACAATTTCTCCGGCGGCGATCTTCTCGGGATAGAACATGAGGTCAATACCCATCTCTGTGAAAAGATGCTTGTTCTCGTAGGTAAGATATTCTTCGTTATTGATGCGGGCTGTAACCTTCTTGCTGCCTAGCTGCTTGGCAAGTATGGCGCTGACAATGTTCACGTCCTGTGAATCCGATGGGTTCACGGCAATGAAAAGGTCAGCATAATGAGCACCAGCCTCACGCAGAACCTTAATTGCAGAAGGGTTTCCTTCTACGGTGATCACATCTGTACTGGCGGTCACGCTGTCAAGCCTGTCTCGGCGCTGATCAATGACTGTGACCTCGTTGGTCTCGTTGTTGAGCATCTTGGCCAGGTGTGAACCTACTGCACCTGCACCTGCAATAACGATCTTCATATCTTCAGGTTTAAATTTTATAGAAATCCTTCTCCTTTATGCTGCGGAATATATCCGTTCCTTTCAGCATTGAGGCGAGGATAATCCATTTTCCATATATTCCTGATACTCCGGCATCCTGTCCATGTAGGTTGAGGTATGTCTTTATATCATCAATGTCGGCTGCATGCCTTAACTTCTTATACTCATTATATGCTTTCCCTACAGCCTTGAAGCTGTCAGTCTTCAAGGTCGCCAGATATACCGCTGCAGACAACCAGTCCAGGCATTTTCTCTGTAATATTCTACAGCGTGCCTGACGCAAACCTCTGATGGCTGCTTTTTTCAAGCCCATTCCTTTCTTGAAGTTCTTGAGTGCAAAGGTCTTCGCAAGGTTGTTCTCCAGCATCAGCAGATTGTTCCTGTAGTTAAGGAACAGCTTGAACGGCGATGTTGCCGGCAGTGTGCCTCCACCTACATGGTAAACAACGGACTCTGGCACGACGGTTACCTTGTATCCGTCCAGCTGCATTCTCCAGCATAGGTCGATTTCTTCCATGTGCGCGAAGAACCTTTCGTCAAGACCTCCCAACTTTCTGTATACTGAGCTCCTGACCATCAGACATGCACCTGTTGCCCAAAGCACATCGGCAGGGGAGTCGTATTGTCCGTTATCCTTTTCCAATCTTTTGAGGATGCGTCCTCTGCAGAACGGGTATCCGAATCTGTCGAGATATCCGCCGGCTGCTCCAGCATATTCGAACATGTCGCGCTCCTGCCAGCTGTGCAGCTTCGGTGCGCATGCTCCGCACTCAGGATGGCTGTCCATCCACTCTACAAGAGGTTTCAGCCAGTCTTCGGTAACTTCTATGTCGGAGTTGATCAGTACAAAGTAATCCGATTCTATCTGGCTGAATGCCTTGTTGTATCCTCCGGTAAAACCGTAATTTTTCTCGAACAGCAGCGTCTTTACCTGAGGGAACTCATTCTTCATTACGTCCATGCTTCCGTCAGTGGAAGCGTTGTCCGCAACGATGACCTCCGCTCCTTCGACCTTTGCTACAGAGTGGATAAGTCCAGGAAGGAATTCCCTGAGGAATCCTTCCGTGTTCCAGTTAAGTATGACTACTGCCGTCTTCATTTTATTTTAGTGACATCCGCATCCGCAGTCGCCTTCACCGCATCCGCAGTCGCCTTCACCGCATCCGCCACCATGGCATCCGCCGCCGCAACCTCCGCATGTGTGTACGTACTCTCCGTGAAGTCCCTCAGTGAGTTCTTTCTCGGTAGCCTCTCTTACTGTGAGTACCTCGCCTTTGAAATGGAGGGTCTTGCCTGCCATCTGGTGATTGAGGTCCATCTTTACGCTGTCCTCGCTGACTTCCACGACAACACCTGGAATCACACCTCCCATGCTGTTCATCATAGGGATAGTGTTGCCGACAACGAGAAGGTCTTCGCGGATCTCTCCGTTTACCTCGAATGCAGCCTTAGGAAGATCGATGACCCTTGATGGGTCAACCTCGCCGTAAGCGTCTGCCGGAGCAAGAGTTACATCGAATGTTGCACCTGGCTCCATTCCCTCGATAGCCTCCTCAAGTTTAGGAAGAAGGCTGCCTGTTCCGTGAATATAGTCCAAAGGACGCTCCTTTGGGCACTGGTCGACAATCTGGCCGTCAACCTCGAGTTCGTAGCTGAATTCTACTACTGTGTTTACTGAAATCTTCATATTATAATAAATTTTTGTTTTCGTTTTACAGATTCTTCACTTCGTTCAGGATGACATGTGTACCGTTCAGGATGACATTTATACGTCATTGCGAGGAGCGGAGCGACGTGGCAATCTTTTATGCAGAAAATGAAACATTCTCAAAAGCTATACTTGGTATCTGCCAACGTGAACTTGGGCGGGCGTCTGTTCCTGCTGCGATAAGGCTGTTCCACAGGTCCTTCAGGTTTCCTGTAATCAGCATTTCGCGCACCGGATGGGTGATTTTCCCTTTGCTGAAGGCAAAGCCCTCAATGCCGAAGGAGAAGTCGCCCGTAACAGGGTTGGTGTTTCCGCCGTTGAATCCTGTGACGAGTATACCGTTCCTGCAGTACTGCAATATATCCTTCAAAGATACGGAAATTTCTTCGGTCGCCAATTCCTTACCTTTCATATATGGCATCAGACATGGTCTCGATGCGTCTTCCACAGTCGGTTCTATGCCCATTTTCTCTGCATTATATGTGTTGATGAAGTATTGACATACAACTCCGTCCTTTATAACAGGGGCATCTTTTGTAGCAACTCCTTCGCTGTCGTACATCCTGGAACCGTTTCTGCCCGCAGTCCTTGGAAGGTCCATAAGGTTCATGCTTTCGCTGAAAACCTTCTGGCCTAATGTTCCGTCCAGGAATGACATCTTTTGCTGCAGGGCTGAACCATTGAGCGCATTGAGCACCGGGGCAACAAGCCTTGATGCGACAGTGCTGTCAACCACCATGCGTGTGTGTCCGCTCCTGCGAGGCTGAGGGGCGATCTGTGCAACGGCTCTTTCAAGTGCCTTTCTGCTGCACTCGGACGGGTCTGCGTCAGAATTGCGGAACAATGTGTCCCACCAATATCCGCTGTATCTGTTACCTTCTTTGTCCTGTATGGTAACCTCTGTGAAGAAACTGAATGAGCTTTCAGTGTGTCTTCCCTCAAATCCTTGAGAGTCGATCGTTATGCTGTCGTCATATGATTCGCTGTATTCGCACTCTTCGGAAATCAGCGAGTATTCGCCGTTGTTCTCTTTATGGGAGTTCTGCCATATGCTCATGGCTTTGGCTTTTGCAAGCCTGCTGTCGCTGTCGGTATGCTCTATTGCTTCATCATATAGATCCAACTCTCGTCCTGTATTGGCGTTCTTCTCGGTTCTGGACGGATCCGGAAGCTTTCTGCAGGTATCTTCTCCCAACATCTTTACCATGTCTATCGCCTTGAGGATGAAGTCCTCCAGGCTCTCTTTTTCCAGCATGTTTGTAGAGAAGGTTCCATACTTACCGTTTACAAAGAGGTATAGATATACTGATCTGTCGGCAGCGTGTGTTACCTTGTCGAGTTCGCCGTTAAGCATGTTGCAGCCGTCAATGCCGCTTTTGTTAAGGTTGACCCTGGCGTTGTCCGCTCCGTTAGCGCAGGCAAAGGCAATGCAGTGCCTTGCAATCTCTATTTCATGTGTCTCTATCATTTATTCTCCTCCTACAGTCAGACTCTTTACCAAGATTGTCGGCATGCCGCACGATACCGCTACGCTTTGGTCTTTACCGCATGTCCATGTGCCGTTATCGATCTTCAGGTCGTTTCCGACAGCCAATATGTTAGCCAAAGCCTCGGGTCCGTTTCCGATTATGTTTATATCCTTGATTGGTGCAGTCAGACGTCCATCTTCAATCATGAATCCGCTCTTGACGAAGAATGTGAAATCTCCTTCTCCGATCTTGACCTGTCCGTTTGAGAGTTCCTTTACATAGATTCCTTGCTTTACATCAGCGATGATTGATGCTGGGTCGGCGTTTCCGCTTTCCATGTAGGTCGCCCTCATGCGCGGAATAGGGTTGTACCTGAAATTCTCTCTTCTTCCGTTGCCTGTAGGGGCTACGCCGTACCATGCTGCGCTGATTCTGTCGTGGAGGTATGAGTTAAGGACTCCATCGGCTACCATATAGGTCTTCTGGCCGGCTACGCCTTCATCATCATATCTGCATGCACCTCGGTTGAATTCCAATGTGCCGTCGTCGACTACATTGACACCCTTCGGACATATCTGCTGGCCCATCTTGTCTGAGAAGATGGATTGGCCTTTTCGATTGAAGTCGGCTTCAAATGCGTGTCCCATAGCCTCGTGCAGAAGTACTCCTGACGGGCCTGCGCCCATGACCACTGCCATCTGGCCTCCTTTTGGCCTTACAGCCTCGAAACGCTCGTCAATACCTTCCGCAATATCTGCTGCGATCTCATCCGCAATGGCTCCGCTGATCAGCTCCGCTCCCATCCTGAAGCTTCTTGAAACGCTCTTGTTCTCTGATTTTCCTTCATGCTGGAACACAGCCGTAACTGAAATGCTGCCCATAGGTCTGGTGTCGCATGTCAGTTCCCCGAATGAATTATACATCAGAACGTCGCATACAGAGTCAGACAGTCTGGCGATGACCTTTACGATTCTGCTGTCCTGGGCTGTGACTTTCTTTTCAAGTTCCAGAAGGAACGGCAGAAGGGCTGATGCATCAGTGTCTCTCCAGTGTTTCTGCATAGGGTACAGATCCGGTGCACACGCAGTGCCGGCGCGATATGGCAGGCTGCTTCCGCCTGCCTGCGCTATTGCGCTGGCAGCGTCCGCCGCCTTCAGCATCTCGCGCATGTCAAGGTTTTCCGAATATGCATATCCGGTCTTCTCGCCTTTGAGTACTCTGATGCCCACTCCGTAGTCAGTGTGGAATCCTCCGGAAGATACGACTCCGTCCTTCAGGTTGAGGTTGAAGAATGTGGTGTATTCAAAATAAAGGTCAGCGAAATCGCCACCTCTGGACAGCGCCTTTGCCGTAATTTCCTTAAGGCCGTCCTCTGTTACGTTGAATATATCAAGGTAGTGATTCTTACAGTTCATCTTTGTCTGCTAATGTGATGGTGTTTTCTGCGATTGCGTGGATCTTCTTGTATGTTTCTTCGTCCTTGATATTGATGACGTCATTTTTGGATCCCTCTGCGATCACCCTGAACGGAATCTGCGAATTGTCTGCCAATATCCACCTTTCCGAGATCGGCGCGTAGATGTTGAAGAAGTAGTCTATTCCGACATTGTAACGTCTGCGGATGGTCTCTTCCGGTATATTGTGTCCTCCAGCCTCGACTCTGGCCTTTACTCTTGCAATTGCCAGTTCGGGGCTGTTGAGCCAGAAGTACAGCAGTGTCACGGTATATCCTGCGTCCTGTGCTGCCTTCACTATCTTGAGCAGCGTTCTTGTCGCAAGAGTTGTCTCTACGGCAAAGTCTTCATTTCTCTTGAGAAGATATCTGACTTTCATCAGCATGTAGCGGCTTGCCTGGATCGACGCCTGCGAAGGATCGAAAGGGGAGAGGCTCTTCGCGAACTCGTCAGAGTTCACGAATTCCTTGCAGTCCAGCATTTCTGGCAACAGTGAATATGAAGCGGTGGTCTTGCCCGCTCCGTTGCATCCGGATATTATATAAAGTCTTGGCATATTGCTCATTTTTTCTATTATGCCGTCCACAATTCTGCCCTTTTCATGGACGAGATGTATAGTTTTGGCTTGCAGACCAGTTTATTGGTTCATTACACCATAACCAAATAGGGCGTAATCGCCCTTGCATGGATCGTCAGGCCATATTTCACGGAAGGCATCTGTGATTTCCTGTGCGGTTACAATGTCCTTCTGCTTGCGTGATGTCAGACCCAAGGCCGTCGCCTGGGTGTATACATGTACGTCAAGCGGCAGTATGAGGTCTGCCTTGTCAGACTTCTTCCACACTCCAAGGTCGACCTTTCCGTCGTCTCGGACCATCCACCTCCTCATCATGCTGATCTTCTTGTTAGGTGCCTTCCTGTCCTCCTTCTGTCCGAAGATCCTGCATCTGATGTCTGTGTCTGTCAATCCCTCAATGCTCTCCTGCTTGGCATATATGTTACGCAGGTTTTCGCAGATTTGTGCAAACTGGCTCCACTTAATCGTCCTGTGCAGGCTGACATCTTCATTCCTGTATTCTCCGCTCATTACATAGTCGTATGGCTTCCAGCACATCTCCTCGAACATCCTGTCGCAGTCTCTGACTATCATGGCGCGCCTTCCCCATGCCAGATGAGCTGCCAGCAAACCGGCGATCTCCACGTCTGCAAGGACCGCTTCGCCCGCCTCATACCTGCGTGCAAACTTCGTCGGGAAGATTATCGGGTCTTCCTGAAAGTATTTCGGGTCATTGTACTCTTCCGCCCACCCGATCAGCGTCTCCTTGATTCCTGCGTCCATAATAACCTACAAATATAATAATTTTTTCGACTTCTGACGCGCAATCATCCCGTTGCAGCTAACTTCTTGGCAGGCAGTGTGATATGGGGTTGTCCTGCATGGCGCGGAAGGCAGGACAAATGCGAAAGTCATTGATTATAAATGAAAAGCGGGTGACTAAAAAGTCTTAATTGACTGATTAGTCACTCTTTTTTCATTTTATATTACACCGGGAGGATAGCAGTGATTGCGGACGACTCCGTTCGCTTCGCTCACTCCGGCCCCTCCCAACGTATCCTGCGTGGTCTAGCG
>JAFYRK010000028.1 GCA_017559545.1 Bacteroidales bacterium
AATTCCTTGATACGTCCCAATGTGATATGAGGCACGAAGTTCTGTCTGTCGCGAAGATATCCTATCTTGTCAAAGACAGTCAGAGTGTCTTCTTCTAAATCATACAGTTCCTGTGGGGTGTTCTGCATTCCCAGCCACAGCACACGCGGCGCATAGCGGCTGCCGAAGATACCAGTATGGTTGAAATCCATAGTGAAGCTCTTATGGTTTTTCAGCATCTCTTCCACTCCTTCTATAATCTTAGGGATATCCTCGTCGGGTGTATTGCCGATGAATTTCAGCGTGAGATGAATATGCTGCGGCTTGACCCAGTTGATACGTTTCTCATGAGCCAGCTGACGCTTCAAACCATCAAGAAGCGGCACGAACTCATTATCTGTAGTCTTTATCGGTATAGCTAGAAATAATCTTTTCATAATTCAAATTTTAAGTCACCAAGACACCGAGTCTCTGAGTCACCAAGTTTAAAAAAACTTAGGGTCTTAGCGACTTGGTGACTTGGTGTCTTTTAATAATCCATTTGTTCATAGTCGCTTGCCAAACCTCCTGTTGAGGTCTCTCTGTAGAGCAATGGCATATCGTGGCCGGTCTTTTTCATTGTAGCGACCACTTTATCGTATGACACTCTGTGAGTGCCGTCGGTATATGTTGCATAGATGTTAGCGTCCATGGCGCGTGCAGCGGCGAAGGCGTTACGTTCGATGCAAGGTATCTGCACGAGTCCGCACACAGGGTCACATGTCATTCCGAGGTGATGTTCGAGGGCCATCTCAGCGGCGTATTCTATCTGAGCGCAGCTGCCACCGAAGAGCTGGCATACAGCCGCAGCCGCCATAGCGCATGCAACGCCGACTTCACCCTGGCATCCTACTTCCGCGCCTGAGATAGAAGCGTTAGTCTTGGCGATGTTACCCACGAGAGCTGCTGTTGCCAAGGCGTTAAGGATACGAGGCTTAGCGATGTCGTATGCCTTGGCTGAGTGATACAACACAGATGGCAAGACGCCGCATGAACCGCATGTAGGAGCTGTCACTATCAAGCCGCCAGAAGCGTTTTCCTCGCTGACGGCGAGGGCGTAAGAGAACACCAAGCCCCTGCTTTTCAGAGTATGCTGGTAACCCATCGCCTTGATGTGGTAATTAGCAGCCTTACGAGGAAGGTTGAGAGGACCAGGCAAACGACCTTCAGTCTGGAGTCCGCGCTCGACGGCATCTCTCATAGTCTGCCATACCTCTTCAAGATAATCCATGAGATAAGGGTCGTTTTCAACATCTTTGACATATTCCCAATAAGCCTTGCCGGTGTCTTCGCACCAGTTCAAGATATCCGTCATCTTGGTGATAGGATAAATGTCAGGCAACACTGCAGGCTTGCCTTCTTCTTCAAGAGCACCGCCGCCGACGCTGTAGACCGTCCATTCTTCTGTCATGACGCCTTCACTGTTAAAAGCCTTAAATGTCATTCCATTAGGATGATAAGGAAGGAAAATGTCAGGCTGCCAGTTTATTGTTACAGGAGCCTTATCGCCGAAGACTTCCATGATAGCGACGTCTGTCAAGTGGCCTTTGCCAGTGAGGGCCAGGCTGCCATATAAAGTGACTTCAAAGCGAGCCGCTTCAGGATGACGAGCAAGGAACTGCTCCGATGCAAAACGAGGAGCCATGGTGTGACTGCTAGAAGGACCATGACCTATACGATATATCTCTTTTATTGTCTTCATATAAAAACTATTTCGAAAAATATTTTCCCCTACAAAGTTACGAATTTATCAAAGAACATTTGTCTTCACAAGAAAATAAATCTTTTGGGCGTTCCGGCTATCGCCGTCGGGCTTTCCGCTCTATCTTTGCTCGCTCCGTTATCACTCCGCTTGCAAAGGATGCCGCTCCAATCCCTAACGCAATACGACGAATTGAAAATTGAAAATTGAAATCTGAAAGTTGAAAATTAATTTTCCATTTTCAATTTTCAACTTTCAATTCAAAAGTCCTGAAAGGACGACAGAATATAGGCAGGCGGTGGAGTGCGAAGCACGGAACCCCTGCATTCATGACAGGATATTATAAAAGTGCCGAAGGCACGACAGAATTTTTTGATCCTTTCTCTTTTTTTGCCGCAAAAAAGAGAAACAGAAAAAGCTCGCCGCTGCGTCTAAATCCG
>JAFYRK010000029.1 GCA_017559545.1 Bacteroidales bacterium
AGGTCGTACACCTCTCCACACATTCCGCGCTGACATCGACTACGCACTTGCTGAGGCTCACACTAAGGTAGGTGTACTTGGTATCAAGGTATGGATCTGCAACGGTGAGGTTTACGGTAAGAAGGACCTCTCACCTAACGCTGGTGTAGCGGCACAGGCTCAGCAGGCTGGCAGCAACAACCGTGGTGGCCGTGGCAACGATCGTCGTCGTGGTGGCCGTGGTGCACGCAGAGAGAACAAGTAATTGTAACTCTAAATATTATGAGAAAAGGGATGACGCATTGTCATCCCTTTTTTGTATATTTGCCAAAAGGCTCAAAGAACTTTTGGCATATCCCGTCAGGGACCAATTAGAAACAATTACAACAATTATGAAGATACGTGCTTTTTTAATCGCTGCAGCAGCGATTGCAGTTGCGGCTTGCGGAGGTAAGACCGCAGAAGAGAAGGTTCAGGCTTATGAGGCAGCTCATGAGGCTATGGTCTCTGAGTTTCAGGTTATGATGGATTCGCTTGCTGGTGACCAGGAGAAGGCCCAGGCATATTATGATGAGTTCGTAGAGGAATATATTGAATTCAATCTTAAGGCAGCGAAGAAGAATCCTGACAATGAAGTTGCCCTTCAGGTTCTTATGAACCTTTATGGAATGATCGATGATGAGCAGGTAGAGGAGATCATCTCAAAGATGCCTCAGGAGATGCTTGAGAACGAGGTGGTAATATCTTTGAAGAAGGGACTTGATGCGAGAAAGCTTACAGCTGAGGGTATGATGTTTACAGACTTTACAGTCGAGCATGTTTACGGTTATGACAGAAGCATGGATCCTCAGCCTCTTAAGAAAGAAGTGAAGTTCTCTGATTATGTTGGAAAGGGAACATATGTGCTCGTGGATTTCTGGTCTCCTTGGTGTGGTCCTTGCCGTCGAGAGATTCCTAATATCCAGCAGGTCTATGCTGAGTATAAGGACAAGGGCCTTGAGGTGCTCAGCCTGGCAGTATGGGAGAGAAAGCCTCAGTCTCATACTATCGAGACAGCCGCTGAGCTTGGTATGGATTGGCTTCATATCAACAACTGCGCAAATGTTCCTACTGACATTTATGGTGTCGAGGGTATTCCTCATCTCATGCTCATAGGTCCTGATGGAACAATCCTCAAGAGGGGATTCCACGGCCTTGAGGGCATCCAGGAGGCTATCGCTGAATTCATTCAGTAGTCAGTTTGTTAAGGGTCATAGGTTCCGGTGACCCCCGACCCGTGCCTTCGGCACTCACTCACCCCCTAGCCGGGGGTGGCATGTCACCTACACCTATAACCCATGACAAAGAGTTTGAATGGAACTTAGAGAAAAGATAAAGTTATTTCCACATTCCCCTGGCGTCTACAGGTATTACGACGCAGAGGGGAATGTTATCTATGTAGGCAAGGCAAAGGACCTGCATAAGAGAGTCGCGCAGTATTTTGTGTCGCCGGACAGACTCACGCGCAAGACGGCCGTGATGGTATCCAAGATTGCCGATGCGCAATATACTGTCGTTGAATCTGAAGCCGATGCCTTGTTGCTTGAGAATAACCTTATCAAGCAGTTCAAGCCTCGCTATAACATCCTCTTGAAGGATTCCAAGACTTATCCATGGATATGTATTACAGCTGAGGAGTTTCCACGCGTAATGCTTACCCGTAAGTTTGTTAAGAATGGTTCGCACTACTTCGGCCCGTACAGCAGTGTGGTGCATGCCCGCAATCTTGTGGAGTTCATCCACACGGTATATCCACTGCGCCAATGTAAGCATAAGATAACCTCAGATGTAATCCTTAGGAAGAAAATACGCCCTTGTACGTATTTTCATGTGAAAAAGTGTCTTGGATGCTGTATAGGAGGTATTTCTCAGAAGGAGTACAATCAGAATATAGAAGAGATCATCTCACTTCTGAAAGGTGGAGGACGTGAGGTTATCCAGCATTATAAGACTCTGATGACAGAGGCTGCGGCACGAATGGAGTTCGAGCAGGCTCAGATCTACAAGGAGAAGATGCTTTCATTGGAACAGCATTACAGCAAGTCAGTGGTCATGAATGCTTCAGTGGGGGATGTTGATGTGTTCTCTTTGATAATCGACGGCCCAGAGGCTTTCGGTAACTTCATGAGGATACGTGGTGGAGCTGTTGTACAGTCCCTCAATCTTGGCTTTAAACTTATGATTGAGGAAGAGCAGGAGGCTGTGCTTGCTACATTCATAGCTGAAATCCAGAGTAAGTTCGGAGAACTTTCCAAAGAGATTATCGTGCCGTTTACACCTGAAATGAATATCCCAGGTGTGGAATTCAGAGTGCCTGTACGTGGCGATAAGCTTGCTCTCCTGGAATTAAGCGCTCGTAACGCAAAGGAGATGCGCCTTAATACCCTGAAACAGCAGGAGCATTCCGACCCAGATGCATACAGGAATATGGTCATGGAATCCCTTCAGAAGCAGTTGGGCATGTCTGTTCTTCCTATGCATATAGAGTGTTTCGATAATTCCAATATCCAGGGAACAAATCCTGTTTCTGCATGTGTGGTGTTCCGTAATGCCGTACCATCAAAGAAGGATTACAGGCACTTCAAGGTCAAGACAGTTGTCGGAGCAAACGATTATGCTACAATGAAGGAAGTTGTCAATCGTAGATATTCCAGAATGCTCGAAGAAAATCCGGAAGATCTGCCTCAGCTGATTGTAATTGACGGAGGAAAAGGACAGCTATCTTTTGCTTATGAAGCCCTGTCAGAGCTTGGAATCATAGATAAGGTCACTCTCATTGCCTTGGCGGAGCGAATGGAGGAGGTCTATAGGATCGGAGATCCATACCCTATGTTCATAGACAGGAATTCTCCAGCCTTGAAGGTGCTGCAGCATATACGAGATGAGGCGCACAGATTTGGAATCACCTTCCATAGAAATCTGAGAAGCAAGGCACAGATAGAGTCAGTACTCAGGACCATAAAGGGTGTCGGAGCCAAGACTGAGCAGCGTCTTCTTCTTCGATTTGGCAGTGTTGTCCGCTTAGCAGCGGCCCCTGAAGAGGATATTGCAGAACTTGTAGGACCGTCTCTGGCAAGAACGATTAAGGAATATTTGAATAGGAAAGATGAATAACAAGGTTTTGTCTCTTTATGACTGGTTCCTGATAGTAGGAGTCATAGCTTCCAATATCCTATATTCAGTCCTCACCGGAAATGTTGACATTATCGGTTCTGTTGCAGGCATAGCCGGTGTTCTTTGTGTGGTTCTGGTGGCAAAGGGTAACATCTGGAACTACCTTTTCGGTATTGTTAATGTTTCAATGTATGCTTACATCTCATACAAGGCGTCTTTGTATGGAGATGCAGCTTTGAATGCCCTATATTATGTTCCCATGCAGTTCATAGGCTGGTGGCAGTGGAGAAAGAGGGGAGCGGCTATGACAGAAAAGGAGTCTGGCGGGCAGGGCGTTCAGGTGAGGGCGCGTTGCTTTACCGGTCATCAGCGTATTTTGCTTGCGCTCGGAAGTGCTGCAGCTGTAGTGGTGGGTGGATATGTCCTCAAATATTTTGGCGACCCTCAACCTTTCAAGGATTCTGCTACAACCGTCCTGAGTATTATAGCTCAGGCGCTTATGGCACTCGCATTCATGGAGCAGTGGGTGTTATGGATTATCACAAATATCATAAGTGTAATCATGTGGTGCATTTTTGTGGCTCGTGGAGAGGCACATGCTGCAGTCATGGTCATCATGTGGGTATTCTATTTGCTTAACTCTCTGAATGGCTTCCGGGTGTGGCTGAAGCTCAGTCGGGAGTAAAATTTTTATTTTCGGATTTTTTTTATTTAATTTGCAGAGTTTTAGCGCAAATACGTGTATTGGAATATAAATATTAATTAAAAAATTTAACGTTATGGCTAACATTGCACAGGATGTAAAGGATATCATCGTTGACAAGCTCGGTGTTCCTGCAGCAGAGATTACTGAGAGCGCGAGCTTCCAGAACGACCTTGGAGCTGACTCACTTGACATCGTAGACCTTATCATGGAGTTCGAGAAGAAGTTTGACATCTCTATTCCAGATGAGGATGCAGGTGACAAGATCACTACCGTAGGTGATGCTATCAAGTACATCGAGGACAAGGTAAACGCAAAATAAGTAGTTTGCTAAATAGAAAAAATAAAGGATCGATCTGTCAGGATCGATCCTTTATTTTTATTTGGCTGACTTAGGCGCCGAGAATGTGACTTTAAGTCTTGGCAGTTCCTCGAGGGTTCCATTATAATCTGGACCGTTGAGCGTGCATCTGTAGTATCTGTCCTTGTCAAGCTCTATAGTTGACTCTGCGCTGGTCTGGTTGTATGATCCAGCCATAGCAGCCATCATCATGTAGTTATAGTAGTTATTGTAGCCATATCCACCATAACCGCCGTAGCCACCATAGCCTCCATATCCATAGCCTCCGTAACCGTATCCATAACCGTATGGGTCATACATCATGTTATTGTAGTATGAGCTATACATGAGGTTCTGGTATAGGTCATTCATCGAACTGTTGCTTTCTGTTTCTACAATCTCTTCATGCATTATAAGGAACCAGATATCGTACTTTGCGATGTTCTTCTCGTAGTCCTCATCTTTCTTCACCTTCATGATCTCCTGAACGTGGTGGCTGATGTCAGGTGAGTATACGCAGAGTGATCTGTTTATTTCTCCCTGGTTCTCAGTCGCTATGCTGGCATCTGTGAGGCCGGCGTATGTCACGAAATTACCGGTGCTGCTCTTAAGCTTGACAGTAGGGCTGAGGATGTCAGGGAATTTATCAAGAGCTTCATAATCCCCGTTTACATTGTATGGGAGAATGATGGTAGCCTTGTTGATTACTGCTTCCTTGATGTCGCTGATGCCCGCTGCTGTCATCTGGGCCTCTATGATCTCTCTGATCTCGGCGGCCTTGACCACAGGCTTTACGCCGCTTCCGCCCTCAACGTATATCTTGTCTTTTGCTACGACTGATCCTTTGCGCATGTCCTCGATATTGAGGATGTCATTTGCTTCGTAGAGGTGCAGGCCTGTGTTGAATGCAAACTGTGTGATCTCATCGCTGGATTTAAGATTCTTGATGAAATCACCGGGACCGAAGAAGAATAGGAATGATGTGTCTACATCGGCTCTGTCTCCATAGTCTGCGCGGATCTTCAGCTCTGCGTAGTTTCCAGAGATGTAGTAGTTGCTGTCGTAGTCAAGACCGAGTTTAAACAGGTTTATTCTGCCTCCGAGGCTGGCAGGAGTGTCTGTGGTGATGAAGATTCCAGGAATGCCGGCAATGCCTTTGTCCTTGTCACCCTGGACGTAGATCTCAAGGCTGTCAAGATCTGTCTTCTTGATCCTTTCTATCATGCTTTCTGCGAATTCTCTGCTGAATTCAAAGCTGAGAGAGTCTCCTCCGTCATATACAGGAATGCCCTCGGTAATGACAGATGTCATGTCTACATATTTCCCTCTGTCAAATACGCCGGAATACATTACAGTTGAGTCAAGCGCCTGCTTGAGCTCGTACACATATACATTTTGGATTATTCTTCTCTGGCTGTCATAAACAGTAGAGAGGGTATCTTTTGCTGCGGTGAAGTGGAATCCTGTGACCTTGGTGTTCTCTCCGAAGTCCAGGCTGTCAGCAACCGGCACCAGAGTGAAGCTGGTGCTCTTTATTGTTGTACCCATGAGGTCGTCAGTGACAGCTCCGAATGTGAATCTGGTGGAACTGTATCCTGAAAGGCTGTCGGCCATCTGCAGGCGGATATCCTTAAGAGGGTGTGCCTCCTGTGGAAATACATCCCATTTCTGATCTGTCGGGATGAGGTTTTCTCCGAGCTGCTCGTTGACCGTTATACATGATGCAGAGAATAACAGTATCGCACCGATAGCCGCGAGGCGGCCTACTCTGCCTAAAGAACTTAAATTCATTATATCTGACCGTAAAAACTATTGTAATCCTCAATGTATGAGCCGCTTGCGATAGCATCTGCGTTATAGTCGAGGATTGGAAGTCCTGACTCCCTGCAGAATTTCACGAGCTCTTCATCTACTCCTTCTGAACCGAGTATGACTCCGTCGCTATAGCTGGCAGCGAGTTTCGCAAGATTTATGCCTGAAGGGTCGTTGAGGATTTCTACGTCTTTGTCTGAAATGTTGCCCATCATGATCTTCTCCTTAAGGTCTGCCGGGAAGCTTTCCTTAGGGGTGTCGTCATACAGCGAGAGTACGATCTTGCTGTCAGAGAAAATAGGGTCGTCAATATATGCTTTCTTGAGATAAAGCGGTAGAACGTGAGAAATCCATCCCTGGCAATGGATAATGTCCGGAGCCCACCTTTGTTTCTTTATTGTCTCCAGGACTCCGCGTGCAAAGAAGATGGCGCGCTCTCCGTTGTCGCTGAAGAATTCGCCGTTTTCGTCGCGGTAGATGCTTTTGCGGTGGAAGTAGTCGTCGTTGTCAATGAAATACACCTGCATTCTTGCAGATGAGATAGATGCAACCTTGATGACCAATGGTCTGTCCACATCGTTGATGACGATGTTCATTCCTGACAGGCGGATCACCTCGTGCAGCTGGTTCTTTCTTTCGTTGATGCAGCCATATCTAGGCATGAATGACCTTATCTCCTTTTTCCTCTCCTGAATACCCTGAGGAAGGTATCTTCCGATGTTCGCGACAGGTGATTCGGGGAGGTAAGGGAATATCTCCGAATTGACAAAAAGGACTCTTTTTACAGAATTATCCATACTGTTTGTTTTTAATGACAAAATCACAACAAAGATAATATTTTTTTTTGATATTTCACTATCTTTGGCCTCAATTGGGAGAACCATATGAGTAAAGGAGAAAACAAAATAATGAGACGTAGGCTTGCAAATGCCTATTTGTCATCTGTGATAAGCATCAGTCTTGTGCTGCTGTTGGTGGGAGTGGCGAGCATGCTTCTTGTCAATGCCAAGAGCGTATCGGACTATTTCAAGGAGAATATGCAGGTTTCGGTGCTGATGAAGGATAGTGTTCCCGAGGCCAAGGCCGAGGCTTTTGCGGAGTCTTTGCTTGAAGAAAGATATATAAAGACGACTAAGTACATATCAAAGGAGCAGGGACAGGCTGAGCTTGCTGAACTGCTCGGCGAGGACTTCGTTGATATATTCGAGACATCTCCGATTCCTGCATCTGTCGAGATAACTTTAGATGCAGACTATGTCTCGTCAGATAGCCTGGAAGTGGTGAAGGCTGAGATTTCCAAGTCGCCTCTGGTAGCAGAGGTCAATTATCAGGGCTCGCTGGTGGATGCACTCAATGCCAATCTGAGCAAGATCTCGCTTATTCTTGCTTTCTTTATCGGGCTCATGCTGTTCATCTCATATGTACTCATAAACAATACTGTGAGGCTTAATGTATATGCCCGCAGGTTTACAATCCATACCATGCAGCTGGTAGGAGCGACGCGCTCTTTCATACGCGCGCCTTTCCTTATTCAGTCTGCCTTCCAGGGCATCTTTTCGGCGTTTGTTGCAATTATGGCGCTGATAGTGATCCTGTTCTTTCTTAGGAATGGTTTCGAGCAGCTGTTTGAGATTTTCCGTCTTGATCTTCTGCTTCTTGTGATGGGCATCGTGCTCGTTTCGGGACTGGTAATATGTGTCACCAGTACGTATTTTGTTGTCAATAAGCTTGTCTCATTGAAGAAAGCTGAATTATACTATTAAAAGAAATGGAACAGAACAATCCTAAAATGCCGATTACAGCCAAAGGTCTCAGGCTTCTCCTTATCGGTCTCATAGTTATGGTTTCGGGCTACATCCTGATGATGGGTGGTGGAAGTGATGACCCTCGGGTCTTTAATTACGCTATGTTTGATTTCAGGCGAATGGTCGCAGCGCCTATAGTGATCATTCTCGGAATCGTGATTGAGGTCGTTGCAATAATGAAAGTGTTCAAGAATTAGTATGGAGTGGTTTGAAGCTATACTTCTCGGTCTGATCCAGGGATTGACCGAGTTCCTGCCTGTAAGCAGCAGCGGACATCTGGAGATCGGAAAGGTTCTTCTGGGCGTTGAGACTACAGATGACCTGTTGTTTACGACAATGGTGCATGCGGCGACCGTGCTTAGTACCATTGTGGTGTTCAGACAGCAGATCTGGGACCTTTTAAAGGGATTTTTCTGTGGCGTGAAGGGTATGAAGGTGGAGAATGGAACGTTGGTTTGCAATGATCAGACTGATTATCTCCTGAAGATGGTGGTTTCCATGATTCCGGTATTTGTTGTCGGAGTTTTCTTCAAGGATAGCGTCGAGTCTCTTTTTGGCTCTATAACAGTTGTGGGAGTTGCTCTCATCATGACTGCTCTTCTCCTGTTTTTTTCGGATTATGCTTCAAGGCCAGGACGTAAGTCTATCTTTCCTGAGAATACATATAGGAACGGAATATCTTACTGGCAGGCATTCGCAGTCGGTCTTGGTCAGGCATTTGCAGTCATTCCGGGACTGTCTCGCTCGGGCACGACTATTTCTACAGGTCTTATCTGTGGAGTGAAGAGGGAAGTTATGGCTCAGTTCTCTTTCCTTATGGTTCTTGTCCCTATTTTAGGTGAGACTTTCCTTGAACTTGTGGGCGGCGAGTTCGGGGCTTCGTCTGTCGGAGCTCTACAGCTTGCGCTTGGATTTGTTTCGGCATTCGTTTCAGGTCTCTTTGCTTGTAAGGTGATGATTGCGCTTGTGAAGAAAGCACGCTTGAGCTGGTTCGCTCTCTATTGCCTCCTTGCTGCTGCAGCAATATTTATTTTCGCTTAATGGATAAAAATCGCGCATATTTCGTGTCTGACGTCCATCTTGGGCTCCAGGTTGGTGATCCGGCCGCCCGAGAGGCTCGTTTTGTGGATTTCCTGAGAGCATTGCCTGAGGATACGGCCTCGCTGTATCTTCTTGGTGACATCTGGGATTTCTGGTACGAATATCGTGATGTGGTCCCGAAGGGTTATGTCAAGGTTTTTGGTGCGCTCGCAGATCTTATTGACCGAGGAGTCAGTGTGTATTTCTTCCAGGGAAATCACGATGTGTGGACTTACAGCTATTTCGAGGAGCTTGGAATGAAGCGTCTGGAACAACCGGCGCTGGTTGAGATAGGTGGAAAGGTATTCTGCTTGGGGCATGGTGACGGTCTTGGGCCTGCTCCGCTCGGATATCGTTTTCTTCGTGGTGTATTCCATAACCGTGTGCTTCAGTTCCTTTTTAGCATGCTGCATCCGTGGATTGCGTTCCGCCTTGGTAATGGATGGTCAAAGAAAAACAGGCTCTCCCGTCATGAAGAGTATGTCTTCAAGGGTGAGGAGGAGCCTCTTTATAAGTTTGCTTCAGAATTTGAGAAGAGCCACAAGGTGGATTTCTTTGTATTCGGTCATTACCATTGTGACGTTGTTATGAAGACGCCAAAGGGTGCCGACTTTATTGTTTTGAAGGACTGGATGTCAGAATCGCCGTTTTATCTGTATTCTTTCGGTATCTCTACTATCGGCGGGTCTTGCCAGAATAGCGACATATAGAAGGCTGGGAAATCTCCCTCCTCCCAGATCTTCACCAGATCTTCAATCTCCTTGTCTTCGCCTGTAGGGTCATACGGTTTCTTTAGGTCCGATCCGAACATCTTGGCGATTCCGTTCCAGAATTTGGCGGCTATGCCGTTCTTGTAATCCTTTATGATGTCGTACGAAGACTTTCCGATTTCTCTGTCTATGAGCTTCATCAAAAGCGCGCCCTGGCTGACGGTCAGTCCCCTGAGGGGCTTTTCGAAGACATTGAACAGTTCCTTCTGTACCTTATTGATGTATTTGTCTCTCTTTGTGCGCTTGAGATTGTCGGCGGCAATTGTGCTGTCTGCTCTTGCGACTATCTTGCGCGCCGCCAATGCATATGGGTATGTCTTGCTGAAGTTATGCACAAGTCTATAGTATTTCCTCCAGTCCTTGCCTTTCTGCTTAGGTAGTCTTGAATAGACTTTTGATGCTCTTATCTGATCTATATATATGGTGTCTTTTCCTTCCACGATGTAGTGTAGGATCTCTTTCCCTTCGTGTCTTGCCGTTTGGGCGCAGCATGTCTTCTGGCCGAACGACAGTCCGGCAATCATGGCCATTATTATATATAGATATAGTCTTTTCATGCTGATACAAAGTTAGCAAACCCTCCGATATCTGCAAAATCCTTGCTCATGGCTCTTGTTTGTCGCCTTGTCTTACTGTGTATAATGTTGTGTCGGAGCCGGTGTGCCAGAGTTGCGGGATGTTGTTTTTGTGTTGGTAGAAAATGTGCACATAAAGTTTTCAACTACATTTGTAACTGTGTGAAAATGCGTGATTTAGCATACAAAAAAGTTGGTAGAAAATATGTAACTTTTTTGCGCGAGGTATTGTAGTTTCCCAAAAAATGATTACCTTTGCATCCCATTAATTGAGGACCACTCCGCCCAACCAGCTGATACTCAATTAGTTAGGGGTATTTGAATGTTTTTATAAAGAATAGAACAATGTTACAACCAAAGAAAACAAAATTCAGAAGGCAGCAGAAAGGCCGCATGAAAGGTCTCTC
>JAFYRK010000148.1 GCA_017559545.1 Bacteroidales bacterium
ATGCAGGCGAGCGATATTTCTGCGATAGGGAGAAGGATACTGAAATCCTGATCAAACATATAGAAAACGGCAGGAATGTCGCGTTGATTTCCCCTCGCAGATTGGGGAAAAGCGGCCTTATGCACCACACATTCGCACAGGACAGGATCAAAGAAAACTTCACACCTATATATATAGACATCTATGCGACCAAGAACCTGACAGAGTTTGCTAAAACCCTGTCAGAAGGAATAGTAAAGGCAGTCAGGCAGCAGGAAGGATGGGCCGAGAAGATAATGAGGTTCACCAAGTCATTGAGAGTAGGATTCAAGGTGGATCCCATGACCGGCAGCACATCGTTTGAGATAGGTGTAGGAGACATCGAAAATCCAGACAAGACGATTAGGGAGGCATTTGAATATATCGAAAGTTTCGATAAGCCATGTATATTGGCCATAGACGAGTTCCAGCAGATCAGAGAGTACCCGGAAACTACCACAGAAGCATTCATCAGGACTATAGTCCAGCAATGTTCGAAGACAAGGTTCATATTCTGCGGGAGCAAGAGGCATATGATGACTGACATATTCTATTCGCCCTCCAAGCCATTCTTCCAAAGCGTCATCAACCAAAGTCTCAAACCAATCCCAATGGACACATACATTGAGTTTGCAGGACGCTTATTTGCAGAAAGAGGTAAGTTTCTGGATAAATTCACCGCTGAATTAGTATATAAGATGTTCGATGGCTGCACATGGTATATGCAGATGATCATGAATGAGCTTTTTGCATTGACCGAAAAAGGCACGATATGCACCCGGGAATACATCGATATTGCTTGGGATAACATTATTCTTGTTCAGGAAGACCGGTTCCAGGCAATACTGTTCTCGCTTGCACCTAAGCAGAAAGAAGTGCTGTTTGCAATAGCAAAGGAGAGAAAAGTCGAGGGCATTACATCCGCAGAGTTCGTAAAAAGGCACAGGCTCGTATCTGCAAGTTCAGTCCAGGCAGCGCTGAAGCCGCTGCTAAAGAATGACATAGTCACAAACGAGGATGGAATATACCGCATCTATGATTATTTCTTTGCCGACTATCTTGCCAAGACGTATTAAAAGAGTTAATTTTGAAGTTAGGAAAACTAAGATATGAGAGTCGAAGCTATAACATCCGCGCAGAATCCTAAGATCAAGGATCTGCTTGCATTACAGGAAAAGTCAAAGGAACGCCGCAAGAAAGGGCTTTTCGTGGTGGAAGGACGCCGCGAACTGATACATTGTATTGAGGCAGGTTATGAGCCATATGCAGTATTCTACTGTCCGGAGATCATTTCAGGTAGCGACTTTGACGAGGTTGCAGACAAATGCTCATGCAACTTCTACGAGATTCCTCAGCACCTTTACGACAAGGTGGCGTACAGGGGTGGTACAGAGGGAGTCATCGCAGAGTTTCACTGCAAGGAGATGTCCCTTGAAGCACTGGAACTCAATAAGAATCCTTTGGTCGTTGTTCTGGAATCAGTCGAGAAGCCGGGCAATCTCGGAGCAGTCCTTCGTAGCGCAGATGCTTCGGGAGTGGACGCTGTCATCGTATGTGACCCTCTCACCGACATGTACAATCCTAACCTCATACGCTCAAGCATCGGAGCCATATTCACCGTGCCTGTAGCAACGGCCACATCCGAAGACACCATCAAATGGCTTAAGGACAACGGCATCAAGATCTATACAGCTCAGCTCCAGGACTCAGAATGGTATTACGATACCGACATGAAGGGAGGCACAGCCATAGTGATGGGCACTGAGGCTACCGGCCTTACGACAGCATGGCGTAAGGCAGCTGACGCCCATATCAAGATTCCGATGCTCGGCAAGCTTGATTCACTGAATGTATCCGTGTCTGCTGCCATCCTGATGTTTGAGGCTGTGAGACAACGTAATGCGTAAAGATGAAATTCGGACTCATAGGACATCCCATTGAGCATTCGCTCTCCCCTGCCTTGTTCAAGGCGGGATATAAAGGATCATACCCATATGAGCTCATACAGAGCTCAGACTTTGAAGAAGCATACTCTATTTTTCTTAAGGAGTATGACGGCATAAATGTCACTGCCCCGTTCAAGGAGATGGCACTCAGGAAGGCAGACATCGTATCAGAAGAGTGTCAAATGATCGGAGCTACTAATCTGTTGATTAAAACTCCCTATGGAGTCAAGGCATACAATTCAGACTACCTTGGCGTGCGCCATTGGCTGGAAGAAACCGCTCAAGGCACGGATTCAAGACCAAGAGTGCTTATAGTAGGAATGGGCGGTGCAGGAAAGGCGGCAGCGGCAGCGGCAAAGTCATGCGGATTCGAGACCATTCTTATGAACAGAACGCAGTACGATTCGGAGATTCTGCCATTAAGCGACTTCTGCCATGAATTCCGCAAGGCAGACATCATAATCTACAATCTCCCTGTCAAGATCCCGCAGATCGACCAGCTGAGCGAAGAAGACCTTAGCGCAGAAAATAGAAAGACAATCCTTGAAGCCAACTACAGACATCCGGAATTCAAGATTCAGCACCCGAACATAACCTATGTAGACGGCAGGGAATGGCTTCTTCTGCAGGCTGTGACCGGATATGAACTATTTACCGGAACGACTCCGGATTGCGAGGCGATGAAAGCAGTTATAAAATCAAAATAAGTGCTGAATATTTTAGATTTTATCCGTATCTTGCAAAGTTTTTGGAACTGAAGTAAACACAATACATATTATGATTAACAAAGTTATACTTATCGGCAACGTCGGACAGGATCCTGAGATCCGCTACACCGGCGACGTGAACAATGGAACTAAGGTTGCGACACTCAGAGTTGCTACAACAGAGAGATACCGCGACAGAAGCGGAAACCTTCAGGAGCACACAGAGTGGCACAGCATCGTGGCATGGAGAAACATTGCCGACGTGGTGGAGAAATACGTGAAGAAAGGAACACAGGTATACATCGAGGGACGTCTCCGTTCAAGATCATGGGACGACCAGAACGGCAACAAGAGATATGTAACAGAGATTGTAGCCGATACCCTCCAGCTTCTCGGAAGGAAGCAAGAGGGCCAGCAGGGTGGATACACTGCTCCGGCACAGCCTCAGCAGCCGGCATATCAGCAGCCGGGCGTTCAGCAGCAACCAGCCTACCAGCAGCCGGTGCAGCAGCCACAGTCTAAGCCTGTGGTAGATGACCTGCCAGAGGATGATCTCCCTTTCTAATCAGCAAACAATAAATAAGACACAATAATGAAACTTGACGTTGTACTCGGCCTCCAGTGGGGCGACGAAGGAAAAGGTAAGATCGTAGACGTGCTTGCAAGCAGATATCCTACAGTAGCACGTTTCCAGGGTGGTCCTAACGCAGGACACTCTCTTCACTTTGATGGAAAGAGCTTCGTGCTTAGATCTGTTCCGTCAGGAATCTTCAGAGAGGACGCAAAGAACATTGTAGGAAACGGCGTTGTGCTTGACCCTATCACATTCAGGGGCGAGTGCGAGAATATCGCTGAGAAGACAGGCATTCCTGTGACACAGCGCATTGTGATCGCAAAGAAAGCACACCTCATCCTTCCAACACACAGACTCCTTGACGCAGCTAATGAGGCTGCAATGGGCAAAGACAAGATCGGTTCTACACTTAAAGGTATCGGACCAACTTACACAGACAAGATCAGCCGTCACGGACTTCGAGTAGGAGACATCCTCGCAGCAGACTTCGCTGAAAGATACGCAAAGCTCCAGAGCCGCCATATCACTCTTCTTAACCAGATGGGATATGAGTGCGACCCTCACGCTGAGGATGCAGACTTCATGGCTGCATGCGAATATCTGAAGCAGTTCGAGTTCGTAGACTGCGAGTACTATATCAACGATCTCCTCAAGACTCAGGATATCCTTGCAGAGGGTGCTCAGGGTTCAATGCTTGACATTGACTATGGTTCATATCCTTTCGTGACATCTTCTACAACATCATGCTCTGGTGCATGCGTAGGCCTTGGAGTAAACCCACACCTCATCGGACATGTTTATGGTATCTTCAAGGCATACTGCACACGCGTAGGAAGCGGTCCATTCCCAACTGAGCTCTTCGACGAGACAGGCGAGGAAATCCGCCGTATCGGACACGAGTTCGGCGCAGTTACAGGACGTCCACGCCGTTGCGGATGGCTCGATCTCGTAGCGCTCAAGTATGCAGTGATGCTTAGCGGCGTAACCGACCTTATCATGATGAAGTCTGACTGCCTCGACACATTTGAGACAATCAAGGTCTGCACTTCATACATCGTAGATGGCAAGCCATCTGATCAGTGGCCGTTCGACACATACGCCAACATCGAGCCTGTTTACACAGAGTTCAAGGGATGGCATACAGACCTCACACATTGCCGCAAAGAAGAGGAACTTCCACAGGAATTCCGCGACTATATAGCATTCATGGAACAGTACCTCGGAGTTCCTATCAAAATCATCTCTGTAGGTCCTGATCGCGAAGCTACAATTGAAAGATAACGCCCCACTATAAACCAAAAAAAGCAGCCATAATGGCTGCTTTTTTTGGAGATTTATTCAACTTTATGCATACTCAACGGAATGGTCGGTGGTGCAAGACTGATTGCACTTGGCTGCGAACCGCTATAGTACATATAGCAGATTGACTCAATCGGGAAGGACATGCCGGAAGTCACAAAGTCAAGAGATTTGATCATAGCTTCTGTATAGTCCGAAGCAACAAATATAGTCTCTGCCATTCTTAGATTGAGTACTTCATCTCCAAGAACGTATGTACTTCCATAAGTAAATGTTCCGGTAAAGTAGAAATCAATTGCATCTGTACCAGATGTAAGAGTATTCAGATACTGTGACACAAAGAACATCTTTCCTGTCGCCTTATCAAAGAACAACTCTGGCATAAGAGCAGGATCATTTGTATCAAAACCGAAGATATTGGTAGACTCCCAGCCACTCAAGCAGTACCACATGTTGGATTCGCTTGGTATGATCTCTATGTTAAAGAGGAAACCATCACTGTTAGAAACAGCCCAGGTTCCAATCCACCTCTTATACTCTTCAGTGGGTGTTTCAGCCTTTACGTTAAACTCAAGTGCCTGATACATTCCGCTGAGTTCTCCGTCAGTATCGATTCCTACCATGTAGGCAATCCAGTCTCCTGAGCGCAGACGCTGCTCTGGCCAAGTAATATCTCCTGAACTCAACACTGTCTTCCACTTGCTGCTGCCTTCCTCAAATCCGAAGCTTGACTGATAATCCTCAAACAGAGCGCGAAGATCTCTATTGTAATAATGATCAAAATCAGAATCCTTAAGCGCGAGGAAAACATAAGTCTGCTCATCGTCGCTCTCACAGATAAAGTTATCATACTCCATCTGATCCTCATTATTTACAAACCTGTCACCTAAGGATATTTTCCAGCTGTCATTTCTCTCGAAGACAGACGGATCCCTTCGTGTGCGGAACTTAAGTTCAGCAACCTCACCACATGGAACACCTGTAACCTCATCTATAGCAGAACAGATGAATCTATAGTGACATTTAGGCTGCAGATTCACGACTTTCAGACTCTTATTCTGTCCTCTCTCTGCAAGAATCTCTTCAGTTAGTTCCAATTGGTCAGCGACCTTCTCACGAATCAGAAGTGCTGCATCAGATTCCATATCCTCTGTATGCATATACACCCACACCATGTCCGATGGGCCATTATGTCTTACCCTAATGTTAGCTGACTCAAGAGTCAGCTTATCAACATCAAGCATAAATGTGGCATAATCCTTCTGTATCGTAGGTTCGTCTGTCTGCTTCTGACAGCCAATGAAAGAAAAGATTGAGAGCGCTACAACGAGCTTCAGAATCACGTCAGTTTTAATGATGTTATACATAAAGTTATAAATCTGAAAATTCTAACTACCAAAGTTATATATAAATATCTATAAAGTCAAAAAAAGCAGGACGTTTTGTCCTGCTTTTTTTGACTTTATAGATTTATTAGAGATCTGCAAGATTCTTCTGAGTGTCTG
>JAFYRK010000149.1 GCA_017559545.1 Bacteroidales bacterium
TATGTAACTATCTCTCTTACTGAGGATTGTACAATCTTCAAACCAGCATGTAGAAGCGCCGAAAATGAAATCGGTCGTTCCCTCGATCCAGCAGTTTCTGAAATACTGTCTCTGGCCTTTGCCATATGTATATATGGTATCCTGGTTCGCTACGAAACGACAGTTGATGAAAGCCACCCTGTCAGCATCAACTGTAATTGCACATGCCTGGCCGATCGCCTTGCCCTCACCTGCAGAATTCTCGAAAGTAATGTTCTCAGCGAGAAAGTCAGATCCATAAAGGAATACTGTAGAAGTGGCTGATGTACCCATCTCGTATCCTGTGGAGCTGAGCTTCTTTGCGTAATCGCCCCATGTTATCACTGTATTCTCAGCAGATTGTCCGATAAGGTGGAGCCTCTGTTTATTTGTAGGAATCGTTACCTTCTCCTCGTAGATGCCATCCTTTATATATATGGTAGTCTCATCCTGCTTGCAATAGTCAGGTGCCGCATTGATGGCTTCCTGCACTGTAAGGAAATCACCGCTGCCATCCTTGGCCACCACAAAGTCGTAATCCAGGACATGGGCACCAAGCTCAGGAATCAGTTTCACTATCTCAGGTAGAAGAAGATTCACAAGCTGTCTTGCACCTGCTGCATTTGTGTGGGTGTTGTCCTGCAGACCCTTCGGATGCTTAGGATTTGTGCCCTCCGGAATCCACATATAGAACTTCCTGCTGGCCTCATCGCCCAATGACATCAGCCACTGCTGAGTGATCTCGTTCGCATCAATGATCGGAAGAGCATATTCCGCAGCCACCTGCTTCACCGCTGCCGGATAATCACCATGGCACTCTCTCTTCAGATTGCCCTCGCTGTCAAACCATCTGCGGGATACAGGAGTAAAGAGTATCGGCTTTGCACCTACGCTCAATGCATGATCAACGAAAAGACGGATATTCTCCTGATATGCACCGAAGGCGGCAGCATAACGTGTGGTATCCGACTCTTTTGCATCGTTATGGCCGAACTGTATGAAAAGGTACTCCCCTGCCTTCAGATCTTTCTTCACCCTGTCCCATATACCAAGAGTCTGAGCGCTTTTGGTGCTGCGGCCGTTCTGGGCATAGTTTGCAATGACCACATTTGTATCAACATGTGATTTCAGCCTCTGGCCCCATCCGCGCTCAGGGTTCTCGTATGAGAGATCCTTGTCGGCCATGGTAGAGTCACCCATCAGACGAAGGACGATCTTGTCCTGCGCAAAGGATGACAGCGCCAGAAGGCATGCTGCTGCAAATGTTATGAATTTCTTCATGACTACTTGATTGTCACGTTGTTAGAGTTATACTGGAAGACTTCCGGAGTGTCTTTGTCGGCAGCATCGGTGCAGTCGTCGATAACGACATCTTTGCAGTTTGCCACACTGTAGCCATCTCCTTCTGACTGCATGATGTTCACATCACGCAGAACAACGCCAGTCGAATATCTGAGGTCTGCTCCCTTCACGGAAACAATCTCGCAATTCTCCACAACTATGTTCTCTATGTTCTTTTCAGGGATACCGTTGAAGTACATCGCCCTCGCAGCACCGCTACATACTACATCCTTGATATAGATGTCTCTGAACTGAGGCGTTGTCTCATCTGCCTCTACGTATGCCACATCAAACGGCGACGCACCCTCTGCAGCAGCTTCTACGGCCGATTTACCGCCATAGTGAAGATCGAAAAGAAGCGGCTCAGTAGGAATGTTCATCATTACGATATCTTCGATGTAGATATTCTTCACGACACCTCCACGTCCGCGGCAGCTCTTGAATCTAAGGCCGACGTCAGTTCCGAGGAAACGGCAGTTGGAAACCTTGATGTTCTCTACACCGCCGGACATCTCGCTACCTACAACGAAACCACCATGTCCATGGAACACGATGCAGTTGTCCACAATCAGATTGCGGCAAGGTCTTGCCCTTCTGCGGCCGTCCTCGTCCTTTCCTGACTTGATGCAGATCGCGTCGTCACCGACATCGAAGCTTGAGTTGATGACAAGTACATTCTCACAAGAGTCCACATCAAGACCGTCTCCGTTCTGAGAATACCAAGGATTACGCACTGTCACATTGTTGATAATCACGTTCTTACACATCAGAGGGTGAATATTCCAGCATGGAGAGTTCTGGAAAAGACAGTCTTCCATGAGGACATTCTCACAGTCCTTGAAGCTGATCATCACAGGACGGAGATATGTCTTCACGCTGTTCCACTCTTCTTCTGTTTCCAGACCCTGAGGTACGTTGAAAGCGTCGCTCACTACGGCACCGCGGAATGAGGATGAATCCGGATACCAGAGGTCTCCCTTCTCGTTTGTGAATCCACCGCTCTTGAGCAGATCCTTCCACTGTGACGGAGATATCTTGGATTTCTTCACCTGTCTCCATGAATCTCCGTTACCATCAATCGTTCCGCCACCGGTAATGGCGATGTTCTTCACGCCTACGGCGTTTATCGGCGATATGCAGCGCTTAGTGTCAAGACCTTCAAATACTGTCTCCACTATAGGATAGAGATCCCTATCTGTTGAGAAAAGAAGTACCGCGTCTGGCTTGATGTGGAGTTCGATGTTATCCTTCAAAGTGATAGGACCTGTAAGCCATACACCTGTAGGAACTACGACCTTACCACCACCCTGCTGGCTCAAAGCATCAATAGCTTTCGCAAAAGCATCCGAGTTAAGTACTACGCCATCACCTACACCACCGAAATCACGAATATCGACCTCGCGGGCAGGAATCTGGGGACGCTGAACCTGTTCCATATCAAACGGAAGATCTTCGTAAAGATATGCGAACTCATAATTTGAGTTGCAGGAAATGAAAGCAAGCGCCGCGAGCGCCAATATATAAAGTTTTTTCATAGTTGTACTTTAAAGAGTAACTCCTGATTTGAATATCGCAATCTCGCTATAGCCGGATTTCTCATTGTTCACCTGAGCACCGGAAGCGACAGAAAGCACAAAGTCAATGAAAGCAGCGTCTACCTGCTCGGACGGAGTTCCGTCCACGATGACTCCAGCGTTGAAATCGATCCACAAAGGCTTGTTTGCAGCAAGAGTGCTGTTGGTCGAGATTTTCGCTGTAGGAACAAAAGTTCCGAAAGGTGTTCCTCGTCCTGTTGTGAAAAGCACGATCTGACAACCTGCAGCAGCCAAGGCTGTAGAGGCCACAAGGTCATTGCCAGGAGCACTGAGCAGATTGAGGCCCTTGGTCTTCAGTCTCTCGCCATAAAGAAGCACGTCACGAACAATCGAATTACCTGACTTCTGGGTACATCCGAGAGACTTCTCCTCAAGTGTAGAGATACCTCCGGCCTTGTTTCCCGGAGACGGGTTTTCATATACAGGCTGATCATTCTTCATGAAATAGGCCTTGAAGTCATTGATCAGATGGACTGTCCTGTCGAACGTCGCCTCGTCCTGGCAACGTGACATAAGGATTGTCTCAGCGCCGAACATCTCGGGTACCTCTGTCAGGACTGTAGTACCTCCCTGAGATACGATCCAGTCAGAGAAACGTCCAAGAAGAGGATTTGCGGTAATGCCGGAGAAGCCGTCGGAGCCTCCACACTTAAGACCTACCTTAAGCTCGCTTACCGGAACATCTTCACGCCTGTCGTCCTTTGCAGCAGCTGCGATTTCGCGAAGCAGGCCAAGACCATGCTCGACTTCGTCACCCTCAATCTTCTGAGATTCCATGAACTTCACCCTTGTCTCATCCACTTCTCCCACCAGTTCCTTGAAGGCGCCAAGCTGATTGTTCTCGCAACCCAGAGCAACTACAAGTACACCTGCCGCATTAGGATGGTGTACCATGTCTGCAAGAATGTTTCTGGTATTCTCATGGTCACCGCCGAGCTGCGAACAGCCATAGTTGTGCGGGAAGGCAATCACCTTCTCGATTGAAGGATATCCGGCAAGTTCCTTCTCAAAAAGCTTCTGAATATTCTGAGCTACACCGTTTACACAGCCAACTGTAGGAATGATCCAAAGCTCATTACGGATACCGGCACGACCATCCTTTCTCCTGTAACCCTTGAAATAAGCAGTCTGAGCAGCCGGAGCCATCTCTGTAAGATCAGGCTCATATGTATATTCGAGAAGTCCCTCAAGATTGGTCTTAAGGTTGGTGTGATCTATGACATCTCCCTTCTTCACAGGTCTCAAGACGTGACCTATAGGGAAGCCATACTTAATGACATCAGCACCTTCTTCAAGGTCCTCAAGCGCTACCTTGTGACCCGCTGGAACAGGATTCAAGGTACATACATTAACACCATTGATATCGAAGCTGAGCCCAGCCTCGATATCACGGATAGCAACGGCCACGTTATCGGCCGCATTTATTTTAATGAAATTCATAGTTAGCAGATTACGGTTTGCACTGCCGCACGCATGCCCTCGCTCTGGATGAGCTCGAGATCAGCGGTAACAAGATCGGTCAGACCAGGGACCTCATTGAGGTTCTCTCCCCATATGAACTCAGCTGCAAGAACACCCTCTGCAACCTTACGGACATCACCTGTTGCCCAAAGATTCTTGAGAAGCTCAATGATTGCAGCATCGTCATTAGGAACGATCTCCACATCGCCTCTCTTGCCTCCCTTGTAGTATGTAATGATTGCCGCAAGACCAAGCACGAGTCCCTTAGGAAGTTCTCCCTTACGCTCAAGATATGTCTTCAGACCTGGAAGGTCACGGGTCTTGTACTTAGGGAATGAGTTCAGCATGATGCTGGTCACGAAATGCTTTACATATGGATTGACGAAACGCTCCACTACAGAATCAGCGAATGCTTCAAGCTCTGGCTTAGGAAGGTTTAGAGTCTCAAGAAGTTCCTCGTACATAACCTTACGTACAAACTTGCCGACTTCCGGGTCCTCGACACACTCCTTCACGGTATCAAGACCAGAGAGGTATCCTACTGGAGAAAGCACTGTGTGCGGACCGTTGAGAAGGGTCACCTTCCTCTCATGATATGGAGCCTCGCTTGGAACGAAAAGTACATTGAGACCAGCCTTGTCTGCAGGGAATTCCGCAGCCACTGACTCCGGAGCCTCAATAACCCAAAGATGGAAGATCTCACCCTTTACAACGAGATTATCCTTGAAGCCGATGCGCTCGTGGATCTGATCGATTGTATCCTTTGGATATCCCGGTACGATTCTGTCTACCAACGTACAATATACTCCGCATGCCTGCTCGAACCATGCCTTGAAGTCCTCTCCGAGATTCCAGAGATCAATATACTGATGGATGCACTTCTTGAGTTCCTTTCCATTGAGGAAGATAAGCTCGCAAGGGAGGATGATGAATCCCTTGGTCATATCACCTCCAAAGTGCTGGTATCTGCGATAAAGAAGCTGAGTGAGCTTGCCTGGATATGATGAAGCAGGCTTGTCCTCAAGCTTACATGCAGGATCATAGGCGATGCCTGCCTCTGTTGTGTTTGAAATAACGAAACGGATATCAGGATTCTCGGCCAGTGCCATGAACTCATCATTCTGCGTATATGGGTTCAGACCTCCGTTGATTACGTCGATCATCTCGATCGAATCAACTGCCTGTCCCTTATCTATACCCTGAAGGTTCACATGATAAAGACCGTCCTGAGCGTTCAACATATCGACCATTCCTCTGTCGATAGGCTGTACAACGACAACTCCTGCGTTGAAATCGGTCGCCTGATTGGTTTTCCAGATTATCCAATCAACAAATGCACGAAGGAAATTGCCTTCTCCGAACTGAATTACTTTAGTGGGATACTTTGCGGCCTGAGCCGTCTGTCTGCTGAGCTCTTTCATATGAATGGTTATTATGTGTTACTTGGTCATGTAGTTTTTGCAAATTTAAAATTGTGCAGCACTTATCACCCCATCAAAAACGAAAATTAATCTTATAAAACGAAAATTAAGATGTGTAATTTGCTACTTTAAGCATATTTTGCCTAATTTAGCAGTCTATCACACAAACGAAACTGCATATAAACGAAAAGACGATGATCAAGATCCTCCTTCTAACGGACTACTCGCAAGAGTCAGAAAGACGTTTCCTGAACGGCTTCGTCAAGTATGCCGACACTCAGGGAGGATGCATCTTCTACCCCACCTCCCACCTGATATCCAAGACAAAAGACAATTCCATGGAAATCATCAGGATGGCTAAAAGGTTCAAGGTTGACGCAATCCTCGGACTTTGGCACAATGTCAACGTCGAAGAAGCCAGGAAACTGAACATTCCGATCTTCTTGAGAACACACAAGAAGGTATATGAGGAATTTCCTATGCTGACGGGACACTACAAGTCATTCGGCGCATATGCTGCAGACTTCTTCATAAATCAGAATTTCAGCAACTATGCCTTCATAGGCATGAAAGACATCATCTGGTCAATGTCACGTTTCGAGGGCTACAGCGAGCAGATAGACACAATAAAAAAAGTAAAGACGCATCGCTACGATGTAGAAGACTTCAAGAACGAAATCGAGCCTATCAGCAAGTGGCTTCATTCCCTTCCGAAACCGATAGCCCTGTTCGCCTGCAACGACTTCATGGCCAGACAGGTAACGGAGATATGTCAGATGGAAAACATAAGGATCCCCGAAGACATTTCACTGCTGGGAGTTGACAACGATGAATTCATGTGCAACATCTCCTCCCCTACCATTTCCTCAATCAAGCTGAACTTCGAGAAGCACGGATACGAACTTTCCAGCACACTCTTCAAGATGGTACGGGAGAAGAAGATATGGCCGGCAAGAATCGCAGTGGAGGCTATCGGAGTCGTTGAAAGGATGTCTACAAAACGCAAGATCATATCTGACCCATATATCAGGGAGATCGTCGATTTCATTTCCAGAAACTACACCCAGGAGATAGACATCAGCAAACTGACATCCTTCATTCCCCTTTCAAGAAGAGCCATTGAGATGAAATTCAAGAAGGAAATGTACCCGTACACGATAACTTCATACATAATGGAACTGCGTCTGAAGCACTTCTGTAACTTACTGGAGACCACTGATTTGCCGATCAGAACAGCTGCCGACAGATCCGGATTCATTGACAGCAGCAATTTCTCGACAATATTCAGAAAATACAAGGGCATGACCCCTACCGAGTATAGGAAAATATCAAAAGTTTAAGTCAATAACCAATTAAATTCTCTATATGGACACTAAATCAACACTTGGATGCCTGGCAGGAAGCCAGCCGTTCATCAACGACGACTTCATGCTCACGAATGAATTCGCTCGTGAGCTTTATCATGAGAGTGCAGAGAAGATGCCTATCATCGACTACCACTGCCACCTCGTGCCTAAGATGATTGCAGATAACTATCAGTTCAAGGACCTGACAGAAGTATGGCTCGGCGGAGACCACTATAAGTGGAGAGCGATGAGAGGTAACGGAGTTCCTGAGGAATTCATCACAGGAGGACGCGACAGCTACGAGAAATTCGAGAAATGGGCTGAAACTGTGCCATACACCATGAGAAATCCTCTCTACCACTGGACACATCTTGAACTGGCCAGGATCTTCGGCATCACTGAGCTTCTTAACCCAAGGACTGCAAGAGCAATCTATGACGAGTGTACAGCTAAGCTTCAGACTGAAGAATTCAGAGGCCAGGCCCTCATGAGAAGATTCGACGTGAAGGTTGTCTGCACAACAGACGACCCTGCAGACACTCTTGAGTATCACCAGCAGATCAAGGACAACCCATTCGGAACCAAGGTGCTTCCTACATGGCGTCCAGACAAGGCTATGGTTGTCGAGAAGCCTGAGCAGTACAAGGAGTATATCCAGAAACTGGCAGCAATTTCAGGAGTTGAGATCAATTCATATCAGGACCTTCTGGATGCTCTCCGCAAGCGTCAGGACTTCTTCCACGAAATGGGATGCCGCATTTCAGACCATGGATTGGAGAACTTCTACGCTGAGGATTTCGAGCTTGAGGAAGTTGACAAGATATTCCGCAGAACGCTCCAGGGAATCGTTCCTACCACAGAGGAGGCTCTCAAGTTCCGCAGCGCAATTCTTCTTGATTTCGCTCGCATGGATCATGAAAAGGGATGGGCTCAGCAGTTCCATATCGGAGCTATCCGCGACAATAACACACGCATGTTCAACATCCTGGGTCCTGACACAGGATACGACGCGATCCACGATGTAGCATGCGCTGCTGCCGGACACAAGTTCCTCAACAAGCTGGCAATGGAAGACAAGCTCACCAAGACCATCCTTTACAACCTCAACCCTAAGGACAACGAGGTGCTTGCTACAATGGCATACACTTTCAACGACGGCACATGCCCAGGCAAGATCCAGCTCGGTTCAGGATGGTGGTTCCTCGATCAGGAGGACGGCATGAAGAAGCAGATGAATGCGCTTTCTTCACTCGGCCTTCTCAGCCGATTCGTAGGAATGCTCACCGACTCACGAAGCTTCCTTTCATATCCTCGTCACGAGTACTTCCGCAGAATCCTCTGCAACCTCCTCGGAGAGGACATCAAGAACGGCAAGCTGCCTAAGAGCGAGATGGAATTCATCCACCAGATGGTCAAGGATATTTCCTACAACAACGCTGACAGATATTTTAATTTCTAAGCATATGAAACGACAGTCCGGCCTTGGCGATCGCCTTGGTCGGACTGTTTTTAGCATCAGCTGGGATAAGCAGATACGCCCTTATGCGCTCATTGCCGCTGAGTTGCAATCATGATTTCCATGCACCCAGATCAGGTCGCTGCCTGCTATTGCATACAGTTCATCGAAGTACTCCTTCACGACTGCTGCAGCCTCCTCCTTGGTAGGGTTCCAGTCAACAACGTCACCGCCAAATACCACGTTATCGATATCCAGCTTCTCCTTGACATATTTCAGTACAGGAGTAGACGTGCGTGTACTGCGAGGGAAATGAGTCTCTGTTATAAAAATACTACGGTACCTCCTGTGCCGACAAAGTCAACGCACAGAAGGCCATCATAATAAGAGAGAATATTTTTTCATGTATTATTCCTTCACTGCATAACTATAGCCATCAATCTTATTCCAGTCACCTCTGGTGAAATCCGGAACTGCTACAGGAAGCTGATATTCGAGAGAAAGACGTGTAAGTTCTATAAGGCAGCTCCACTCTGCTGCATCATAAACATCCATATCAAGAGGAAGTCCATTACGCAGGCAATAGATCAAACGATAATCCATGACATAGTCCATTCCGCCATGGCCACCGACCATTCTTGCTTTCTCCTCGATTTCCTTGATGATCTCAGGACGGAAGTCCTTAAGGAGCCGGTCGCGCACTTCTTCCGGAGCGTATTTTTCAGTCTCAAGACCTGGGATATCGATTCCGGCCTTATCCTTCAAGACCTCGCTGTCAAGAGCTACGAATCCAGGAAGTGGATATTTCTCCACTAGTCCTTCAGTACCAAGAAGCTGATAAAGACGGCTATATGGACGTGATGCATAGACATTGTGCTGGATGTTGATCATCTTTTCCTTTTCAGTACGGATGAGAGTAGAAGTGTGCTCTCCGTTTGCAAATGTATCGACTCCCATAAGCTCACGTGCGGCTTCAAGTCCCTTGTAAGAACGGGTATCCATTGCGATAAGGGTCTTCATCCTGTCGCCTCTGTGAATATCAAGAGCCTGACATACAGGTCCAAGACCGTGGGTTGGATAGTTATCGCCACGATATCTGTAGTTATAGTCCAGACGCCAGTTGTTGGTATATATTGGCCAGTGATAGTCAAGATTGTGGATGTATGCACCCTCGGCATAGTAGATTTCACCAAGCAGACCCTGCTGCGCCATATTCAGGCATGAAGACTCAAAGAAATCATATACACAGTTCTCAAGCATCATACAATGTCTGCGTGTCTTCTCAGCGGTATTCACCAGGGCCCAGCACTCCTCAAGGTTCATGGCAGCAGGAACTTCTATAGCCGTATGCTTGCCATTCTCCATTGCACATACGGCAATTGTTGTATGAGGAAGCCAATCAGTAGTAATATATACAAGATCGATATCCGGATCGGCACAAAGAGCCTTATATCCATCCTCTCCGGAATATTCCTTCGCTGCAGGGAAACCAGCCTCCTGAACTCGTGCATTAGCGCTTGCAACCTTCTCCGGGTAAATATCACACAGGGCCGCAATCTCTATATTATCAATATGGAAATATCTTTTCAGAGCGCTGTTGCCTCTGCCTCCCATACCCACAAAACCAATACGTACGGTCTCAATAGGCTCACATGTCAGCTGAAGAGCAGACTCCTGACCTTTCTCTCTCGCAGGAGTTTCAGTCACGATTACACCCTTCACAACTTTTGCGGGCACAGTCGATTCAATCTTAGGTGTACATGCAAAAAGCGCCAGAATGGCTGCAAATGCCAGAATAAGTTTAGTTCTCATTTATGTTACAATTAGTGGTTATGCAATATATACAATCGAATAAATATAGTAATTTTTTCTCACCGAAAAATAAGTCATTATACATTTATTATCCTTTTTTTAAATTATAAATACGTATATTTGGGCTGCAATAATCAAACATACCATGAAACGAATTCTGACGCTATTTCTGATGGCTTTTATTTCTGCCGCTGCAGCAAATGCCCAATTCCATTATCAAGATGCAAAGAACCCTGAAATATTGAAACATACCAACTTCAGGGAACCTTGCAGAAGAGAAATCGTGATTCCTCAAGTAAACGGCTATAACGTATACAAAGCCGACCTGCACACGCATACCATATTCTCTGACGGTAATGTGCTCCCTGACTACAGAGTCAAAGAGGCATGGCAGGATGGCCTGGACATCATTGCAATCACAGAACATCTGGAATATCGTCCACACGAGGAAACTCTTGGAGAATACATGGACCATTACATGGAGGGATCTGGAAAAAAGATCAAGAATAACCGCATAGTCAGCACTCCTCCAGATAAAGACGGCATTCAGGTGGACCTGAACTACTCTTACGAACGCGCAATGAAATGGGCTCCGGATTTCGGAATAGTCGTGATCAAAGGCACTGAAATCTCGCGCGACGGACGCACCGTAGGTCATTATAATGCATTGTTCACATCAGACAACAATACAATATACGACAAGGACCCAGTCACAGCCATCAGAAATGCCAAGAATCAAGGCGCGATTGTCATGCACAATCACCCAGGATGGAGAAAGACCAGCATAGACTACACACCAACAGACAAGACAGTTTATGATGAAGGCCTTATCGATGGCGTGGAAGTCATGAATGAAGGTGAATTCTATCCCGGCATCATAGACAGGGCCATTGAGCGAAATCTTTTCATCGCCGGATGCAGCGACATCCATTCATCAACAGGAATGGAGTATACCACAGAAGGGAATTTACGTCCGATGACACTGATTCTGGCCAAGGACAAATCAGAAGAGTCTCTGCGCGAAGCATTGAAAGAGGGACGCACCATTGCCTACGGGCACAACACAATCTGCGGCAGAGAAGAACATCTCAACGCATTGTTCAAGGCATCGGTTGTACTGGAGGTTGTGCGCGAAAAAGATGCAAAAGGCAATACTGTGTTCTGGCTTACAAACAACTCATCAATTCCGTATTGGATTTCCATCAAGGGAGGAAATCCGGTCTATCTCGGAGGCCACTCAGGAATCATTGTTAAAGACATGATATCAAACAAGGCACTGGAGATTGTCCCTGTCAACATGTTCTGCTCAAAAGGAAAGCACCCGGTAATCGTTTACGAATACTAGGTGCTCTCAACTATATCCATTTACTGAGCCTTCTCTGAAATCTAATTATTGAATATCAATGGCCAGTTTATAGAGGCGTCGGATGTTGTTCTCCAGTACCATCTACCGTCACGCATAAAGGTCTGGAGATCATATAGACATAAGACTCTACTGACCTCGGCAATGATTTCTTTCTTTCGATCTTCAGACAGACTCTCCGGACATCTTGATATGATCACGTCCCAATCTGTGATTTTTCCTTCCTCGTTGAATTCAGAGGCATTGACCCGTACGACAACACGTCCCTTCACCTCTGGAAACTTATCATATTGGAATTCTTTGGGCATCAGATATCGGATATTATCAAAAGGAACAGTGCCAGAACCATTCCGAATTCTATTGATGTATGTCCGTGATGAAACGACTACCCCGGCTATGATAACAAGCTCGGTTTCCTTTTCATAAACGGGGAACAGTCCGTCCGGCCCAACATATAGGCACTCTCCTGCCCCACATATGAATGTTCCTGAAATCCATGAAGCGAAGACCCGGCCTTTCTTGTCCATGTATTTATTCAGCAGACCGGCGAAGTCAGTATATGTCTTTGAGACCTCTATGCTGTTCAGATAGAGTCTCTTGCCCTTGACTTCAAACGTAGAAATGTGTCCCCTCCAGTTACCAGAGTATGAGGATAGATCAAACTCAAGTTCCTTTTGAAGAGCATTATATGTAACAGAATCAAGCTGGTAAAGAAGAACTTTATTAAGTTTATGCTCCGACCCGTCAATTATAATGATGTCATTGGCTTGCCTGGTCGCACTCACATTATGCGAAAGGGCAAGCAGCAATACCATAAGCGAGAGTATGTGAACCAAGCGTCTCATTTCTTCTATCTTCAAAATCTCCCATCACAAAGTTACAAACCTTTTAATGCCCACAAGTAAAATTCCAAGAATTATACATCATCATTACTATAGGATAAGTAAAACCAATGCAGTATCTATTCTTATGGATTTTCCAAATGACTTGGAAATAAGTTGTATTGTAAGTCATCACTTCGATTCAACGGTATTGTGTGTGGATATATATTGCGCTCATAGGTGCGTCCCGCCCCTGACCGCGCGGCTACCCCTGGTAA
>JAFYRK010000150.1 GCA_017559545.1 Bacteroidales bacterium
AAAGACTAAGAAATTCGACACTCCGATTGACCAGAGAGAAACATTCGTGTCAATTCAGAAGACTTTTGCAGACTCGGATCTTTCCGTAGCTGAGAAGCTCAAGACCCTCTATGCGCTGCAGCAGGCAGACACAGAGATCGATAAGATCCTTCAGCTCAGAGGCGAGCTTCCTCTCGAGGTAGAGACTCTCGAGCGTGAGATTGCTGAGCTTAAGGCAAAGTCAGCACGTGTATCGGAGCTTATCGAGGAGATGACTAAGCTCATCGCCGAGAACAAGCTCAACATTTCTGAGTGTGATGCTCAGATCGAGAAGTACAAGGCGCAGCTTGATAATATCTCTAACAGCCGCGAGTACGATTCTCTCAACAAGGAGATCGAGAACCAGGGCCTCCTCAGAATGATTGCTGAGAAGCACATCGGTGAGGCTAAGGAGCGCATCCTCGAGAAGAAGACTGAGCTCGAGACAATCAAGGAGAAGATTGCTGTAAGAACAGACGACCTCGTTGCAAAGCAGGAGGAACTCGCAAACATCGTTGAGTCTACTGCAAAGGAAGAGGAAGCTCTTCGTGCAAAGAGAGAGGCTTGCGCAGAGAAGATCGATGCAAGAACAATGAGCGCATATGAGCGTATCAGGCTCAGCTGCAATAACCACCTTGCTGTGGTTTCAGTATTCAACGGTGACTCATGCGGAGGTTGCTTCAATACAATCGCTCCACAGAGACTCATTGATATCGCGTCTAACAAGAAGATGATCATCTGCGAGTACTGCGGAAGAATTTTGGTAAATCCAGATTTTGAATAGTCAGAATCCTATATAATATGGCTGAAGAAGGAAGGAGAAAATCAGTCAAAAGAAAGGATTCAGGAGTTAATCTTGATACATTAGGGCTTGAGGTGGGAAACAGACCGCCTCAAGCTCTTGATGTCGAAGAGGCAGTCCTCGGAGCGCTTTTGATTGAGCCTAACAGCGTCGATGACGCAATGGGTGAGCTTACACCTGCATGCTTCTATAGCGAGAAGCACAGGATCATATTCGAGGCGATGAGCACCTTGGTAAAGGAGCATGCCGCCCTCGACCTTTTGTCTGTGTCCCAGAAACTCAGGGATAAAGGAAAGCTTGAGGAGGTTGGCGGTACGGTGTTCCTTGTCCACCTGTCCCAGAAGATAGGTGCGGCTGCGCATATCGAGTATTACATCAGAATCCTCAAACAGAAGTGTATTCAGCGTGAACTCATTACAGCATCGTACCATATCCTGAAGTCGGCCTATGATGAGGCCATCAATGTTGACCTGCTGATCGATGATGCACAGACAAAGATATTCTCCGCAATCCAGAACAATGTGAAGAAGGATGTGCAGGAGATCGGATCAGTGATCAATGATGCTCTTGAGGATCTCCAGAAACTTCAGCACCAGACAGGATTGAGTGGTGTACCTTCAGGCTTCGCTTCGCTTGATAAGATTACCCAGGGATGGCAGCCTTCTGACCTTATCATCTTGGCGGCACGTCCGTCTATGGGTAAGACAGCCTTCGTGCTCAACCTTGCAAGGAATGCAGCGGTAGATTTCAATGTCCCTGTTGCGATATTCTCTCTTGAGATGCCTTCGATACAGCTCGCCAAGCGTATGATGGTGTCCGAGACCAAACTTAATGCAGATAAGTTCAAGGGAGGAGAGAAGATTGCAGAGTGGGAGTGGAAACAGCTTGATATTCAGCTTAAGAGACTTGTGAAGGCACCTATATATATAGATGATACTCCGTCGCTTCCAATCATGGAGTTCCGCTCTAAGGTGAAGAGACTGGTCAACCAGAAGGGTGTAAGACTCGTGGTTGTCGACTATCTCCAGCTGATGCAGGGTCCGGCCGAACTTAGAGGAATGCGTGAGCAGGAAGTAGCGGCCATCTCACGAATGCTGAAAGCGACAGCGAAGGAGTTGAACGTGCCTATCATCGCTCTGTCACAGCTTTCGCGTAATGCTGAGAATCGTCAGGGTGGTAATCGTCGCCCTCAGCTCAGCGACCTCCGTGAGTCTGGTTCCATCGAGCAGGATGCGGATATGGTAGTATTCATCCATCGATTTGATTATCAGGGACTTTCCGAGAACGCTGATGATATCGGAAGAACACAGATCATTATTGCAAAGCACAGAAACGGTGCGATTGCAGATGTGGATATGAGGTTCCGTGCGGATGAGGTTCGTTTTGTGGATCTTACAGATACGGTATATGCCCAGGCTGACAACATCGGAGTGGATTCTGCAATGAATAGTGATGTGGCGCCTGCTCCCGATCCATATCCTTCTGCGCAGGGTGCTTATGACGCATATCCTGCTGATGAGGGCTTTGGAGGCGGTGGCTTCGTTTAATAGACCAGCCTATGAGGCATCTGAAGAAAATATTGATTCTCCTGTGTGCGTATCTGGTGCTTCTGCCGGTATGTGCGCAGGAGAATCATTATTGTATACCTGTGCGTACTGTGGCGGAGGAAGAGCTTGTTTATCAGGCAGGCGAAAAGATGACGTTCACTATGCATTATGAGTGGGGGACTATCGACTCTGATATAGGAACGGCTACGGTGGAGCTTGACACATTGAGGTTCAATGGCTATAAGGCCTTCCATTGTTCGGTTTATGGAAAGACCACAAGGCTGTTTGACCTGATCTTCAAGGTACGGGAGGATTTTGATTCGTGGTTTACTTGTGATGGATTGAGGCCGTTGAAGTTTACGCGCGACACGCATGAGGGTAGATATGTGGCCAGGAATACCTATATATATAATTGGGAGTCTTCCGAGCCTCATATCGTGGCTGATGTCTATTCTTCAAGCCGTGGGCAGAGGAATCTTGAACTGCCGTTGACTCCATGTACATATGATCTTCCGTCACTGTTCTTTCTTGCAAGGAACATGGATATCGATAACATTGTTCCGGAAAAGAAGTATCCGATGACCTTTGCTATAGATGATGATGTATATCACGTGTATTTCATACTTTATGGCAGGGAGACTGTCAAGGTCAAGGGATTGGGTACTGTCAGGACGATAAAGTTTGCGGCGAGACTCATTGCCGGTGAGGTGTTTAACGGAGATGAGGATATGATGATATGGGTGTCTGACGATGAGAATAGAATCCCTGTCAAATTTGAGGCGCCGATCCTGGTGGGTACTGCGTCGGGCCGATTGAAATCATATGAAGGATTGAAATATCCTTTCAGTTCGTTGATTAAAAGGTAATACCATATATGTATTAAAAAATAAATCCCTCCCACCTACGGTGGGCCCCTCCCGTTCACGAGGCCACGGGCGGCCACGTTTTTTAATACATATATGCTATTTTAATAATTAATTTTATGTCAAAGAAGAATGAGATCGTTCATGCCGGAAGGATTTTGGAAATCACTCCGGATTTTACAACAGTACAGATCATCGTGTCGTCTGCATGCTCTTCGTGTCACGCAAAGGGGCTTTGCGGCATGTCGGAGGAGGAAGAGAAGGTAATAATGCTGCCGACTGATCCATATGCGACATATAATGTCGGTGATCAGGTGCAGGTGTGTACAAAAATGACCATGGGGTTGAAAGCAGTGTGGATATCTTATGTGATTCCTTTGGCTGTTTTAATGATTTTAATATTATCTTTGTCTAGCGTAATCAAGAGTGAGGTGTATCGCGCACTGACCGCTATCGGTGGCGTTGCGGTATATTACCTGTTCGTGTGGCTGTTTAGAAACAAGCTGTCAAATGAATTTGTATTCTATATCCGATAGATTACAAATTCATAATCAGACAGTTGCAACTGTCTGACGGCGCAGCCGCAATATAATATGAACAACAACTAAATTAATTATAGCTATAATGACACAAACAATCATCTGGACTATTGCAATCCTCACCATCCTCGGTGCGGCCCTCGCAGTTGTCCTCTTCGTTGTGGCAAAGAAGTTCCATGTCGAGGAAGACCCGAGGATCGATGAGGTGGAGAAGGTGTTGCCTGGTGCAAATTGCGGAGGCTGCGGACAGGCAGGTTGCCGCGCATTTGCCCAGCATTGCGTTGCGTCGTCTCCAAACCTGGACAGCTGCTTCTGTCCTGTAGGAGGCAATGAAGGCATGCAGAAGGTTGCGGCTGTGCTTGGCGTTGAGGTTGCTGTCAAAGAGCCTCAGGTTGCTGTGGTGCGCTGCAACGGTACTTGTGAGAACCGTCCTCGTACAAACGAGTACGGCGGTTATCAGTCTTGCCGTGTCAAGGCCGCTCTTTACAGCGGTGACACAGCGTGTTCTTTCGGATGTCTCGGCTGTGGTGACTGCGTTGCAGTCTGCCAGTTCGGGGCCATTACAATGGATCCTGCAACAGGACTTCCAGTCGTTGATGAGGAAAAATGTACTGCCTGCGGCGCCTGTGTCAAGGCATGCCCTAAGGGAGTTATCGAACTTCGCAACAAGGGTCGCAGAAACATGCGCGTTTATGTTTCATGTGTTAACAAGGATAAGGGTGCGGCTGCGCGTAAGGCCTGCAAGGCTGCCTGCATCGGCTGCAGCAAGTGTGCTAAGGTATGTCCATTTGAGGCAATCACAGTGGAGAACAATCTCGCTTACATTGATTATACTAAGTGCCGTCTTTGCAAGAAGTGTGTTGCCGAGTGTCCTACAGGTGCAATCCACACTGTTAACTTCCCTGTAATCCCACCAAAGCCGGCAGCGCAGACACCAAAGCCAGAGGCTGCTCCAGCTCCGGCTGAACCAGTAAAAAAGGAGGAATAGTACTATGATGAAGACATTTTCAATAGGTGGTATTCACCCAAGCGACAGCAAGATCTCAAAGGACTGCAAGATCGAAGTTCTTCCTGTTCCTTCAAAGGTATTCATTTCAGTGGCGCAGCATCTCGGTGCTCCTGCTACTCCAATCGTGAAGGCTGGTGACCAGGTTAAGGTCGGTCAGGTGATTGCAGAGCCTGCAGGATTCATTTCAGCTTATGTACATTCGTCGGTGTCAGGTACCGTGAAGTCAGTAGGACCTCGCAAGGACCTCGCCGGAAATAATATGACTCACATTGAGATCGATGTGGAGGGTGACGAGTGGGCAGAGGGCATTGACCTTACAGATACTCTCGTAACAGCAATCCCTGAGGATAACAAGGAGATTCTTGAGAAGATCAAGTTGAACGGTGTTGTTGGACTTGGTGGTGCGACATTCCCTGCTCACGTGAAGCTTTGCCCGCCTCCAGGCAAGAAGGCAGACTGTCTTATCCTTAACGGAGCCGAGTGTGAGCCATATCTTACTTCAGACTATCGCATCATGCTTGAGAGAAGCAAGGAAATCGTTGTCGGAGCCGCTATCATGAAGCAGGTTCTTGGCGGATGTCCTGCTGTCATCGGTATTGAGGAGAACAAGCCAGAGGCTATCAAGGCCATGACTGCGGCGGTAGCAGAGCTCCAGAAGACTGCAAAGGGCTATGACGGTATCTCTGTGATGACTCTCAAGAAGAAATATCCGCAGGGTGGTGAGAAGCAGCTTATCGATGCTGTCATGAAGCGTCAGGTGAAGTCTATGGGTCTTCCTATCGACGTAGGAGCCGTAGTTCAGAACGTTGCCACTTCGCTCGCTGTATATGAGGCGGTTCAGAAGAATATGCCTCTTATCACAAACGTGATGACCATCACAGGCGACTGCCTCCCTATGGAGAACCAGCATAACTACAAGTTCCGCATTGGTATGCCGTTGTCTTACATCGCCGAGTATGCAGGCGGTGTTCCAGAGGCTGCTGCCAAGATTGTCAGCGGTGGTCCTATGATGGGTAAGGCGATAGCTAACCTCGATGCTACTACTGTCAAGGGTTCGTCGTCGCTGCTTTATCTGACTGCAGAGCAGACAGTGCGCGGTGTCGAGTCGGCTTGTATCCGTTGCGGCAAGTGTGCGGAGGCGTGTCCTATGGGACTTGAGCCGTTCCTTCTTCAAAAGTATGCTCGTAATAACATGTTCGACGAGCTTGAGGATAATGCGGTTCAGGACTGCATTGAGTGCGGATGCTGTCTATACAGCTGCCCTGCAAATATCCCTCTGCTGGATATCATCCGTCTTGCCAAGGGTGACGTAATCAAGATTATCAGAACTAGAAAATAAGAATACAATGGATAAAATATTAGTTTCACCGTCACCGCATCTTCATACAAAGACTTCTACAAAGAGTCTGATGCGTGATGTTGTGATCGCTCTTCTTCCTGCAGTGGTTGTGTCTGTCCTTTGCTACGGATGGTCAGAACTTCTGGTTCTCGGAGTGAGCGTTGCTTCATGCATTCTGCTGGAGTATCTTATCACAAAATATCTGTTGAAGAAGCTATGCACAGTATGCGATTGGTCAGCAGCTGTGACAGGTATTCTTCTTGCACTCAACCTTCCGGCTTCTACACCTTGGTGGGTTGTGTTCATCGGTGCAGTTGTGGCTGTCGGAGTCGCTAAGATGACATTCGGCGGTCTCGGTCAGAATTTGTTCAACCCAGCCCTCGTAGGCCGTGTGTTCCTTCTGATCTCATTCCCAACCTACATGACAGATTGGGCTAAGCCAAACGGATTCATCGGTAATTTCGATGCATTCACAGGTGCCACTCCACTCGGAATCGCTAAGGAAGGCGGCGTAGCTGCCATCGAGAGCATGGATTACATGGATATGCTGTTCTGTAATATCGGAGGTTCTGCTGGTGAGCTTTCAGCTCTTGCCCTTATTGCGGGATTCATCTATCTCCTTGTCCGCAGAGTGATCCGTCCATATATTACACTTTCGATCCTGGCGACTGTGGCAGTGTTCTCAGGCATCTTCTGGGCTATCAACCCAGCTGAGTATACTGACCCTCTTTTCAATCTCCTTACCGGTGGTCTCCTTCTCGGTTCGATCTTCATGGCAACCGACTATGTGACTTCTCCTATGAGTAACATGGGTGGTGTAGTGTTCGGTATCGGCATCGGTGTGATCACAATGCTTATCCGTTACTTCGGAGCATATCCTGAGGGAGTGTCATTCGCTATTCTTATCATGAACTCTGTGGTTCCTCTTCTCAACAAGTGGTTCCACGCTAAGAAATACGGGAGGGCATAAGCTATGGCAGTACAGTCAACATTCAAGAATATGAGCCTTTGTCTGCTTGTCATCTGTCTCGTGTGTTCAGGCTTGCTCGCAGGTGTGTATGCTCTTACAAAGGAGCCTATCGATGCTGCGGCAAAGGCTAAGAACGAGGCGGCTATCATGGAGGTCCTTCCTGAGACTGCGGCTGTAGTCGAGGAGGAAAGAACAGTGGAGTTCGAAGGTACGTCATATACCTATAACCTCGCTTACGATGAGGCGGGCAACACTGTAGGATGTGCAATCAATGTGGCTCCTGTCGGCTTCGGTGGCCCTATCGCAATCAAGGTTGGCTTTGATGTGAACGGTGTCATCTGGAATACAAAGGTGCTTTCGCAGGCTGAGACTCCAGGTCTCGGCGCCAAGTGTGTCGAACCGGCATTCTCGGCTCAGTTCAAGGGATTCAATCCTGTTGAGAAGACGCTTGCTGTCAGGAAGGATGGCGGTGATGTGGATGCAATCACAGCGTCAACAATCACTTCGCGTGCATACGCTGATGGCCTCGCTCTTGCAGTCAAGGTCTTTGAGACTATTGCTCAGACCCCTATGCCACTTAACAACATGGAGGAGTAAACAATGGGAAAATTTCAACTTATAACTAAAGGCCTTATCAAGGAGAACCCTACTTTCGTTCTTCTTCTGGGTATGTGTCCTACATTGGCCACAACCACTTCGGCTATCAACGGTATGAGCATGGGACTTGCCACAATGTTCGTCCTCATCCTCTCGAACATTGTGATCTCAGCTATCGCTGCATATATCCCTGATAAGGTGCGTATCCCTGCTTACATCGTAGTGATCGCAACTTTCGTGACCCTGCTTCAGTTCATCATGCAGGCTTACGTTCCGGATGTGTACGAGACTCTCGGTCTGTTCATTCCGCTCATTGTGGTAAACTGTATCGTGCTTGGACGAGCAGAGGCTTTTGCCAATAAGAATAGCGTAGTTGATTCTGCGCTTGACGGTATCGGTATCGGACTTGGTTTCACTATGTCCCTTACCCTTCTCGGTCTCGTGCGTGAAATTCTCGGAAGCGGTTCAGCATTCGGTTTCAAGTTCATCGAGGGTGATGGTATCCTCGCATTCGTACTTGCTCCGGGAGCCTTTCTTGCACTTGGCTACCTTATCGTGATCTTTAGGAAACTCACTTCGAAAAAGGCGGAGTAATTAATTGTAGGAGAAATTGTTATGGTAGAATATTTACTTATCATCATCTCAGCGATATTTGTAAACAATATCCTGTTGTCGCAGTTCCTCGGAGTCTGTCCTTTCCTCGGAGTTTCGAATAAGCTCAGCACTGCAACCGGTATGTCGATGGCTGTGTGCTTCGTCATTACCCTCGCTACAGTGGTGACTTATCTTCTGAACACGCTTCTTGTCAAGCTCGGACTCGAGTTCCTCCAGACCATTTCGTTCATTCTCGTGATCGCTGCTCTCGTGCAGATGGTGGAGATCGTCCTTAAGAAGATCAGCCCTGCGCTGTACGCTTCTCTGGGTATCTTCCTTCCGCTGATTACAACTAACTGTGCCGTTCTTGGTGTCGCTTTGACTGTTGTGCAGAAGTCATCTCCTTTCGCTGCCGCAGCAAACGGTATGTTCAATCTCGGCGAGGCAACTGTATATGCATTCGCGACTTCGCTCGGTTTCGGCCTTGCTATGGTTCTTTTCGCAGGACTCCGCGAACAGCTTTCGCTCAACGATGTACCTAAGGCATTCAAGGGTATTCCAATCGCTCTTGTCACTGCTGGCATCCTTGCGATGGCATTCATGGGCTTCTCTGGACTTGTATAATGACAGCGCGCGAATTACTTGAACAGGCAGAGGAATTGAGACGCAATAGCCGCTTTGGTGAGGCGATTAACCTATACCGGGCGGCTGCTGAAGCTCCTGATGCCTCAGAAGAAATAAAAAGAAAATCCCTCGCATCGGTAGAGTTGATGCAAGAGATCAACGGCTTTGTAAATGTTGACCTTATGAATCCATAGGGTCAACTTTTTTTATCTGCTTCTTACGTGCGCGTGCGTTGCGTGTGTTGAAAAATTCATTACCTTTGTAGATTGGTGGAATAGTTTGGTGGTTTGGGCGTCAAAACAACCTTACCACCACAAGAGAGACTAAATCCCGGGTATTTAGGGGAAAGGTAACGTGGACATATTTTCATATTTCTGCCCAACCTTACCACCGCCACAAGAGAAACAAAGATTAAAATAAATCATACAACGTTAGAAAATATGAAAGTAGCAGTAATCATGGGATCGACCAGTGACCTGGAGATCATGTCACAGGCAATCAATGTCCTCGAGGGTTTCGGGGTAGAGGTTGTTAAAAGGGTAATCAGTGCACACAGGACTCCAGACCTGATGTGTGAGTTCGCAAAGTCTGCAAAGGCAAACGGCATCGGAGCCATCATCGCCGGAGCAGGTGGAGCTGCGCACGTAGCAGGTGTTGTGGCAGGTATGACCACAGTTCCGGTAATCGGTGTTCCAATCCAGACTAAGGCTCTCGGTGGAATGGATTCTCTCCTTTCGATCGTTCAGATGCCGGCAGGTATCCCTGTAGCTACAATGGCTATCAACGGAGCAAAGAATGCAGGTCTTTTCGCTGCTCAGATTCTTGCTCTTACAGATGCGGAGCTCTCAGCAAAGCTTGACGCTTTCAGGGCAGAGCAGACACAGAAGGTGCTTGACGCAACAATCTAACGAAGCAATCAACTACAACATATGAGCAACTATCGCATTTACGTAGAAAAGTATCCTGAATTTCAGGTGGAAGCGCGCAGCCTTCAGAGCGAGCTGAACGAGAACCTTCAGCTTGATCTTGAGACATTGCGTCTTCTTAACGTGTACGACCTTTTCGGATTCTCGCATGAACTCCTCGAGAAGAGCCGCTACAGCGTGTTCGGAGAGATCGTTACAGACAGCGTGACTGACGAGTGTGACTTGTCAGGTGCAAAATACATCGCCGTGGAGTACCTTCCAGGCCAGTTCGACCAGCGCGCAGCGTCAGCTGTGGACTGTGTCCGTCTCATCGATCCGACAGCAAAGGTAAGCATCAAGAGCTCGAAGCTCATCATTCTTCCTGCAGATACGACAGATGAGGTGATCGCTAAAATCAAGAAATATTACATCAACGCAGTTGAGTCTCGTGAGAAGGATCTCTCGAAGCTCACAGCCCTTGAGCAGCCAGAGGTTACTCCGGTTCCTGTTCTCGTAGGTCTGACTGCATTGACAGAAGAGGAGCTTGCTCCATATTGCAAGAAGATGGGTCTTGCTATGAACGCAGATGACCTTCGCGAGGTAGTGAACTACTTCAAGGCTGAAGGTCGTGACCCGTCAGAGACAGAGCTCCGCATTCTCGATACATACTGGAGTGACCACTGTCGTCACACAACATTCACTACTGAGCTTGAGGATATCAACGTTGAGGAATCATTCCTCAAGGGAGAGATTCAGGGCACATTGAATCTCTACCTTAAAATTCGTCAGGAGCTCGGACGTGAGAACAAGGATGTCAATCTCATGGATATAGCATGCATCGGTGCCCGTTACCTCAAGGCAAAGGGCCTTCTTGACGATATGGAAGTCAGTGAGGAGAATAATGCATGCAGCATTTATGTTGACGTGGATATCGTAAACGACGAGGGTGAGATGACTACTGAGAAATGGCTTCTTCAGTTCAAGAACGAGACTCACAACCACCCTACTGAAATCGAGCCTTTTGGTGGTGCTGCAACATGCCTTGGCGGTGCCATCCGTGACCCGCTCTCTGGTCGTGCATATGTTTACCAGGCTATGCGTGTTACAGGTGCAGGTGATATCTATCTCCCTGTAGCCGATACAATGCCGGGTAAGCTTCCGCAGAGCATCATCAGCCGCAAGGCCGCTCACGGTTACTCAAGCTACGGTAATCAGATCGGTCTCGCAACAACTCATGTACGTGAGGTTTACCACGAGGGTTATGTTGCAAAGCGTCTTGAAGTTGGTGCTGTAGTAGGAGCGGTGAAGGCTGACAGCGTACGTCGCGAGAGCCCTGCTCCAGGAGATGTTGTTCTCCTGATGGGTGGCCGCACAGGCCGCGACGGAGTCGGCGGAGCAACAGGTTCATCCAAGGAGCACACTGAGGAGTCTCTCGAGACTTGTGGAAGTGAGGTTCAGAAGGGTAATGCACCTGAGGAGAGAAAACTCCAGAGGCTTTTCCGCCGTCCCGAGGTGACAAAGCTCATCAAGAAATCTAACGACTTCGGTGCCGGCGGTGTCAGCGTGGCAATCGGCGAGCTTACCGAGGGTCTTGACATATACCTTGACCGTGTGCCGGTGAAGTACAACGGACTGAACTCTACAGAGCTCGCCATCAGCGAGTCTCAGGAGCGTATGTCAGTTGTCATCGAGGCAAAGGACAAGGAGGCCATGATGGCATATTGCGCAAGCGAGAACGTTGAGGTGACCCATGTCGCTGACGTAACCGACAGAAAGCGCATGCGTATGTTCTATGGAGACAAGGTGATTGTTGATCTTTCGCGCGAGTTCATCGACAGTGCGGGAGCTAAGCACTATGCAAAGGCTACTGTAGGTGCGGTTGAAGATAAGAATCCATTTGAGCGCACAGTACAGGGCAATACTCTCAAGGACAAGGTATTCTATAACCTCCAGGATCCTAACGTGACTTCACAGAAGGGTCTTATCGAGATGTTTGACTCGACAATCGGACGTTCGACTGTTCTCATGCCGTTCGGAGGTATGCTTCAGACAACTGAGACTCAGGTTTCAGTGCAGAAGCTCCCTACAGACGGATATACAGATACTGCGTCTATCATGGCATTCGGATACAACCCGTTCATCGCAAGCTGGAGCCCATATCATGGTGCGGCATATGCAGTGGTTGAGGCTTGTGCAAAGGTGGTGGCAGCAGGTGCTTCATACGAGAAGATGCGTTTCTCATATCAGGAGTATTTCGAGCGCATGACAGACCGCAAGTCTTGGGGTAAGCCGCTTTCGGCCCTCCTTGGAGCCCTCAAGATGCAGGTTGAGTTCGGTCTTCCTTCAATCGGTGGCAAGGACTCCATGAGCGGTACATTCGAGAACATCAATGTACCACCGATGCTCATGGCATTCGGTATCACAACCGTTGATGCAGGTCAGGTTATCTCTCCTGAACTTAAGTATGAGGGCAACAAACTGTATCTCATCAAGCATACACCAGAGGCTAACTATATGCCTGATGTAGAGCAGCTTAAGGCTAACTGGGCATATGTTCACGAGCAGATCCAGGAAGGAAACATCGTGTCAGGTTATGCTCTCGGTTTCGGAGGCTTGGCAGAGGCTATCTGTAAGATGTCATTCGGTAACGGTCTTGACGCAAAGATAAAGGTTGACGAGAAGGAACTCTTCAACTATGGCTATGGTTCTATCCTCGTTGAGGCTGAGGATGTGCTCGACTATCCTGACGCAATCCTCATCGGTGAGGTGACTGATGGAGAGGAGAGTGAACTCACAATCAACGGTACCAAGTTCGACATCTTCGAGCTCATGGCAGTCAATGGTGCCAAGTTCGCCGAGGTTTACCCAGACACAGCCGAGGCATACCACAAGAAGCTTGTTCCTGCAGGAATGGAGAATGTGAAGCCGCTCAAGGTCAAGAGATCAGAGATGAAGTACAAGGGCGATCCGGTTGAGAAGCCTATCGCATATCTCCCTGTATTCCCTGGTACAAACTGTGATTACGATTCAGCCAAGGCTTGGAGAAATGCCGGCGCTGAGGTACGCATGAGTGTGTTCTGCAACCTTACAGAAGACGATATCTTCAGGTCGATTGCTGAGATGAAGAAGAATATCGATGAGTGTCATATTCTCATGCTCTGCGGTGGATTCTCTGCAGGTGACGAACCGGATGGAAGCGGTAAGTTCATAGCTAACGTTCTTAATAACAAGGATATCGCTGATGCAATCCATGCTCTCATTGATCGTGGTGGACTTATCCTTGGTATCTGTAACGGATTCCAGGCTCTCGTGAAGTCAGGTCTTCTTCCATACGGACGCCTCGGTCAGGTGACTAAGGACAGCCCTACACTCTTCCGTAACGACATCAACCGTCACATCTCGCAGATGGTGACAACACGTGTCGGCACAACAAATTCTCCATGGCTCAAGGATTTCGCTATCGGCGACCTCCACACTATCGCAGTGAGCCACGGTGAGGGTAAGTTTGTCGTGAATGAAGAGTTTGCTAAGGAACTCTTCGCAAACGGTCAGGTTGCATTCCAGTATGTGGATCCACTTGAGGAGGAACCTACAATGGAGTCTCCATACAACCCTAATGGATCATACTATGCAATCGAGGGTATCATCAGCAAGAACGGTCAGATCCTCGGAAAGATGGGTCATACCGAGCGCTTTGAGGAGAACCTCTTCAAGAACATTGATGACGATACTCGTGAGCAGCCGCTCTTCCTCAATGCGGTAGCTTACTTCAGAGGAGAGTAATAAAGATTGTATGACAATGTATTCCAGTGACCCCCTCCCTAAGCCCTGCTGTCGCAGGCTTCTCGCTGCAAAAGCCCACCGGGCTGTTTGCTAATCGCTCGAGAGGGTGGCAAAATGTCACTTCCATACATATGTCATACAATATAATATTAAAACGAACAAAATGTGTAATTGTAACAAATATAGAGATGACAAGCTCCACCACGAGTGTGGTGTGCTTGGAATCTATGGTGTTGAGGATGCTGCAGGCCTTGCTTATTATGGCCTGCACGCCCTTCAGCATAGAGGTCAGCAGGGTTGCGGTATCGTGACAGTTGACGCAGGAGGTGAATTTCATAGGGTAAAGGGTGACGGTCTCGTAAGCGAAGTCTTTAACGAGCAGAGGATTGCCAAACTTCCAGGCAAGATGGCTATCGGCCATGTCCGCTACAGCAATGCAGGCTGTAAAGGTACAGAAAACCTTCAGCCGTTCCTCTTCCATCATAACTCCGGTGACTTTGCGCTTGCGAACAACGGCCAGATCGTGAATTATCGTCAGCTTCGCAATGATCTCGAGGATAAGGGTAGTCTCTTCCAGTCAAACTCTGACGCAGAAGTTCTTGCACACCTTATCAAGAAACAGGGAATCGACAAGGATCAGCCTCGTATCCATTCTCTTAAGAATGCACTCAACATGCTTGACGGTGCATTCGCTTTCGTGGTGATGACAGGCCGCCGTATCTATGCGAGCCGTGACAAATACGGCTTCCATCCTCTCGCTATCGGTAAACTTGGCGACGGATACGTGGTTGCCAGCGAGACATGTGCCTTCGATGTTCTCGGAGCGGAGTATATCCGTGATGTGGAGCCGGGCGAGATTGTTTCTATTGACCATCACGGCATTCGCAGCCAGTTCTACGCACAGCCAGAGCGCCATGCAATGTGCGCAATGGAGTTTGTATACTTCGCACGTCCTGACAGTGACATAGAGGGATGTAATGTTCATAATTACAGAAAAGAGTCTGGAAGGATTCTTTTCCGTGAGTCTCCAGTTGATGCTGACATCGTAATCGGTGTACCTGATTCCAGCCTCAGTGCTGCGCAGGGTTATGCGGAGGCAAGTGGTCTGCCATATGAAATGGGACTTATCAAGAGCAAGTATGTAGGACGTACATTCATTCTTCCTACCCAGTCTCTCCGTGAGAAGGGCGTGAAGATGAAGCTTTCTCCAGTAAAGACCATCGTGAAGGGTAAGAGAATCGTCCTTGTGGATGACTCCATCGTTCGCGGAACGACATCGCTCAAGATAGTGAAGATGCTTCGTGAGGCAGGTGCTGCAGAAGTGCACGTACGTATTGCCAGTGCTCCGCTCAAGTACACATGCTACTACGGTGTGGATGTTCATACTCCACAGGAACTCATAAGCAACAGCAACTCGGTGGAGCAGGTCTGCAAGCTCATCGACGCTGACTCACTTGCATTCCTCTCGCATGAGGGTATGCTTGCAGCCGGCAAGCGCGACGACCTCTGCCTCGCATGCTTCAACCATAAGTATCCGACAAGTCTCTACGAAGAATAATCAGTCTTCCGGGTATGGCCAGGAATCAGATGGACATTAGGAAAACAATTAGAAACTGGATGCTTCCCATCGCAATGGTGACGGGAGCATCCAGTTATCTTTTATATCATGTCATGCCTGAGCCGATACACATGGCCGGTCCTTATCTTGAGAGGATTCTCAGTGTCGTTCAGCCACTGCTGATCTTTCTGATGCTTTTTCTGACTTTCTGTCGCATAGAGCCGAAGGATCTGAAACCTCACAGGTGGCATTGGTGGCTGCTGCTGATCCAGGGCGGAATATTCACGTTGCTGGGTTTTGCCATTGTGCTTATTGGTAAACATTGGCCAGGCGTGGGTTCAGATGCTGAAGTCTTGATAGAGAGTGCAATGTTATGTATGATCTGCCCGACAGCTACGGCGGCAGCAGTAGTGACCCGTAAACTTGGAGGAGATGTGGCAGGTATCACGACATATATTGTTCTGATCAATATCTTGGCTGCTGTTCTTGTACCTCTGATTGTGCCTCTGATTCAACCGATGGGCGGTATGGATTTCTGGAATGCCTTCAATCTCATATTGGCCAAGGTGCTTCCGTTGCTGATCCTTCCATGCTTCTGCGCATGGCTTGTCCGATATCTCATGCCTCGTGTGCATCAGAAACTTCTCCAGTGGCAGGATCTTCCTTTCAATATATGGGTTGTGGCTTTGGTTCTTGCCATTGCGGTGACTACCAAGGCTGTGGCCAACAGTGAGATGTCATGGTGGCTGCTTGCGGCTATGTCAGTCATTTCACTTCTGTGCTGTGTATTCCAGTTTGCTGCAGGCAGGTATGTCGGTGTCCGGTATAAGCCTCACAGGACAGACGTTCATCCTGAAGTCGAGGCAAGAGGACGAGCTGTCAGACAAGTCACAGCCGGCCAGTCCCTCGGACAGAAGAACACAGTCTTCGCCATCTGGCTGGGATATACCTTCATGCCCCCCGAAACAGCTATAGTCGGCGGTCTCTACAGCATCTGGCACAATATCTACAACTCCTGGCAGCTTTATCGTGCCGGAAAGCATCAGTCATAGTCCCGTATTTATCCGCCGGCGGAAAATACGGGGATTTTTATTATCTTTGCGCGATATTAAAAACGAACCCTATATGAGCAACCAGAGGTACATGCAGCGTGGCGTCTCAGCATCGAAGGAAGATGTCCACAACGCAATCAAAAACATTGACAAGGGAGTCTTCCCAAAAGCATTCTGCAAGATCATTCCTGACATTCTCGGTGGCGATCCAGAGTACTGCAATATCATGCATGCAGACGGAGCCGGCACAAAGTCATCACTCGCATATCTCTATTGGAAAGAGACCGGCGACCTTTCAGTATGGAAGGGTATTGCGCAGGACGCTCTTATTATGAACATCGACGACCTCCTCTGTGTTGGAGCGGTTGACAACATCCTTGTATCATCTACAATCGGCCGTAACAAGCTCCTCGTTCCAGGTGAGGTGATCAGTGCAATCATCAACGGTACAGACGAACTCCTCGCAGAACTTCGTGAGATGGGTGTGGGAGTTTATGCTACAGGAGGCGAGACAGCTGATGTTGGTGATCTCGTGCGCACAATCATCGTAGACTCTACAGTTACTTGCCGTATGAAGCGCAGCGATGTGATCGACAATGCGAATATCCGTCCGGGTGATGTGATCGTAGGTCTTGCATCTTCGGGTCAGGCAACATACGAGAAAGAGTATAATGGCGGTATGGGCAGCAACGGTCTTACAAGTGCACGTCACGATGTGTTCTCAAAGTACCTCGCTGAGAAATACCCTGAGAGCTATGACAAGGCAGTTCCTGAGGAACTCGTTTACAGCGGTGGTCTCAAGCTGACTGACGCAGTAGAGGGTTCGCCTCTCGATGCTGGAAAGCTCGTCCTTTCACCAACCCGTACATATGCGCCGGTGATCAAGAAGATCCTTGATGCGCTCAGACCTGAGATCCACGGTATGGTACATTGCTCAGGCGGTGCGCAGACAAAGATCCTGCATTTCGTAGGCGACAACTGCAAGGTTGTCAAGGACAATCTCTTCCCAGTGCCACCACTCTTCAAGACTATCCACGAGCAGAGCGGTACAGATTGGGCTGAGATGTACAAGGTGTTCAACATGGGTCATCGTATGGAGGTTTACCTCTCGCCCGAGCATGCTGAGGAGGTGATCGCAATCTCCAGGAGTTTCGGCATTGACGCTCAGATCGTAGGTCGCGTTGAGGAAAGCGCAGGTACCAAGGAACTCATCATCCGTTCAGAATTCGGAGAATTTATTTACTAACCTGGCACATTTGAGCCACGAGGTGGCGATGGTAAGTTCCTTTCCCGAGGAAAGGGATTTACGACGGTTATAAAAGAACTGAAGTTAAACTTATAGATAAGGATTTATTGAAATGAGAGCATTATTCAGTGTAAGTGATAAGACAGGCGTAGTAGAATTCGCAAGTCAGTTAGTGGAGCTCGGTTGGGAGATCATCGCAACCGGAGGAACAATGAAGCTTCTGCAGGACGCAGGACTTAAGGTTATCAACATCAGCGAGGTCACAGGATTCCCAGAGATCTGTGACGGCCGTGTAAAGACTCTTCATCCAAAAGTTCATGGAGGTCTCCTTGGACGTCGTGATCTCGACAGCCACATCGCTCAACTTAAGGAGAACGGCATTGAGTTCATCGACATGGTGTGCGTGAACCTCTATCCTTTCAAGCAGACAATCGCAAAGCCGGACGTGACTATGGAGGACGCAATCGAGAACATCGACATCGGAGGCCCTTCAATGCTTCGTTCAGCAGCTAAGAACTGGAGCGCAGTTACAGTAGTCTGCAATCCGGAGAACTATGCAAAGATCATCGCCGAGATCCGTGAGACCGGCAACACTACAAAGGAGACTCGTCTTCAGCTTTCAGCAGAGGCATATACTCACACTGCTCAGTACGACATGATGATCGCTACATACATGCGCAAGGCAGCAGGTCTTAATGAGAAGCTCTTCCTGGAGTATGATCTCAAGCAGAGCCTCCGTTATGGTGAGAACCCTCACCAGAGCGCTAAGTTCTATGCAACTCTCGACACAGTGCCTTACTCTCTTGCAACAGCGGAGCAGCTCAACGGTAAGGAGCTCTCATACAACAACATTCAGGACGCAAACGCAGCTCTCAACATCGCACGCGAGTTCGATGCTCCATTCTGCGTAGGTCTCAAGCATATGAACCCTTGCGGTGCAGCCATCGGAACTGACGTGGTTGATGCATGGAAGAAGGCTTACGAGGCAGACAAGGTCAGCATCTTCGGCGGCATCGTAGCTGTTAACCGTGAGGTCAACAAGGAGGTAGCAGAGCTCATGAAGCCGATCTTCCTCGAGATCATCATGGCTCCAAGCTTCACAGATGAGGCTCTTGAGGTTCTCTGCACAAAGAAGAATCTCCGTCTCCTCAAGGTTGACATGAGTAAGGAGCAGGGTGGCCACAACATGTACGTAAGCATGAACGGTGGTATCCTCGTTCAGGAACAGGACATCGAGACCAAGACTGTAGTAGCTGACATGTGTGTTACAGAGGCTCAGCCAACAGAGGCTCAGCTCACAGACCTTGATTTCGCCTGGAGAATCGTTAAGCACGTCAAGTCAAACGCTATCGTAGTGGTTAAGGACGGTGCGACTCTCGGAGTGGGTGCAGGTCAGATGAACCGCGTCGGTTCCGCTAAGATCGCTCTCGAGCAGGCTGAGGCTGCCCTTAAGGAGGTAGGCAAGGACATCAAGGCTGAGGCTCTTGTTCTTGGTTCGGATGGTTTCTTCCCATTCGATGACACAGTGACTCTTGCAGCAGAGTATGGTGTGAAGGCAATCGTGCAGCCAGGCGGCAGCATGAGAGATGCAGACTCAGTAAACAAGGCAAACGAGTGCGGCATCACAATGCTCTGCACAGGAATGCGCCACTTCAAGCATTAAAATGGAGACTGTTCTCTCTTTGCATGGTATAGACCAGCAGGTTGACGACAAGATTTACATTGTAAACATAACAGATGTATATATGAAGAAAGTATTGGTAATCGGTGGCGGTGGACGTGAGCATGCGATCGTTGACGCTCTCAGCCGTTCTCCGCAGGTAGGAAAGATCTATTGCGCACCTGGCAATGCAGGTATCTCTGCCCAGGCCGAGTGCGTTGCAATCAAGGATACAGACGTTGAGGGGCTCAAGAATTTTGCACTTGAGAATGGCATAGACCTCGCTGTAGTGGGCCCTGAGGTGGCTCTCGCAGCAGGTGTTGTAGATGCATTCAAGGCAGCAGGTCTGAGGATCTTCGGCCCTTCAAAGGCAGCTGCTACAATCGAGGCCAGCAAGGACTTCGCAAAGCAGCTCATGGCAAAGTATCAGATCCCTACAGCCGCTTTCGAGACATTTGAGGACTATGAAGCAGCTCTCGAGTATGTGAAGAAGGGTTCGTTCCCTATAGTTCTCAAGTATGACGGACTCGCAGCCGGAAAGGGCGTGGTGATTCCAGAAACTCTTGAGGAAGCTGACGCTACCCTCAAGGACATGCTTCTCGACGACAAGTTCGGAAAGGGCAAGGTTGTAGTTGAGGAGTTCCTCACAGGACCTGAGTTCTCATTCATGTGCTTCGTAGACGGTCTTGAGGTCTATCCTATGACTCTCTCACAGGATCACAAGCGTGCATACGAGGGCGATAAGGGACCTAACACAGGCGGTATGGGTGCATACTCACCGGTTCCGATCATTTCTGACGAGGACCTCGAGTTCTCGCTCGAGCATGTGATGAAGCCGACTGCCGCTGCAATGGTTGCCGAGGGTTGTCCGTTCACCGGCGTCCTTTACGGCGGTCTCATGAAGACACCTCAGGGACCTAAGGTGATTGAGTTCAACTGCCGTTTCGGCGATCCTGAGACAGAGGTTGTACTTCCACGCCTTGCAACAGATATCTATGACATCTTCTCAGCTGTCGCCGATCATACTCCAATGCCGCAGATTGAGTGGAAGAAGGAGGTTACAATGGGCTTTGTGATGGCATCAAAGGGCTATCCTGGTGATTACGAGAAGGGTTATGAGATAAAGGGCCTTGATGCTCTTCCGGAGGATATCCGTGTATTCCATATGGGAACATCCCTTAAGGACGGCAAGTATTACACAGCAGGCGGACGTGTCCTCATGGTAGTAGGATTTGGCGCAGACCTCCAGGAGGCGCACGATAAGGCGCTTGCTGCAGTAGAGTCAATCGAGTGTGATAACCTTTTCTATCGTAGAGACATCGGCTGGAGAGTATTGTAATATACAAGACATAAAACTTACTATACGATGAAAAGGATACTTCTTACGTGTATGGCCATCCTGGGCTCGATTTATATGATTCAGGCCAAGGTGGACCTTCCGCCAATTTTTGCAGATAATATGATTCTTCAGCAGCAGACGGATGCTGCACTATGGGGTAAGGCAGAGCCCGGCGCGAAAGTTACAATCACTACGACCTGGTCAAAGGCTAAGACAACAGTCAATGCCGATGCAGATGGAAAGTGGTTTGCTCGTGTTGCAACTCCGGTTGCCGGCGGCCCATATGAGATTGCTTTCAATGATGGAGATAAGGTTACCTTGAAGAATGTCCTTATCGGTGAGGTCTGGATATGTTCAGGACAGTCGAATATGGAGATGCCTATGAAGGGCTTTCCGTCTCAGCCGACAGCCGGTGCGGCAGATCTGATTCTTGATGCAAAGCCTTCAACTCTGATCCGTTCATGCAATCTTAAGAGAACATGTTCGATCAAAGAAGAATTCTCATGTTCTGCGAAGTGGTATGTAAATGATCCGGAGGGCGTGGCGGAGGCAAGCGCAACTGCATATTTCTTTGCTCATAGACTTTATCGCACTCTGAATATACCGGTAGGTATCATAAACGTATCATGGGGTGGAACTCCAATCCGTTCGTGGATGAGTCGTGAGGTGCTTGAAGCCGAGTTTGCATCAGAGATTGATCTTGCGCATTTTGCAAAGGGCGAGCTGCCGGAAAATCGTCCGCAGAGTTGTGCCGGATCCCTTTATAATGGAATGCTCCACAGTGTGATACCTTTTACTGCTAAAGGCTTTCTTTGGTATCAGGGATGTACAGACCGTTTAAGATATGAACAGTATATAAGACTTCAGCCTGCATTTGCGAAGATGCTTCGTAAGTACTGGAACAATGATAAGATGCCTTTTTATTTTGTACAGATTGCTCCTTATAAATATAAGGATGCTAATGGCTGTGATGCTGGTTATATGATGTGGGCCCAGGCTCAGACATTGGCGCTTATCCCTAATAGCGGAATGGCCACTACCCATGATGCTGGTGAAAAGGATTGTATTCATCCTGCAAACAAGAAAGCTGTCGGTGATCGACTCGCTTTCCTTGCCCTTACCAATGACTATGGCATAAAGGGTATCGATGCAAAGGCGCCGATGCCAGCAAAGATAGAGTTCAAGGATGGCTCGGCATTCATTGATTTTGACTGTGGTAAATTGGGTATAGGTCCTATCAGCGGCATATATGAAGGATTTGAACTCGCAGGAGAGGACAAGGTCTTCTATCCGGCGGTAGGAGTGCTTCAGAAGGACCGCAGATCTGTAAAGGTCGCTTGTCCTGAAGTACCTTCTCCTGTTGCAGTACGATATGGAATGAGGAACTGGTCAGAGGCAGCTATCTTCAATAATTTCGGTATTCCAGCCTCGCCGTTCCGCTCGGACAATTGGTAATCGATAACCTCGGATATACCGGGAGAAATATATAATGACATGATTATATCTGGTAAAGAACTTTCAGTTCAGCTGAAAGACGAAATGAAGGCGCAGGTTGCCACATTTCCAGAGAAATACGGCCGTGTGCCCCACCTTGTAGTGATTCTTGTGGGTGAGGATCCGGGCAGCGTATCATACGTAACAGGTAAGGCCAAGGCATCAGAGTATGTGGGTATCAGGAATACGACAATCCGTAAGCCTGACACTATCTCGGAGGCTGAGCTCCTTGGTATGATAGAGGAATTTAATGCAGACGAGTCTGTAGATGGTATCCTTGTCCAACTTCCTCTTCCTAAACATATAAGTGAAGATAAGGTGATTGCTGCAATTGCCAAGGAAAAGGACGTTGACGGATTCCATCCTCTCAATGTCGCTGCTCTCTGGCAGAAGCAGGACTGCGTTCTTCCATGCACTCCTAAGGGTATCATCAAGATGCTCAAGGTTGCCGGTGTGGAGATCAAGGGAAAGCGTGCAGTGGTTATCGGACGCAGCAACATCGTAGGTCTCCCTGTCTCGAAGCTTCTTCTTGACGAGAATGCTACAGTGACTATAGCACACAGCCGTACAGTGGATCTTCCGACAGTTACACGTAATGCTGAGATCCTCGTAGTGGCCATAGGCCGTCCTAAGTTTGTTACAGCAGACATGGTGTCAGAAGGAGCGGTAGTCATCGACGTTGGAGTAAATCGTGATCCGGAAACCGGAAAGCTCTGCGGTGACGTGGATTATGCAGCCATCGAGCCAAAGGCGTCAGTCATCACTCCTGTCCCAGGCGGTGTCGGCCCTATGACCATCACCTGCCTGATGGAAAACACTATCGAATGCTTTCTTAGAAAGATGCAATAGAGTTTATATTTCCGTTAGCGAATATATTAACACCTCGGTCGACTTTTAATAGAAAAGTGACCGAGGTGTCCGTTTTTATTCATTTTGTTTACTTTAGAGGACTGCTTGGACGTTTTAATGGTCAAATTAGACCGAGGTGTCAAAACAGAACGATTATTTGCTGGCAGGACTGTCAAGTCCCAGCTCTGGATTCTTCCTTGATGATCTCAGGAGCATGATGGCAACGCCGATGGCGATGATGCCGAGCAGGATGAAGACGTATTCTGCCTTGATGGCTGCTGAAATTTCCTGCGCATTGTTGCCAGCCTCGGTAATAGTGTTTGTGAAGATTTTTCCAACATAGATCGGAACTGCCCACATACCCATATTCTGAACCCAGTAGATGAGCGAGTATGCCGTTCCTAGATTCTTCTCAGGGATGATCTTCGGCACTGAAGGCCACATGGCAGATGGCACGAGCGAGTATCCGATGCCGAGCAGTGCGATGGCGATGTATGCGTATATCGCTACTCCTTGTGGGGCGAATGTTATGATCAGGTGTGATGTCAGTACTAATGCGGCACCGACAACCATCCATGTGGTTGCTTTACCTACTTTGTCTACAAGCGCTCCGAAAAGGGGAGTGAAGAGGATCGTGAAGAATGGGATCATTGCCAGAAGTACAGTGGCGATATCGAGGTTGACATCGAACAGAGGCAGAAGGATAGATACGCCGAACTTCTTGAACCTGATCACGCAGCAGTAGAATGTAACGCATAGGATAGCGATCATCAGGAAGCGTGGATTCTTCAGTACTTTCCAGATGTCGCTGATGCGGAACTTGTCCTCTTCTGCTGTCTCAACCTTGTCGGTTTCGCCGGTCTCTTTGTCGAACTTTGCATCCATTGCTACGAAAATGGCCCACAGGATGGCTCCGACAGCAAGCACTGCCAATCCTATGAGTGCCGGCTGGTTGGTCTCTGACAGTGTATAGATCTCGCCTGCAGCCTTCTGGCTCACGATCTTAGGTGCAATCAGGATTGCGGTCGCAGTGCCGAATCTGGCAATCGCAAGCTGCAGGCCCATGGCCAAGGCCATGTTCTTTCCCTTGAACCATTTCGCGATAGATCGTGTCACAGATACGCCTGCAATCTCGCTGCCAAGTCCGAAGAGCATGCAGCCGGCGTATGCGATGGCCAGCGATGTCTTAGGTTCGAAACCCGCAGAGATGGCAAATGTCACCAATGCCGCGCCGCCGACCATCATTCCAACGAAGATTGAACCGACGAGCCTTACTCCGAACTTATCAAGCAGAGCTCCGCATACGATGAGCCCTCCCCAGATGCAGAGGAATGAGTATCCGCTGGCGTAGAAACCATAGTCTGCCATGTTCCATCCGAGCTCCAGGCATTCAGGATTCTTGAAAAGCTCCGAAAGCGATGAGAACATGTCGTCAAAGAAGTATGACGCGAACATAGGAACAACAAGGCACGCCAGAACGATCCAGCGTGCCCACTTGCTGTCCCTTAAATTTTTAATAAGGGTAGACATTATTTCTTGATGTTAGGAAGTTCGAGACCGTATCCCTTCTTCTTGTCCTCTACCTTCAGGAAGAATGACATGATGAATGCGAGAACTCCAAATGAAGCGAAGATGATCATTGGAACTACATAACCTCCGGTCTTCTCGAATGCGATACCGATGATGAGCGGTACGAAGCACAGACCTACGTTCTGGATCCAGAATATGAGCGAGTATGCGCTACCGAGGATAACTGGGTCGATGATCTTTGGAACCGATGGCCAAAGTGCCGCAGGTACCAATGAGAATGACACTCCGAGAACAACTATAAGAATGAGTGCGAAGCCCTTGCTTGGGAACATTGGGAGCAGGAATGCGAAGCTGAGGTGGCATGCGATCATGATGATCGCTCCGATCATGAGCATTGTTGCACCCTTACCCTTGTTGTCGAGGAAGGCTCCGAGGAACGGAGTGAGGAACATAGCGAGGATTGGGAACCATCTGAAGAGGTCTGCTGCCTCTGTGTTAGGGATGTTGAGAGTCACCTCAAGGAAGTTTGTTGCATATCTCTGGAATGGGAAGATAGCAGAGTAGTAAAGAACGCAGAGAAGGGCTACAAACCAGAACATCTTGCTGCTGAAGATCTTTCCGAGGTCGCTTACCTTGAACTCTTCCTCTGAGTCGCCACCGGCAGTGACTCCCATCTGCTTGTCGAGCTTAGAGTCCATTACAGAGAACACGATGAAGTTGATCAGTCCGATGAGAAGGAGCACAACGCAAAAGAGGATAGGAGCCTCAATGTTGCCGAATCTCTCAGCCAGACGAGGTGAAGCTGAAAGAACTGCGAATACGCCAAGACGTGCGATTGCCATCTCAAGACCCATTGCTAGAGCCATCTCCTTGCCGTTGAACCACTTTGCGATGGCCTTTGATACTGTGATACCTGCCATCTCGCAGCCGCAGCCGAAGATCATGAAACCGAGGCATGCAAGCTTTGCGCTGCCTGGGAGAGCCACCCACCATGAACCGAGCCACTCGCAGAATGTGGTTGTCTGGAACCACTCAGTGATACCGACGTATTTGATCGCAGCTCCGATAACCATGAGGGAGGTGGAGAGGATTCCGGTGAAACGTACGCCCATCTTATCGAGGATGATACCTGCGAGGATGAGGAAACCACATACGTTGAGAATATACTCTGATGCAGCATATGTTCCGAATACTGATCCGTTCCATCCTCTGGTCTTCTCGATGAGAGACTGCAAAGGAGACATGACGTCCACGAACATATACGCGAAGAACATTGCCAAAGCAATGAGGATCAGCGCTGCCCATCTTGCAGCAAAACTGTCGTTAAGATACTTCTTGATTGTCTGTGTCATAGATATTATATTATAATTATTCGCTTCGCTCCAATCGACTTCTTCTTTGAGCGAAGTCGATAAACTTTGCAAAGATAGCGTTTTTTAGTACCTTCGCAAACTCAAAGGATATAGGCTTCATGGAAAACAAAACATACAGAATTCTCAGCAAGGTGGACTCTCCGGCAGACATAAAGTGTCTGAGTATGGACGAGCTCAGGGAGCTTTGTGAGGAGATCCGTCACTATATGATCGAGTGTTGTTCGGTAAATCCAGGACATCTGGGGCCGAGCCTTGGAGCTGTTGAGCTGATCGTGGCTCTGCATTATGTGTATGATACACCTGAGGATAAGCTGGTTTTCGATGTGGGACACCAGGCGTATGCCCATAAGATCATAACCGGCAGACGCGATGCTTTCCTAAAGAACAGGATGAAGGACGGCATCAGCGGATTCCTCAAACGTTCGGAGAGTGAATATGATGCCTTTGGAGTAGGACATTCGTCGACATCGGTATCGGCGGCACTTGGATTTGCAGAGGCAGCCAAGATGCTCGGTCTCGGACATAAGTCAGTCGCCGTTATAGGTGATGGCTCTCTGACTGGCGGTCTGGCCTTTGAGGGACTGAACAATGCCGGAGCAAGTAAGGCTGACATCCTTGTCATACTTAATGACAATAATATCTCCATCGACCGTAACGTCGGAGCTATACATAATTATCTTCTGAAGATAACCACGAATCCAAGATACAACAAGGCCAAGAAACGTGTTTGGGATGGTCTTGGTGAAGGCAGGTTCAGAAATATTCTCCAGAGGATAGTTGCGTCGATAAAGTCCTATCTGGTCCGTGGCAGCGGTGGACATCTGTTCCAGGCTCTCGGTTTCAGATATTTCGGTCCTGTTGACGGAAATGATGTGGAGCAGGTGATTGATACGCTGAAGAAGCTTAAGCAGATGAATGGCCCTCTCATTCTCCATACGCTGACAAAGAAAGGTAAGGGTTATGCTCCCGCAGAGGCAGACCAGACTGTGTGGCATGCTCCGGGAACATTTGATCCTGAAACCGGCGAGAGATATGAAGGAGCAAAAGGACGAAGTCGTTATCAGGATGTTTTCGGTGAGGTTCTTCTGGATCTTGCAAGGTCAAATGACAGGATTGTCGGCGTGACCCCGGCTATGGCTTCGGGTTGCGGAATGAATAAGCTGGCCAAGGAGATACCTGGAAGATTCTATGATGTCGGTATTGAAGAAGAACATGCGGTGACATTTGCTGCTGCCCTTGCAGCAGGAGGTATGAAGCCGTTCTGCAACATATATTCCTCTTTCTCAATGCGTGCATTCGACCAGATCTTCCACGACGTGGCTCTTCAGAATCTTCCAGTCGTGCTCTGTCTTGACAGAGGAGGACTTGTAGGAGAGGATGGTGCAACACACCATGGTTGTTATGACATGTCGATATACCGCAGCATCCCTGGAACCGTGATAGCCGCTCCGAAGGATGAACTGGAACTCAAGAATATGATGTATTCTGCAATGATTGCAGAAGGTGGTCCTTATATAATAAGGTATCCACGTGGATATGGAGAGGGAGTTGAGTGGCGTGAGGCCCCATACGAAGCCCTGCCGGCAGGTAAAGGCGAAAAGCTCGCGGAAGGAACGGAAATAGCTGTTATTGCTGCCGGACCGTTCGCTTACAGAGCGCTTGAGGCGGCTGAACAGTTGAAGACACAGACTGGATGGTCTCCTGCTATATATAATATAAGGTATATAAAGCCGGTTGATCAGGAACTCCTCAAGGAAGTATATGAGAATTACAGCAGGGTAGTGACAGTGGAAGACGGAACGGTTCTCGGTGGTCTTTATGGCCAGGTTGCAGAATTCATGTCGGCTCAGGAGAATCCAATCCCGGTAAGATCGATTGGAATCCCTGACAGATATGTGCAGCAGGGTACTCAGAAGGAACTTAGGCAGGAGTGTGGTCTGACAGCAGAGGGCATTTTAGAGGTAATTTTGCAGGAAAAGCAAAAAAAATAAAAAAAAGATTGAAAAGTTTTGCAGAATTAAAAATATTGCATACCTTTGCAATCCCATTACGAAAACAAGTTTTCTGAATGAGTTTTCAAATGGGACAAACAATATTGCCGATGTAGCTCAGTTGGCCAGAGCACGTGATTTGTAATCTCGGGGTCGTGGGTTCGATTCCCTCCATCGGCTCAAAGTTCTTAAAGAATTTTGGGAGAATACCAGAGTGGCCAAATGGGGCAGACTGTAAATCTGCTGGTTTATACCTTCGGTGGTTCGAATCCATCTTCTCCCACCAGGAGCCCGATAGACTTGATGATCGGGCTTTTGTTTTGAGAGAGCAATTTTGTGAAATTGCAATTTTGAAACATAATTGCGGAAGTAGCTCAGTCGGTAGAGCATCAGCCTTCCAAGCTGAGGGTCGCGGGTTCGAACCTCGTCTTCCGCTCCAACTACGCCAGTGTAGCTCAGGGGTAGAGCGCTTCCTTGGTAAGGAAGAGGTCGTGAGTTCAATTCTCACCACCGGCTC